>JBDSLV010000162.1:0-8675 GCA_039916205.1 Mesorhizobium sp. | reverse complement strand
GAGGTCGAAATCCGCAAAGTGCGTTCTGCTTACGCGCAATTTACAACCCTTGGCTAAATCTGTTCCTGACTGATTCGTCTGGAACAGGAACATCATGAGCAGAGCCCTCACATCCTTCGCACTCGTCGCCGTGTTGACCGCCTTGCTCATGGCGCTCAGCCTTGCCGTGGCCAGGCACGGCTACCCCTATGGTGCGATCGGCGTGAGACGGCTCGACGGCATCGCCGATGCCGCGACCTTCATTCCGCTTGCCGCCGTCTATTTCTTCAGTGCGCTGCTGATGATGATCCTGCCGATCAGGGCGGCCAGCATCGTCTTGACCAATGCCGCCGATGCACTCTTCTGGACAGTGATCGTTCTGCTGGCGGCGATCGTCGGGTGTCTCGTCGTCAGATGGGCTTTCGGCCAGAGGGATGCCTTGTGGGCGCTGCTGAACTGGCGGTTCCTGTTTGCCGTGGCGATCATCGGCTGCCATTTCGTCATCAACGAGCTTCGCCGCAACGTGCTGCTGCGCAGCTTGTTCTTCGTCGTGTTCGCCGCCGCGACCCTGGCTTGCCTGTTCTGGTCGTTCACGCTCTGAGGGGCTGGGAGTCCCGCCTATCCGGCTGACAGATTGCCGGCCGCCGCTTCCATCCATGTCCAGAGGTAGGCCGCCAGGCCGCGATCGACATGGATGCGCAGCCTGTCCTCGTGACGATAAACGATGGCGCTGATGCCGGCGAAGGAAAGTGCCGCGCTCGCGCTCGCGCTCGCCTGCCGTGGATCGAGTGTCGTCCCCCGCGCCACAAAAGCGTCGATTGCAGTGCCTTCGATCTCGAACACGTGAAGTCCCGCGCTGATGGCAGTCACCGCGAAACCTTCCGCGTGCCAGCCCGCCGCGACCGCAAACGGTGCCTTGGACACCGCAAGCAGCCGGTCGCGGGCCAGCCGCGCCGCGTAACGGTCGCCCCGGGCCATACCAAAGGCGCCGACACCATCCCCGCTCAGGCCGGAAACCCGCGCCCAGGCATCGAGATCGCCGCTAACCAGAACCTGGTTGAGGCCGATTACGGTTCGTATCGTCAGGCCGGGCGCCTCGATGACGGCCGCTTGCCAGTCTGGTGCGATCGACCATTTTTCCGCGAGATTACGCATGCAACCGGTCTCCTGCCGGATCGAAGGCGCAGGGTGCGGCGATCGTCGCTTTCCTGACCTTGCCGAGATGCTGGATTTCGATCGTCTCGCCGTGGCGTGCGGCACCGCGTTCGATCAGGCCGAGCGCCACGGCGCGGCCGAGCGTCGGGCTCTGGTAACTGGAGGTGACGAAACCCAGGCTTTTCAATTTGCCGTCTCGGCGCTCGATGCCATGCGCGCCGGTGGCCAGCGGGGCTTCGCCTTGCGGCACCGTCAGTCCGACAAGCTGCATGCGGTTGTCGCGCGACGCCTCCTCCGTGAACATCGAGCGGCGTCCGACAAATTCGGTCTTGCGCTTGGTGCGCGGACCGTCGACGCCGAGATCGTGCGGCAGCGTGGTGCCGTCAGTGTCTTTGCCGATGACGATAAAGCCCTTCTCAGCGCGCAGGATCATCAGTGCTTCGAGGCCGATGACAACCGCATCGAAGACTTGGCCGGCCTTGCGCATATGCGCCCACAAGGGCTCGGCGCGATCTGCCCGGATGGAGACTTCGTAGCTCCTGTCGCCGGTGAAGCTGACGCGGGCGATACGGACTTCGTCCCCGGCATAGGTGCCATGGCTGACCGCCATATGCGGCAGGTCGGCATCGTCGAGCGAAGTGCCGAGATCAAGCGCTTCGAGCAGCTTGCGGGCGTTCGGGCCGGAGACGGTCAGCGTCGCCATGTCCGAGGTGGCATTGTGGATATAGACGGCGCCGCGGCCAAAGCGGTCCTGGCGCCATTCCTCCAGCCGCGCATGCACGGCGGCGACATGCGAGGATGAGCACGAGACGACGAAGCGATGTTCGTCCAGCCGCACCAGAACGCCGTCATCGAAGACCACGCCGTTTTCCGACAACATGAAACCATAGCGGCAGCGGCCGGGTTTCAGCGTCGACATGGTGTTGTAGCAGAGGAAGTCGACGAACTCGCCCGCCTGCGGTCCGATCACCTCGATCTTGCCAAGCGTCGAGCCATCGAACAGCGCGACCGATTGGCGGGCACGCCGTGCCTCGTCCTGGATCGACCGCTCCGCGTCGCCGTTGCCATAGTAGGCCGGGCGCAGCCAGCCGCCGTATTCCTGGAAGACAGCGCCGTCGCCACGGTGGACATTTTCCAGCGGCAGCCGGCGCACTGGCGCCATCAGCTCGCCGACGCGCGCGCCGGCAAAGCTTGCCAGCGGTACCGGGGTGAATGGCGGACGATAGGTCGTGGTGCCGACCTCGGGAACCGTGCGGCCGGTGATCCCGGCCATCAGCGCCAGGCCCGGCAGGTTGGAGGTCTTGCCTTGGTCGGTCGCCATGCCGAGCGTGGTGTAGCGCTTCAGGTGCTCCACCGAGACGAAGTTCTCGCGTGCCGCCAGTTCCACATCTTTCGCGGTCACGTCGTTCTGATAGTCGATCCAGATACGCCCTTTCGAACCGGGCATCGGCCATGCCGGAGAAATACCGGCCGTTGCCTCCGGCCCCGAGCTGCGTGGCGCGGCTGCTTTCGTATGGCCGAGCGAGGCAACCGCCTTCGCTGAACTGGCGAACACGTCCTTCAGCGAGACCGTGCCGGCCGCCGCGCCTGCGACGCTGATGCCGTCAACCGGGTCACCCGGCAGGAAGGCCGCGCGCGCCTCGCTCCAGGCAAGCTTGCCCTTGGCCTGGCCGAACAGATGAATGGTCGGTGTCCAGCCGCCGGAGACCAGCACGCAATCGGCGTCGAGCCGGGTGCCATCATCCAGCGTCACGCCGTCGACGCGCAGCTTGCCGCTGGCGGAAGCAAGGCTGCGCCCCTTGAGCAGCCGCACATTGGCCAGCGTGGCTGGCATGCCCTCGCGCCTGATGTCGACAAGCGTGACTTCGGCGCCGGCCTGGGAGATGGCTTCCGACACTTCGTAGGCGCTGTCGTTGTTGGTGGCGACGACAATGCGGCGGCCGACCAGCACGGCATGCCGTTTGAGATAGGAAAGTGCGGCATCCGCCGACATGATGCCGGGCAGGTCATTGTTGGCGAAAGGCAGCGGCCGCTCGATGGCGCCGGTCGCCAGCACGATATGGCGCGGCCTGACCCGCCACAGCGTGTCCTGCCGCCCATCGGGATGACGTTGATTGAGCCCGACCAGATTGTGGTCATAGATGCCGAAGGCGGTCGTTGAGGGCAGGATCAGATGACCTGCCGCCGCAAGTCCCGCGACTGTCTCGTCGACCCAGTTCTTCGCTGGTTTTCCATCGACTTCGCTGTCACGATGTCCAAGCGAACCGCCCGGCCGCACCTGGTCGTCGACAAGCACTACGGATTGGCCGGCGGCCGCCGCCAGCCTGGCTGCCGCCAATCCGGCTGGGCCCGCGCCCACGACGAGCACGTCGCAATGATGGTTGATCTGGTCGGCGGATCCAGCCGATGTCCAGTCTTTATCAACCTTGCCTAACCCCGCCATGGCACGGATGCGTGGCTCGAACATATGCCAGTCCGGCCACATGAAGGTCTTGTAGTAGAAGGCTGCCGGAATGAAGCGCGAGAAACGATCCATGAAGGCGTTGCGATCGGCCAGCGCGCTTTGCGAGGCATTGACGCTTTTCGCCTCCAGCCCGTCGCGTGCCGGCTCGGTCGTGGCGCGCGTGTTCGGCGTCGGCGGCGTGCTGCCGCCGATATCGACCAGCGCGTTTGGCTCTTCGACGCCGGCGCCCCAGATGCCGCGTGGCCGGTGGTATTTGAAGCTGCGCCCGACAATCGCGACATCGTTCGCCAGCAAAGCCGAGGCGATCGTGTCGCCAGCAAAACCGTGCACGGTCTTGCCATCGAAACTGAAGCGGATCGGGCGCGAGCGGTCGATGAAACCACCACTCGTGGCAAGACGCGAAGCGGTCACGCTGCGTGCTCCCCACCAAGAGCAGTCGAGGACAGCACCTTGTGGGTGACGGTGTCACGCTCCATGACGAAGAACTCGCTGCACGTCATATGAACCCAGACCTCGCGTGCGGTGCCTTTTGGGTTGGTGCGGAGATAGAGGTATTCGGCCCAGCGCTCGGTCGGCACCTCCGTACCATCCGGCCTGACGTTTCCGGCATCGCCGCCATAGTGGAATTCGGTCTCGTCGCGCGGGCCGCAGAACGGGCAAGGAAAAAGCTGCATGAAAGACTTGTCCTGGTTTTATGCGTGTCGTCGTCCCAAAACCGCTGCGCACTTTTGGGCGACACGCATCAGTGCGCGATGCCGGAGCCAGCCGCTTCGTCGATCAGCCGTCCGCTGGCGAAGCGATCAAGGTCGAAGGGGCGGCTGATGTCGTTGTGTTTGCCTGAGGCCAGCAACTGCGCCAGCAGCGTGCCGCCGGCCGGGATGGCCTTGAAGCCGCCCGTGCCCCAGCCGCAATTGAGGAACAGGCCCGGCAAGGGCGATTCACCGATGATCGGCGAGGAGTCCGGTACGACATCGACGATGCCTGCCCATTGCCGCATCAGCTTCAACTGGCCGAAGACGGGGAACATCTCCAGCACGCCGGCAATCACCGTCTCCAGCGTCGGAAGGTTGCCGCGCTGCGCATAGGACGGGATGCGGTCGAGCCCACCGCCGATGACGATCTCGCCCTTGTCCGACTGGCTGACATACACGCCGGTGCCGGGCGACAGCACCACCGTGTCGAGGATCGGCTTCACCGGCTCGGAAACGCATGCCTGCAGCGCATAGGAATTGATCGGCAGCCGGAACCCGGCCTTGGCCGCCAGCACCGAGGAATGCCCGGCCACCGCCATGCCAATGCGATCGGCGCGGATCATGCCGCGCGAAGTCTGGACGCCCCGGCAGCGGCCGCCCTCGACGATGAAATCGGTGATCTCGCAATTCTGGATGATGTCGACGCCGAGCCGGCTTGCCGCCCGAGCATACCCCCATGCGACGGCATCGTGCCGTGCCGTGCCGGCCCGGCCTTGCCAGATGCCGCCGAAAACAGGAAAGCGCGCATCCGGGGAAAAATTGTAGATCGGCGCGACGCGCCGCACATCGTCGGGCGAAAACAGTTCAGCGTCGATGCCGTTGATCTGCATGGCGTTGACGGTGCGCGCGCCGATTTCCATTTCGCCGGTGCTGTGGCACAGATTGACCATGCCGCGCTGCGACAGCATGACGTTGTAGTTCAGGTCCTTTGACAGGCCCTCGTACAGCCGGTGTGCCAGCCCGTAGAGCGCGACACTTTCCGGATAGTAGTAGTTGGAGCGCACCACTGTCGTGTTACGGCCGGTATTGCCGCCGCCGATCCAGCCCTTTTCCAGCACCGCGACCCGGGTAATGTTGTGGTTCTTGGCCAGGTAATAGGCCGTTGCCAGCCCATGTCCGCCGCCGCCGATGACGATCGCGTCATAGGTTGGCTTTGGCTCGGGCGAACGCCACGCCGGCTTCCAGCCTGTCTGGCCGGCCAGGCCCTCCTTGAAGAGCGATAGAGCGGAGTAGCTTCTGGTCATGGATCGCTGGACAGGCCTGGTTGATGGGAATTGAAGAAGGTCATCGCGTGGTCTGAGGTGGCTTGTCAATCGCGTATCAATGTCGTCGTCAAGCTGAAACGTATTGGCATTGTACATTAATGTCTAGTTCGAGTTGAGTCCCTGGACAGGGCTGCAAATCGTTTCATGTCATTGGATCCGGAGCCCGCCATCGGCCTCAAAGGCCGACGCATCCTAGCGGCTGCGCGAAATCGTCTCCTCGACGTAACGCGAAAAGTCCTCGACGTCCTGGACGGATGGCTCCTGGCCCGTGAAGCTGCGCAGATAAGACGCGACATGCGCCAAGCGGCTGCTCATCGGCTCATTGAGTTCAAGGGAATAATAACCGATCTGCATGAAGTAGAGCACGCGTGCCCGCACGAAGGCATCTTCCTGGTCATAGCCATGGCGGATGAACATGTCGCGGATCGCGTTGACGCGCTGATCATCGGCCTCGTCGAGTGCGCGCCTTGTAGCAGGAGAGCGGCGTGCCCAGGCTCTGATCGCGAAATCCAGGCGTGGATCGAAGAGCTTTTCATCGACCCAGCACTCGAAGATGTTCATCACGCCGCGGATCACGGACGAGGCCGGTTGCTCGGCCCGTTCGACGATGAACCTTGTGTTGGTCTGCCGCCAATATTCAAGCAACTGGTCGAGCAGATCCTGCCGGCTCTTGAAGTACCAGTAGAAGCTCGAGCGCGATACATCGAGGCTCTGGCCGAGTATCTGCACCCGCACGCGTTCGACGCCATCCGATATCAAGGTCTCAAGCGCGAGCTTGAGCCAGTCTTCGCGTGTGGCCTTGACGTTGCCGGTGACGCCGGCGCGCTGGGTGGTCGATTCCATGGCTGCCATCATCATGACGCATGCCATGGCACAGCCGGCAAATCAAGGATGGACATAAGTGTACAGGATGCGGGCGGATGGCTTGAGCGATATTCCGGTCTTGGCGCCGGACCAAGCTCGAGGTCAAACTCGCGCTCCGCCCGCGCCCAGTGGCAAGGCAGTGCGTGCGATTGACCCACAGCAACCTTTCCCAAACCGCAATTGTCTGGCAAATACAGCCAACGGCGGCCCCCGCCCCGCATCACCAGGGAAAGACAACGATATGACAGCGTTTCGACAGAACCTCATCGACGGCGAATGGGTGGGCGAGGCCGGATCGCGCAACATCAATCCTTCCGACACCGGCGACGTTGTCGGTGAGTACGCCTCCGCCGGACCCGAGCAGGCCGGACAAGCCATCGCCGCGGCGAAAGCAGCCTTTCCGGCCTGGTCCCGATCGGGCCCGCTGGCGCGTCATGCGGTGTTGAAAAAGGCCTCCGACGAGATCATCGCCCGCAAGGACGAGATTGGCCGGTCGCTGGCGCGTGAGGAAGGCAAGACATTGGCCGAGGGCATCGGCGAGACCCTTCGCGCCGCGCAGATATTCGATTTCTTTGCCGGCGAAACATTGCGTTTGTCTGGAGAGGTGGTTCCAAGCGTGCGGCCCGGCGTCGGCGTTGAAATCACGCGTGAGGCGGTCGGCGTGGTCGGTATCATCACGCCCTGGAACTTCCCGATCGCCATTCCGGCCTGGAAGATCGCACCAGCGCTCGCCCACGGCAACACCATCGTCTTCAAGCCGGCCGAACTCGTTCCGGAGAGCGCCTGGACGATTGTCGATATCCTGCACCGCGCCGGATTGCCGAAGGGCGTGCTCAACCTGGTCATGGGCAAGGGCTCGGTGGTCGGCCAGGCCATGCTCGACAGCCCGGATATCAACGCCATCACCTTCACCGGTTCGGTCGGTACCGGCAAGCGCGTGGCGGCGGCGAGTGTCGAACATATGCGCAAGTTCCAGCTCGAGATGGGCGGCAAGAACCCGCTCGTCGTGCTTGACGATGCCGATCTCGGCACTGCTGTCGAATGCGCCATCAATGGCGCATTCTTTTCGACCGGCCAGCGTTGCACGGCCTCATCCAGATTGATCGTCACGCAAGGCATCCATGACCGCTTTGTCGAGGCGCTCAAGGAGCGCATGGGCAAACTGGTCATCGGTGACGCGCTCGATGCGCGGACCCAGATCGGTCCGGTCGTCGACGCCAGCCAGCTGAAGCAGGATGAAGACTATATCGCCATCGGTGTCAGGGAAGGCGCCACACTGGCCTTCGGCGGCGAGCGGCTCGACCGCCAGACCCCAGGCTTCTATCTGCAGCCGGCGCTGTTGACTGAGGCCACCAATGCCATGCGCTCCTCGCGCGAGGAGATATTCGGACCGGTCGCCAGCGTCATCCGCGTCAAGGATTATGACGAGGCCCTGGCCGTTGCCAACGACACGCCCTTCGGCCTGACTTCAGGCATCTGTACCTCAAGCCTCAAGCACGCCACGCATTTCAAGCGCAACTCGGAGGCCGGCATGGTGATGGTCAATCTGCCGACGGCCGGCGTCGATTTCCACGTTCCGTTCGGTGGCCGCAAGGGGTCGAGCTTCGGTCCGCGCGAACAGGGCCGCTATGCCGCCGAATTCTACACCACGGTGAAGACCGCCTATACATTCGCCGGCTGATCGAGCCGGCGATATTCGACGCGTATGAAAACGGACCGGCGGGCAGGGCGATGACAGTGCAAGACAAGGACCTGACCTGGCTCAACCCGCCGCCTTTCCACTCAGTCGACGGCAATGCCGTCCATGTGCGGACCGGCAAGGAGACCGATTTCTGGCGTGAGACCTTCTACGATTTCTGGCGTGACAATGGTCATTTCCTCTACCGGCCGGTCGAAGGTGACTTCTCTGTCGAAGTCACCGTAAAGGGCGACTATCAGGTGCTCTATGACCAGGCGGGATTGATGATCCGGCTGAGCGAGACCCACTGGATCAAGACCGGTATCGAGTACACCGACGGGCTGATGTATTTCTCCGTCGTCGTCACCAACGATGCCTCGGACTGGTCCCTGGCCAACATCCCGGCAAATCCCGACGGCATCAGGATCCGCTTGACCCGTCATGCCGAGACGATCCGCGTCCAGTATCTGGACGCCTCGGACGGTCACTGGAAGCCAGTGCGTCTGGCCTATTTCCCG
>JBDSLV010000161.1:0-14311 GCA_039916205.1 Mesorhizobium sp. | reverse complement strand
CCGTCATTCTCGGCTCGGCCTGACCTGAATCTCAACCGACCCTCGGCCCTAATCTCAGATGCCCGCTGCCGCCTGCTCGGCAATGGCCGCGAGCACGCCGCGGACGTCCAGCGTGCTGAAAGGCTTTTCCAGGATCTGCGGCCGCTGGTGTGCCGGCAGCGCCTCGATCTCGGCTTTCGCGCCGATCAGGTCGCCGGTGACCAGCACGAAACGGCGCGCCAGCTCATGTTTTTCGGCAAGCAGCTCGCGATAGATGGCAATGCCGCTGATGCCGGGCATGCGCAGGTCCGAAAAGACAATATCGGGAGCCATATGGCCTGTGAGCGTGACGGCCGTCGATGCCCAGGCCGGCACGATCCGCGACTTGATGCCCATCAGCTCAAGAATATCGGAGAGCGACGCCGCGACATCGGGCTCGTCGTCGATGATCAGCGCGTGACGCAGGCCGCTCGAGCGCGTCTGGCTTTCGCCGGCAATGGCGCCGCCGGCTACAATCGCAGGCAGCTGGACGACGAAACGGGCGCCCCTCGGCACCACCTCCTCGAACCAGACATTGCCATTGTGCCGCTCGATGATCGACTTCGAGATCGACAGGCCGATGCCGGTGCCGACGCCGACCGGCTTGGTGGTGAAGTAGGATTCGAAAATCCGGCCGCGGATTGCTTCCGGCACGCCAGGTCCATTGTCCTCCACCGAGAAACCCGGATTACCCCGGTCGCCGCGGAATGTCCGCACCTTGATCAGCCGGTCGCCGGCGGCACCGGCCAGCGCATGCTGGCTGTTGATGAGGAAGTTGGCCGCGACCTGCGTGACGTGGTCGGCATCGGCCATGGCCAGCAATGGGCCGGCGGCGAAATCCGTGTCGATGATGATGCCCGTTGACCGTGCGCCATAGGCGGTCACTTCAAGGGCGGCGCGGATCACCTGGTTGAGGTCTGTCTCGGCCTGGGCCGCCGGATGCAGGCGGACCATCGACAGGAAGCTCTTGACGATGCGGCCGCAGCGTTCGGCGGCGGCACGGACCTTTTCGGCGCGCACCTTGGTTTGCGGGTCGGAGGCGAATTCATGCAGCAGCGTCGACTGCGCGACCACCACGGCAAGCGGGTTGTTGAGCTCGTGCGAGACGCCGGCGAGCAGCGAGCCCATCGCGGCCATCTTCTCGTTCTGGTGCAGCTTCTCGCGCTGGCGGTTGATTTCTTCCTCGGCGCGCAGCTTGTCGCGCAGGTCTCGGATCGAGCCGAAGATGAGCCGGCGGTCGGCGACCCGCATCTCGGTTGCCGTCAGCTCGATCGGAAACACCTCGCCGGCGGCATTCTGGGTCACCGTCTCCAGCCGGTGGCCGACCATGGGCGCGCCACGGCCGGACATGTAATCGGCTCCCGATACATAGCCCTTGCGATAATATTCCGGCACCACGGTGTCGAGCAGGTCCTTGCCGAGAATGTCGCCACGCAGAAAGCCGAACATTTTTTCGGCGGCCGGATTGAACTCGATAATCGAGCCGGTCTCGTCAATGACGATGATGGCGTCGAGCGAGGCCTGCAGCATCGTGCGGCGGATGACCTCGCTGACATGAGCTTCCGAAGGCGATCGTTCGATGGCATCGCCGATGGCGAGCGCGATGATGTGCAGCGTCGCCTCTTCCTCGTCGGTCCATTCGCGCTCGTTGACGCAGTCGTTGACCGCCAATGTGCCCCAGAGATGGCCATGCGCGAACACCGACACCGAGAGGAAGGACTTGATGTTCTGCTTTTCGAAATCGATCCTCAGGAACCCTTCGAGGTTGCGGGTGTGTCCGGCGAAGATCTTGCCTTGCCGCTCGTCCTCGGACACCCGTTCCAGCAGCCGGTCCGAATTGATGATCGATTGCATGATCACTGTCGGCGAGGCCAGTTCGCCACCAGAACGCGGGTCGATCCAGTAGGCCTCGACCGACTGGGCAAATCCCTGGCCGGGCACATCGCGCAGGCGAAACAGGATGCCGCGCTGGCAGTCCATCGCCGTGCAAAGCGTCGCAAGGATTGTTTCCATCTCGCGCTGCCAGTCGCCGGCCTCCCGCAGCCGGCGAACGACACGAACGGCGGCCATCGCCGCGCCCTGTCTTGTGCCTCGCGGATCATTGCTTGAGGTTTCAGCCGTCATCGTCAGCAGTCATTCCAAAGGCGTCGCCAGATTCACTCAGAGCCGCCGGCAGGCGAACCCCATGCCAGCCGCCGACCATAGTCCCGCATCGCCCTGGATTTGAAGCCCAGCCTCGGTGCTCAGTTGCCGTCGTTGGTCGGCAGCGAGAAGATATAGCCTTCGCCGCGCACCGTGCGCAGGAATTTCGGGTTGGCCGGGTCGGTCTCGATCTTCTTTCGCAGACGCATGATGCGGATGTCGACCGCGCGTGATGATTCCGGATCCTCGGTGAAGCCGATCGCCTCGGAGATGGCGGCGCGGGTCAGTAGCCGGTTGGCGCGGGTCAGGAAAACCTCCAGCACGTCGAATTCGCTCTTGGCCATGTCGATGACCGCGCCATTGGCGCCGGTGACCATCCTGCCGTCCAGATCGGCCTGGAAGGGGCCGAATGTCACCGCGCGGCGGTCCGTCCTGGTTTTCTTGTCCTGCAGCTCCTGCGGCTGCGGAACCCGGCGCAGCACGCTGCGCACCCGCGCCAGCACTTCGCGCAACTCATAAGGTTTGACGATGTAGTCGTCGGCGCCAAGCTCCAGCCCGACGATGCGGTCGAGCGCGGTGCCCGCGGCTGTCGCATAGATGATGCCGATCGGCAGTTTCGAGCGCAGCCAGCGGCCGAGCGACAGGCCGTCCTCGCCGGGCATGGCGATGTCGAGAATGGCGATATGGAACGATTGCGTGTCGAGCAGGCTGCGCGCCGCAGCCGCGCTTTCAGCGGTGACGACATCATAGCCGGCGGCGCCGAGATATTCGGCAACCGCATCCCTCAGGTCGGGCTCATCCTCGACGATGATAATTCTTGCCCGCACTATGCTCTCGCCCCCGCTATCAGCGGAAAGTAGATTGGGTATAAACATGATGTCCAGCGCTCACTTCCGGTTGGCAGGGGAACAATAGAAAAACATGGCCGCACGATCCGTCATCGCGCTCGTTTCCGTTGCCGAAGTGGTCGCGACCGAACTGGCCGACCATCTCGAGCGGCGAGGCCATGATGTGCGCGAGGCGCGGCAGCCGTGGGAGGCCGAGTCGCTGCTTTCGGGAAAGGGCATCGAGGTTGTCGTCGTCGGTGACAGCCTCAGCCAGGCGGAAGGGCGCGACCTGCTGAGGCGGCATGGCGGCGAGGATGGGCCGGATTTCATCCTGATCTGCAGGCCGGCTGATCTTGTCGACAAGGTGCTGGCCCTTGAACTGGGGGCCGCCGATGTTGTTGAAAGCCCGCTCAATGTCCGCGAACTCGCCGCCCGCATTGGCGGGCTGCTGGCGCGGCGCGGCAGGAACGCCGGGGAATTGATCGTGCTGGAAAACACCACCGTCGATCTGAGATCAGCCATGGTCATGCATCGCTCCGGCAGCGAAGAGCAGTTGTCGCCGGGGCAGGTGGCCCTGCTCAGGCTGTTCCTGGCCAGTCCGCGCAAGGTGCTGACACGTGACGACATCATTGCGGCGGCACCGGCGGAAAATGCCGACGCCTTCGACCGCTCGATCGATTCGCGCATCGTGCGGCTGCGCCGCAAACTCGACACCGAAACCATCACCACCATACGCGGCTCCGGCTATCGGTTTGACCCACCGACACAGTTCGCCGACTGACGGCTTGGCGCTGGCGACATTTCGCTGCCTGAGCATCGGTTCTCCTTCCGGGTCCGATGCTCTTTGTGTCTCAGCGCGCCACCAGGACCGATGGGCCTGAAGGCATGTGGCTGCTTGTGGTGAGCTCGCCGGCGTGGGCGCGCTCCTTGAGCAGCACCGTTGCAAGGCCGGCAAAGCCGAGCAGGCCCTGTGCATAAAGCAGCGCCGAAAGCACTGAAGCGGCAAATTTCGTTTTCATCGTAACATTTCCCCAAAAATGAGATTGCAAGTGTTTCAGGATACCCCCGAAGCACCCGCGCCGCCGACGGAGCCCCCCGTTGCGGCGCGGGTCTTCGGTCCTCTCGGCTGCAAGTTGCCGGAGGGGCCGCGCATTCCCGTCAGCCGAAGACCGACCCGCCAGAGGGCCTTGAGCCGAGCAATGCGCAGGCTGGAAACAATCCAGACCATGGCGAAGAACAGCGCGGCATGGAGTGTCGATATCTCACCTGAATCCATCGCGCCGAGCCTTGTCAGCGGGCCGCCGGCAACCGTGCCGACGCCACCGATGAGTGCTGCCGCGATGCTGATCCTGAAAAGCCAGGACAGGGCGTTTGATTTCGTTTCCATTTTCGTTGCCGCTTGTTTTCGTTGCGTCAACTTTGGTCGCGGCCTGTATCCGGATCATGCCGCTAGGAGACGCGTTTTGTTGCAGATAGGTTTCGAAATGATCGGGATACCTTTCATATGCAATGGATACGAACTTTCGTTTGCGGACCGAAACCTATGTTCCCGGGCTTCCGTGCTGGTTGGTCCCTGCCATGCATCTTCAATTCCTGGCCCTCGTGCTGCCGCGCCTGTTAACTTGAAGAAACAGATTCGAAACACAAACGCGCATTTCGCGAAATCAATTCGAAACATGACGTTGGGATAAGCAGCCCATCGAATTGGTGCCGGCCAGGTCCGGCAGACAGAGGGGACATCATGCACACCGTCATTTCCGCCAAGCTCATCAACATCACCGCCGCCGCCCTGACCGGTGCGGCATTTCTCATCAGCGCCGGCTCGGGTGCGGCCCACGCCGCCAACAAGATCGTGGCACGTGTCTCGCTTTCCCAGCAGGTCATGGAAGTCACGGTTGATGGCCGCCCGACCTTCGCCTGGAAGGTTTCGACTGGCGACAAGGCGCATGTGACGCCGACCGGTTCGTTCAAGCCGACCCGCATGCATGAGATGTGGTATTCGAAGAAATACGACAATGCGCCGATGCCGCATTCGGTCTTCTTCAGCGGTGGCTATGCCGTGCATGCGACCTATGCGATCAAACGCCTTGGCCAGCCGGCCTCGCATGGCTGCGTGCGGCTGCATCCAGACAATGCGGCGGATTTCTATCAGCTCGTCGAAGCCTTTGGCCCGGCCAACACAAGCATCGTCATCGTCAAGTAGGCGACTGCGACCCGAGCAGGTTCAGCACTTGAGCGCTCCGTTCGAATGTCGGGATTTTCGCGACAAGCGATAGTCGCGATATGGTGGATGGAAGCCTGTCCGCTTCTCTTGGCCGGAAGGGACAAGCCGCCATCCGGCTGTGTTATTTGAGCGGCAGAAACACTTCCACGACCACTTCGTGTACCGGCACCTGCTCGAGGAAGGAGAGCCGGCGCCGACAATAGATCGGGAAGTCGCCTGCTTCCTCGCCACTGGCCGGAAGCCAGTCTCGGTAGAGATAGAGCGCGGCCGGCTCGAGATTGTTGGTGTTGCCGGGATAACGCAGCACCGCGCGGCGTCCGCCGGGGATCAGGCCGGCTTTCATCTGCTCGTCGTTCGGACCGATCGGCTGGTCAGTCCCGGCGCACAGGTCCATGCTGTAATCCGCCGGAACCGCGGGACGCCTCTCCGAACGGAAGACGTTGAACGTCGGGCTCGTCTCGGGCGACAAGCCGGCAGCCTTGCGCCAGGCGATGAACCTTTGAATGGTATCGCCGAGTGTCGCCGGGTCGCCCCGGTGCTCCATGATCGCCACCGGCGTCGGGGGCACGACCTGGATCGTCACGTCGTCTGGGGTAAAGATAATCTGCATGAGCTTGCTCCTCGCGTTGTGCAGAGGCCCTAGGGCCGCAAGCCACGGTCCCCAATCGGGAGATTTCCGGAACGACGAAGGCGATTGTCCGAACCTTTGCCGAAAGGCGCGGGCGAAGGCATCCGGTGCGTCGTAGCCGGCATCCATCGCAATGTCGGTGACGCTTTGGGCGTCCCTGTCAGCCAGCCTGTACGAAGCGCGCTTCATGCGGGTGAGCTGGACATAGCGATGCACTGATAACCCGAAGGTTGACGTGAACTGCCGGTGGAAATGGTATTTCGAGAACGCCGCGACGCCACTCATCACTTCCAAATCCAGATCGTCGTCCAGATGCTGGTCTATGTAGTCCAGCACCCGCTGCATCCGGATATGGTAGTTTTCAAGAGCCGCCGTCATCGTCCTGTCCTCCGTGGCGGCACCAGCTAGGCGCTCGCGGACATGATGCGCTCGACCGATCTTGCGGTTTGACAGGGATCAACCGGCGCCCGCCAACGATTGCGCTCTGGAAGGCTGCCGAAGTCCTACCTGCGCGGAAGCAGCGATGCCATTTCGCAATTCCCGCGATTCAAGGCGGCGATTTCGCGATTGGATTTTGCAACATCGCATGGGCCCATTCCAGGATGGCTTGGCGCGCGGAATGCCCACGAAAATATTCCCGGCGGACCTGCCGCAAACAGAAAAGCGGCGAGCGATGTTGCCACGCTCGCCGCTTGGATTCCGCTTGCCGGTCAAGGGCTTGGGAAAGTCCCAGTCCCTTCCTTGGTCCCGGTTCAGTCCACAGGGGCCGGCATCAGCTTCGGGTTCGGCTTTTCCGCGTGGTGCGGCAAGTCCTTGCTGGCGATGAAGCTATAGAACATCGGCACCACGAACAGCGTGAACATGGTTCCGATCAGGATACCGGTGAAGATCACAAGGCCCATCGAGTAACGGGCCGCCGCGCCCGCACCGCTGGAAACGATCAGCGGCACGACACCAAGTGCCATCGCCGCCGTGGTCATCAGGATCGGCCGCAAGCGAACCTTGGCCGAGGCGATGATCGCATCGCGCCGGCGCATGCCGTGCGCCTCGCGCTGCTGGTTGGCGAACTCGACGAGCAGAATGCCATGCTTGGTGATCAGGCCGATCAGCGTGATCAGGCCGACCTGCGTGTAGATGTTGAGCGTGCCCAGCCCGAGATTGAGCGGGACGATGGCGCCGAAGATCGACAGCGGCACCGACATCATGATGATCAGCGGGTCGCGGAAGCTTTCGAACTGCGCCGCCAGCACCAGGTAGATGACCAGAATAGCCGCGGCAAAGGCGATCAGGATCGTGTTGCCCTGTTCCTTCTCCTGTCTCGATTGACCGGAGTAGTCGATGAAGAACGTATCGGGCAGGCTCTCCTTGGCGATATCCTCGATGGCTTTCAGACCGTCACCGGTGGTGACGCCAGGCAATGGCAGCGCGGAGATCGTCGCGGAATTCAGCTGGTTGAACTGCTCGATGGCGGCCGGCGAAGCGTTGGTCGAGATCTTGACCACCGCCGACAAAGGCACCATCTCGCCCGTCACGCTGCGGACGAAGTAGGTGCCAAGCTTTTCGGGATTGTCGCGGAATTCCTGCGGCACCTGCGGGATGATGTCGTAGCTGTTGGAGTCGCGGTCGAATTGCGCCACTTCGGCGCCGCCAACCAGCAGGGTCAGCGTGCGGCCGATATCGGCAATCGGCAGGTTCAGTGCCGCCGCACGGTCGCGGTCGATGGTCACGGTCACCTGCGGCGCGTCATAGGCCATCGAGTTCTGCACGACAATGAAGCGGCCGGAGGCCTGCGCCTTGTTCTTGATCTGCTCGGCAGCCTCGAACACCTCGGAAGAGTTGCCGGTGGAGCGAACCACCAGGGAGATCGGCAGACCGCCGCCGGAGCCCGGCAGCGTCGGTGGCGCAAAGACGAAGGCCTGGACACCGGCGACCTTGGCAAGACGCCCCTGGATATCGGCCTGGAGTTCCTTTGAATTGCGCTTGCGGTCCGCCCAATCCTTGAAGGCAAAGCCGACAAAGGCGCTGTTGGTGGCGCCGCCGAAGGCGACAGCCGAGAACTGCGCCCGGGTTTCGGGAATATCCTTCACCAGACCGAGAATCTGGTTCACATAGGTCTCCGTGTAATCAGACGTCGCATAGCGCGGCGCCGTCACGATCGAGAGCAGGAAGCCCTGATCTTCTTCCGGCGCCAGTTCGGTTGAGGTCTTGGTGAACATGAAGCCGGTCAAGGCGACGAGCGCGAGCACGATGATCAGCGTCACCGGTCGGTAGTTGAGCGAGCCGGTGACGGCCCGCTCGTAGACGCGCTCGACACGCGCGAAGGTGCCATCGACAATGCGTTGGAAGCGGCCGGGCGTGCCTGATTTCAAGAGACGCGCCGACATCATCGGCGTGATTGTGACGGCGACGACGCCCGACAGCACGACGGAGCCGGCAAGCGTCACCGCGAACTCGCGGAAAAGTGCGCCGGTAAGACCGCCGGTGAAGGCCAGCGGTGCGAACACGGCGGCGAGCGTCATCGTCATGGCGACGATGGCGGACGCGATTTCACGCATGCCGCTGAATGCCGCCTGCATTGGCGACATGTGGTCCTCTTCCATATGGCGGTGGATGTTCTCGACCACCACGATGGCATCGTCGACGACAAGGCCGATCGCCAGCACCATGGCCAGCAGCGACAGCAGATTGATCGAATAGCCCACCGCGAACAGCAGGAAGCAGACGCCGATCAGCGCCAGCGGGATGGTCACGATCGGCATCAACACCGAGCGGAACGAACCGAGGAACAACAAGATGACGACGACGACGATGGCGACCGCCTCGGCGATGGTCTTGAACACTTCGTCGATCGAGGCGCTGATCTGGCCGGTGGCGTCGTAGACGACCTCGATGGTCATGCCTTTCGGCAAGGTCTGCTGGATCACCGGCACGATCTTGGTGAGTGCCGCCGCCGTGGTCAGCGGGTTGGCGGCCGGTGTCGGGAAGATGGCGAGGAAGGTGCCGGGCTTGCCGTTGAAGCTGACCCTGGTGTCGGTGCTTGCCGCGCCGAGTTCCACGCGCGCCACGTCGCGCAGCCGCACCACATTGCCGTCCACCGAACGCAGCGGCAGCGTGGCGAAAGCCTCTGGGGTTTGCAGCGTCGAGCGCACCGTGATCGAGGAGACGACGTATTCGTTCTGGGTGTTGCCGGGTGCTGAGAGGAAGTTGGAATTGTTGATTGCCGTCAGCACTTCCGAGGCCGTCACACCGCGCGCGGCGAGCTTGACCGGATCGATCCAGACACGCATCGAGTATTCCTGCGCGCCGAAAATCTGCACGTCGGAGACGCCCTCGACCGTCGACATGCGGGGCCTGATGACGCGCTCGATATATTCGGTCAGCTGCTCCTTCGTCATGTTCGGGTTCTGCATCGAGATGTACATCATCGCGAACTGCTGGCCCGTGCCCTTGACGATCACCGGGTCCTTCGCCGCATCCGGCAAAGTGCCGCGCACGCCCTGGACCTTGGACAGCACCTCGGTCAGCGCGACGTCGGGATTGGAGCCGAGCTTCATCTGCACCGTGACGGTGCTGGAGGACGGCCGGCTGGACGAGGTGACATAGTCGATATTTTCAGTCGAGGCGACGGCACGGGCGATCGGGGCGGAAATGAAGCCCTGGATCAGGTCGGCGCTGGCGCCGGGATAGGCCGTCGTGACGGTGATGGCCGTTTCATCGACCTTCGGATACTGACGGATCGACAGGTTGAAAATGCCCTGGAAACCCAGGAGCAGAATCATGCAGGCCAGGACCGTCGACAGGACCGGGCGGCGGATGAAAAGATCGGAAAAGCTCATTGCTGGGCGGCCTGCTTGTTCGCCGACTTGGTCGGATCGATCGTGTTGTCGACGGCAACGGACATGCCATTGAAGAGCCGGTTCTGACCGGCGGTGACGACCTCATCGCCGGCATTGAGACCTTCGAGGATCTCAACCACGCCGGCATTGCGCCGGCCCGGCTTGACGAACACCTGCGACAGCACCAGTGCCGGCTGTTCCGCAGCCGGCTTTGCCGGGTCGGCGGCTGCCTTGTCCGCGGGTTTTGCCGCGTCAGCAGCTGGTTTCATTGCGTCCGCGGCGGGCTTCATAGCGTCGGTCGCCGGCTTGGTGGCATCCGTCGCCGACTTGTCAGTTGCCGGTGCTGCTGGCTTTTCATCCGGCTTTGCGGCCGGAGCGGCTTCAGCCGGCTTGGCCGGATGCACGACGTAGATGAAGTCGCCGTAGAGGCTTGATGTCAGTGCCGTCTGCGGCAGGGCCAGCACGTTCTGTTCCTCGGGCAGTTCGACCCGTGCCTGCACGAACTGGCCGGGGGTCAGCTTGCCATCGGGATTGGCGACTTCCGCACGGACCGTCACCAGCCGGCTGCTCGGATCGATCTTGGGGTCGATGCCGCGAATGGCGCCTTCGAACGGCATGTCCGCGCCGCCAGTGCCCAACCGAACCGTCTGGCCGATCTTGAGCAGCGGAAGCTGTTGTTCGGGAACCGAGAAGTCGACCCGCATCGTGTCGAGATCCTGCAACGTCACCACGGCGGTGCCGGGCGCGAGATACTGGCCGATGTCGATCTTGGGGATGCCCACCGTGCCGTTGAACGGCGCCGTCAGCTGCTTCTGGTCGAGCACCGCCTGCAGCTTGGTCACCTGCGAAGCCGAAGCCGATGCGCTGGCACGGGCGGTATCCAGCGTCACGTCGGAGCCGACGCCGCGCTTCTGCAATTCTATGGCGCGGGTTAGCGAGGTCTGATCGAGTGCTGCCTGCGCCTTCTGCGCATCGAGATCGGCGCGTTCCACCGCATCGTCGAGTTGCAGCAGAACCGCGTTGAGAGCCACCTTCTGGTTGGCATGGAACAGGATTTCCTTGACGATGCCGGTGGTCTCGACCGTCAGGTCGACGCCGCGCACCGCGCTGACCGTGCCGATGGCTTCGATGCCCGGTGTCCACGTCGACGGCTTGACGACGGTTGTCGACACGGTCGCTGCCGGCGGCTTCATCGAGGCAAAATACTGCTTGATGCCGTTGTCACGGAGAAAGTTGAAACCGACGATCCCGCCGACCACAACCACGAGCACGACAAAAACCAGGGCGATGATGATTACGCGGAGTATGCGCATGAAAAAGAATGTCCCCTCAGGTCGGTGCCCGGCGCGAAGCGCGGCTATCGGGACACTAGTGGTTGCCTGTCCCGATTTCAAATAACGGCGGACTTACTGTACCGTCTGGACGGTCTTGTCAATTGTGCCTAAGGTTGCGAGGGGAGGCGCCATGAAAGCCCGAAGACCGAACTCGCGCGAGAAAATTCTCGCTGCGGCCGCTGATGTTGCCCGGGAATCCGGGCCTGGAAGCCTGTCGCTTGATGCGGTCGCCAGCCGCGCCGGCGTTTCGAAAGGAGGGCTTCTCTACAATTTTCCGACAAAGGCCAAATTGATGCAGGGGCTGGTCGAGGACTACCTGCGTGAATTCGAGGAGGCGCTGGAAGCCGCCCGACAGAAAGACAGCGGTGGTGAGAGCCCGCTTGCCGCCTATATCAGACTGTCGGCCAGGGATTGCGAAGAGACACAGCCGTCGGCGTCATGGATATTTTCGGCGATCGCCGAGGATCCCGATTTCATGACACCGATAAAGACCTTCAAGCAGCAGCTTTTCGAGCGGCTGAAGGGAGAGACGCCGGATTTGAAATCGCTGCTGGTCTGCTATCTCGCCATCGAGGGGCTGCGCAGCATGAATCTTTTTGACTCCGACGTTCTCTCGCAGGACGAGCGCCAGCTGCTCGTATCGTCCCTGCTGGAGATCGCCAAATAGGCGGCGTTCTAGCCGCGCTCGATGTCGTGGCGCAGGACGATTGCGGTTGTCAGGTCCTCGACACCGGCGTGGCTGGCAATGAGATCGCGCAATGTGTTGAGCCTGTCGATCGAAGGCACCTCGACCTCGACGACCAGATCGAGCTGGCCGCTGACCGACGACACCCGCCGGACCTCGGGGTAACGCGCCAATTGGTCAAGGATGCCGATAGAAGGCGTGCGGATCAGCGTCACCAGCAGAAAGGCGAAAACCAGCCCCTTGTCCATCTGGCCGATATCGGCGCGGTAGCCTCTGATGATGCCGCTCTTTTCCAGCGCCGAGACCCGCTCGCTGGTCGCGCTGCGTGACAGGCCGATGCGCCCGGCAAGCGTCTTCAGCGGGATGCGGGCCTCCTTCGACAGAATGCCAAGAATGTCCCGGTCTTTCGCGTCCAGATCCCTCATCGTGCCACGCTCCCGCTGTTCCGTTAAAGTGCCGGTCAATGCAGTCATAGTGTCGGCACAACCGACGCTTTGCCGGATGCCCGATTTCTAAGCCCATGCCAAGCTTTGGCAACGCAAATCCGGATTGACCATGACAGACGTTTCCTATCCCGCGCCCCGGTTCTCGCTTAGCGAGGCCATCAATCTCGCCGATCGGCACTTTGGCATCGGCGGCAGCGTCACGCCGCTCGACAGCGAGCGTGACCAGAACTTCAAGCTGACAGCCGCCGACCGGTCGCTCTGGATTCTCAAGATCGTCAACGCCAGCGAACCGCTTGTCGAAAGCGAATTCCAGACGGCGCTGCTGGCGCATCTGCAGCGGAGCCGACCAGATCTGGCGATGCCGCGCCTGAGGAAGACGTCGGACGGAACAGCGCTCGCGCATGCCGCGGGTGTCAATGGCGAACGCCATGCGGTTCGTCTTGTGTCCTGGCTTCCCGGCAGGCCGCTGGCCGAGAGTTCGTCGACGCCGGCGCTGCTCGAAAGTCTTGGCGGCGCGCTCGGCCGGCTGGACTGCGCGCTGCAAGGCTTCATCCATCCCGGCGCGCTGCGCTCCTTCGACTGGGACATCCGCCAGGCCGGCGCATCGCGCGAACGCCTCCACCATGTCACGGATGAGCAAGACCGCTCGCTGCTGGTGCGGTTCCTGGACCATTTCGACGCCGACATCGCGCCTCGGCTGCCCGCGTTGCGGGCACAGGTGATCCACAATGATGCGAATGACTGGAACGTGCTTGTCGATCCCGGTCAGCCCGACCGCGTCGCCGGCCTGATCGATTTCGGGGATGCCTTGCACAGCGTGCTGATCGCGGAAGTCGCTGTTGCCTGCGCCTATGCGATCCTCGACGCGGAAGATCCGATCGGCGCGGCTGCTCGCCTCGTTGCGGGCTTCCATGCGGAATATCCGCTGCGCGAGGAGGAAATCGAACTTCTCTTTGATCTTATCGCCATGCGGCTGGTGATCTCGGTAACGCTGTCGGCGGCACGCAAGGCGCGGACCGCCGGCAATCCTTATCTCTCCATCTCCGAGGCACCTGCCTGGCGGCTGCTGCGGCGCATGGATGCCATGAACCGGCGCTTCGCAACCGCTATCCTGCGCCATGCCTGCGGCTTCGATGCCGCGCCCGGGGCCGGCGACGTCACCCGTTGGATCAGTGCAAACCGCAAGCAGTTGGCGCCGATCCTCGACCGTCATCCGGCGACGCTTGCCAAGGCGATTGTTCCCTATGGCGATCCGCTGCATCCGATGACGGTGACCTCCGCCGGGCGCGAACCGGACAAGGCGACCGCATGGTGGGATGCGCATTGCGCCGAGAACGGCATCGCGCTTGGCATCGGGCCATGGGGCGAGGAGCGAACGGTCTATACCAGCGACATCTTCTGGTCGCGTTTCGTCAAGGGCGCGCGGCGCGCCCATCATCTCGGCCTCGACCTGTTCATGCCGGCGGGCACGCGGCTCTACACGCCGCTGGCTGCGACGGTCAGAAGTGCCGAGATCGAGGAGGACCCGCTCGGCTATGGCGGCCTCGTGGCGCTGGAACACGCGCCGCCGGGCTGTCCGCCATTCGTCACCTTGTGGGGGCATCTGGCGCATGAGGCGAGCCGGCGGCTGAAGCCTGGCGACCGGCTCGATGCGGGTGCACTGGTCGGCGAGATGGGAACGGCGATGGAGAATGGCGGCTGGGCGCCGCACCTGCATTTCCAGATTTCGACCGATGTGAAACTTGCCGCGCGCGATATCCTGGGTGTCGGCGAGGAACGCTATCTCGACGTCTGGAAAGAGCTGTTTCCGGATGCGGCCGAGCTTGCCGGCATCCCGCCAGAAACCTTTGTGCAGGCGGGACGAACCCGTCAGGAGATCGTCGCGGCGCGCAAGGCTTCGCTGCTTCCCAATCTTTCCATTTCCTATTCCGAGCCGATCAAGTTCGTGCGTGGCGAAGGCGCCTGGCTGATCGACGACACCGGCCGCGCCTATCTCGATTGCTTCAACAATGTCTGCCACATCGGCCATGCTCATCCCGATGTGGTCGAAGCGATCGCCCGGCAGGCGGCCCTGCTCAACACCAACACGCGCTACCTGCACGACGCCATCGTCACCTATGCCGAACGGCTGACCGCGACGCTGCCCGATGGCCTGTCGGTGGCCTCCTTCG
>JBDSLV010000160.1:0-12413 GCA_039916205.1 Mesorhizobium sp. | reverse complement strand
ACGATATGGTTGGCGAGCCGCGGCGAACGCCGGCCGGTGAGATCAATCAGCGCGATTTCCGAGGAACCACCACCGATGTCGAACAGCACGACGCCTTGCGTGTCGCGTTCCACAAGGGAACCACAGCCCGAAACCGCCAGCCGCGCTTCGGTCTGGCGATCGATGATCTCGAGCTTCAGCCCAGCCTCGCGCTCGACGCGTTCGAGGAACTCGACGCCATTGTCGGCGGTGCGGCAGGCTTCCGTGGCGATCAGCCGGGCCTTGCGGATCTTGCGGTTGCGCAATTTGTCGCCGCAGATTTTCAGCGCCTCGACGGCGCGGTCCATCGCCGGCTGGCCGAGCCGGCCGTTGGCGGTGAGCCCCTCGCCCAGCCTGACGATGCGCGAAAAGGCATCAATGACGCGGAACTGGCCATGCCGGGTCGGCACCGCGACCAGCAGCCGGCAATTGTTGGTGCCGAGATCAAGTGCTGCGAATACCGGCAGTTCCTGCATCGGCGGCCGGCGAAAGCTCTGCTCGGGCCTGGCTTGCGATGGCGGGGCCAAAACAGCGGCCGAATCGGGCTTGCCCTGCGCCTGGCCGCTTGAAGCCGCCGCCGCCTCAGTGCCAATCGCGGGGGAACCGGTTGCGGCGGCGCGAGCCTCGTCGCGTGCGAAAACCTTGCGCCCACGCCTGCGTTTGCGCCGCTTCTTGGCCTTGCCCTTCTGATGCGTCGCGTCGCCCGCCTGCCCGTCTCCGGAGCGGGACTCCGCCCGGCGGCGTTGCTGCCAACCGGCGGCCCCCGAGCCGGCTGGTCTCGGGGAAGCGCTGGACGCGCTTACCTCCGGCGCGCTTGCGCCGGTGTCGCGGTCTTCCACTGTCGTTCCTTCCAGCGCCGCGCGAACCGGTGACGGACGCTGCAGGCGCTTCAGTGTTTTAAGTTGCCGCCAGACTAGCAGCGCCGGCCCGGATCACCAAGAGCGCCCGTGCTGAATTTTGCCGGCTGGCCACGAGAACCACCCTCGCGGGCGGCATCACGTAATGTCCCTGCAAGCCAGGATTGATACCGGAACGCCCACTGGAGACGATCCGTATGTTGAAATCGATACCACCGAACAGTTGTTTGCCAGCGCCCTGTTTCCCATCTTCGACAGCGACAAATGCGGCCGGCAGCGGGCGCCAAAGGCCTTGGCTGTTGAATAGCCGGCTTCAATGAGGCAATTTCTGAAATGAGAGAAAGAACCTGAATCGCCAACGGTCTGGGCGTGGCGAACAGAAAGGAACGGGCCGCGGCGCATGGCAGTCAGACAATGAACTGGAGACGGTACTTCTGGCCGATTGTCGGCATCGCGGCGGTGATTTTCTCGCTGCTGCTGCTCTGGCACGAATTGCGTGGTATTTCGCTCGACGATGTCTGGGACGGCATAACAGCCATCCCCGCCCGGGGCTGGATGCTCGCCGCGCTGGGCTCCGTCGTCGCCTATGCCTCGCTCGCCGGTTACGACCACATCGCGCTGCTGCATATCGGCAAGCGCGTATCCTGGCTGTTTGTCACGCTATGCTCATTCACCACCTACGCGCTGTCGCACAATATCGGCGGCTCGGTTTTCTCCGGTGCGGTGATCCGCTACCGCGCCTACGGCACCAGAGGGCTGACCGGGCAGGATGTCGGCGTCCTGGTGGCGATCTGCTGGATTACCTTTGTCCTGTCGACGATTCTCGTCTCGGGCCTGGTGCTGGTGTTCGAGCCTGAAATCATCGACCGGTTTTCCGGCATTGCGCATCATGGACTGTCGGAGTTTGCCGGCCTGCTGATGCTGGCGCTCGTTGCCGCCTATGTCTTTGGCAGCTGGCTGCACCTGCGACCGCTGAAGATCGGCAGTTTCCAGCTGCACTACCCTGCCCTGCCGATCGTCGCCCGGCAGTTGCTGATCGGCCCAATCGAACTCCTGGCAGCGGCGGCGATCATCTTCTTTGCCCTGCCCGCAACCCACAATCCCGGCTATTTCATCGTGCTCGGCGTTTTTCTTGTGTCGTTCTCGATCGCGCAGATCTCGCATGCACCAGGCGGGCTCGGCGTCTTTGAGGTCGTGTTCCTCGCTGGCCTCTCCGACATGGATCCGGTCGGCGTGCTGGCAGCACTGCTGGTGTTTCGGCTGTTCTACCTGATCATCCCGCTGTTTCTAGGGCTTGGCGTGGTGCTGTTCTTCGAACGCTCGCAGTTCGGCCGCACCGGCAATTGAAGTGCCACACCAAAACATCACAATTGAAACGCCGGGCAGGCTTGACTATTTTCCGCTGGCGGCTACAAGGCAGCGCTCAAGCGGCTCGCCCGCTCGGCCCGCACGGTTCATGACCGCGCCTGCTGGGGAATAGGTTAACGGTAGACCCACGGACTCTGACTCCGTTAGTCCTGGTTCGAATCCAGGTTCCCCAGCCACACGTCTATTTCTCAATAAAAACAAACACTTAGTCGAAGCGAAAAGATCGACACCGGACCACTTTTCCGGGCCATAAAACCGGCGCTAGTCAAGGTCTTCGCCGTCCTTGCCCAAAAGCGCTTTGTTCCAGAACGCTTCGGCCTGCTCACGGAAGTCTTCCTCTCTCTCAACAAGTTCAAAGGAACTGCCGGTGATAGCCACGCTCGCCGCATCCAATATGTTGCGTGCGCAATCTGTGAGCCGGAAAAGCTGGTTGTAGATCAAGTTAGGTTCTCTGCCAGTCATAAGGGAATGCGCAAAATGGTGATCGCGAGCGACCTTCAACTGTTTCAGCCCGGTTTGACCAAATTTCCCGCGAAAGATCCCTGTGTATGCGGCCGATGCCCGATCCAAAGCATCGAGGCAATCCTTCTCGAAAATCGCTGCGAAGTCGGAACCGAGTGCTGGATCCGAGTTTCGCATTCTGGCCGCGAGCGCGCGCCGGCAACGCTTCTGGCGGGTAAGGCGAATCATCAACGGGATCGATGCGGCGTCTTTGTCATTGGCGTGAAAATTTCTGCTGCCCTTGTCAAACAGGCGCGCAAGATGCATCGCGAGGTCGAAGCCTAAGCTACGCCAGATTTGGTTATAGGCTACCGCACCGGGGAAATCCTTGTCCGGTAAATCGCGGATAGTGTCGTTGCCTGCCTCTAACGTCGCCTCGACCATGAGCGCGCCGATGATATTCCTCTCGAGGATCGGCATCATCTGGTCGAGCTTGGCAACCGCCGCCTTTACACCGATCACATTCGGCTTTTTCTTCGATTTCCTTGCCACCACCCGCTCCCCTATATCTTGGCCATTGTGTGTAGTCATTGCGCTTCGGCGCGCCGGGCGGTCAAGGGACGATTGTCTTGATCGCCGCTAAGGCGTCTTCGTCGTGAGCAAGGCAAAGGAAAGCCCGCCGGAGTGAGCGGCGGGCTTCTGGTCGACCGTTGAGGATCGGGGTTATTCGTTCCAATAGCCGAAATCAGACGCTAGCTGTTCGAGCCGCTTGAACCGACGGCGCGCATTGTCCAGCACCCGCCTCTTGCTCTCGCCTGGCCGCGTAACGATCAGGCCGGACTTGATGCCTTCGATCTCACCGACGATTTCGGCCTGATAGACGTCAAGCACCCGCCCCTGGTCAACGATGCCGATCTTTTCGAATTGAGCGGCTGTCGGCACGCGGCTCATGCCGCACCATACATGCGAGGCTTGGCTTCGACACTCTCGCTGCAAATAGCGAAGTTGTGATCAACCCACCATTCAAGGACCTTTTCGAGCATTGCGTTGCCACCATTCGGAAGGGTTTCGCTGCGAAAGATCGAGAATATCTTGGTGCGGGACGCTCGCGGGTTCTCTGCGATGATGTCTCGTAGCAAGTCGCGAGCCTTGGTCTCCCCTGCCGCCATCTCGGCATCCGTCATTGGCACGCGGCTCATGCTGCGCCGCCTTTCTTGCCAAGATCGGCCGGAATGGTGTCAATGCCTGACAGACTTAGCCCAAGTTCCCTAATGGCTGGTAGCATCGAACCATCAAGAATGTTCGCGTCACGATAGGTTTTTAGAACCCTTCCCCACTTCTTCCGGGGCATACCCAACGCAATCAAGGTGTCGCGCAAATCGCGTGGCATCTTTTGTTCTGACAGACCCGCCGAATCGAGCGCCGACTTAAACGCTGCTCTAACAGTGGCTGTGTCTGCCGCCGTTAATGCCATCGCAGCGCCGGCAAGCGCTTGCCTTGCGCCTGTGGCGTCCAGATACTTTTCAATGAGTTCCTGCGCTTGAAACGATGCGCTTCTGAAATATGAAGCTGTTTCAACCAGAACCTCAGGGTCGTCGGATGATTCAACTTTATCTTCAAGTTGGTCGACATCTGCATACTCAATGTCAAATTGAATGCCAGTGATGAGCGACTGAGCCGCATCCGTCTTGAGGAATTCCGATAGCGTGAGCGAAGGGTTGGTTGCCGCCAAGATGGCGGCCGTGGTATTCTCAGAGCGCATTGGTTGATCTCCATTTGGTTGACAATGTTGGCCCTGCCGGGCGGCTCGACGTCCAATCAACGCCGCCTGGTGGGGTAGTCCCAAAGACCTTTCAGTCTTTGATGTCGTATTCCGGAAGCGAGATCCGGAACTTCTTTTCAAGCTGCTTTCGTGCCGCCTTTAACCGCGCGATTGTGTCAATTGCAGATCCGCGTGTAGCCAAAATCGATAAGTCTTCAGCTTTCAGGCGTTCGATTTCCCGGTCGATCTGAGTGACCTCATAGTCATTAAGCAGGCCGGCCAGCGTATCGATCGCGGTAATCAGGTCTGACACGCGCTGGTCGGTCCAGTCGCGAGCCTTGTCCCTCTCTAGCGCTGTCGGCAATCGTCTAAACAGGTAATCGAGATTGAGCACGCCTTGCTGCCGAACCCAGTCGGCCGCTTCAAGCAGGTCCTGGCGAGCGTGCAGGAAGTCGATGAACGATTCTTTGGCGTAGCTGAGGGGCGACGGCGGTTGCGTAGCGGGCAATAACCCAGCCTCGCGTAGCCGCTTCCGCTCCCGATACTCCCGCGCCCTCTCGGCTTCAGATTTTGCCTTCATGTCTTCATCTCCATCACGTCACGCTATATACAGATGTGACGTGACGAAGTCAACTGTCATTCGGATGGCTTCACGCTCGCCGGCCAGATCTCGGCCGCCATGAGGATGTCGATGATTGCCTGTTCGGTGCATGACTTCGCCCTGGCGAGCGCTGAGACGAGCCGGGCGTATGTGTCGTTGTCGATGTAGGTGTCCATGCGGATCGATCTCCATTGGCTGATTTGCCCGCAAGGTATGAGTCATTATGCGACACCGCGCAAGACAAATAATATATAAATTTCAGATACTTAGATTAAGTAATCGATGACTTATTCCCGACAAGGCCCCGGCCAAAACAGAAAAAACCGCCCGACGATTAAGCCGGGCGGTTGAGTTGGGAGATATCGAACGGAAGCCGATGACTCCACTATAGCAGAATTCAAACGGCGATGTCAGAAAAAGAGGAATTATTTCCTATCACCAGTTTGGTAACGTGACGGGCTAGAATCTCCCATAGTCCGGGTGATCCTCGATCTTGGTCCGCTTCTTCGGCCCGGTCACGTTACCACGGCCGGCAAGTTCGGCGTCGATCATCGCCCGCGTGGTTTCGAGCCATTCGACAGACGCGGATTTAATCGTCAACGAGATGTCGGTAACGTTACCTTCAGCCAAGGAAGCCAGCTTCAGCTTTTCACGATCGCGATAACGCGCCTGCTTTTCTGCGGGTGTAAGTGCCATAGCGTCCTATGGTCTTCGGTAACGTTACCGTCAAGCGGTAAAGCGCGTCTACTCGGGCCTTCGGCCCTCCCTGCGCGGCCTTCGGCCTTGCCCGCGCTTCGCGCGACCTCTTTGTCTTCTGGAACCGGACCTTGTTTCCTTAATGCTTCCTTCTCCTGTCGCCCAATCCCTGCGGTATATGACTTTCCCCCTGTCCTAAAAGTCAGCACGAAAATGATGACACTTAGGACAGGGGAACCGATCGAACGTCTGCGTTCAAAAGTGGTGGAGAGCTTAGGTTTGATAGACCGGCGCGGAGGCTTCCATTGCCCGCGCCATAACTCCGATTCCTGATCTTGCGATCAAAGCGGTAGGGAGCCGAAGCTCCCGCGTCATGCGCGACTTACCTTCAATCGCTGCATGGTCGGTGATGTCGTTCCACAATCTAGGGACTGGCAGAGCACCGTCTTTTTGGCAGGTCTTTCATGCTGGTGAGAGCATCGGCACTAACCAAGCCGGGCGTCCGATGATGCCATCGGGGAGCTTGCGGCTGGATCTTCCGTTCGACCTGGCTGTCTGATAGCGCCCGTCCGGTGTCCGGGGTGTCGCCCTTGGTGATGGTGCCAGTATGATCCTTAACCGGGTATCAGCCGGCCGGACTTTTGGTCTTACCGACATTGTAGCAGAATCTCAGGCGAGATGCTGACAAAGTGGCGGCCAAGGGAAAATATTCCTAGCGACTCCGGCCGCTCCTGTTGTTGGCGAGGTTGCCCGGACGCATAGCGCGCTGCAGTTCAGAACTCACAAGGCCGCGAAGGCTAGCTTCTACCTGCCGGCCAATCTTCTTCGACAAGTCGGCATTATCGGCGGGCGTGCCGCCGCCGTTGGTGTTCACGGTGACCTGAGTGTTGATGGCGACGTGCTGGCCGGCGCTGTTATCGTTGCCAGAGAAGACGGGCGCGCCACCGACAAGCCCGCCGTCGGCGAAGCCCGGAAGGCGATTGTCGTTCACGGCCTCAAGCAGTGCCCGGTTGCGTGCCGTGGCGCGGGCGTTCACAACGAACTCCCCATCACTCAGCCTAGCGGGGATGCTGTCGCTGGTCGACGTGCCCGGGCCTCGAACATGCCCGCCACCGGCGAGGTGCACAGCGCCACCCTCGCTGAAGCCGAACAAAGAACCGACAATCCCCATAATACCGCCGCCGCCAGTCGTGCTAAAGAGCGAATTCAGGGCCATGTCGAGCAGCTTGTCGGCGACCTTGTCGAGCGCGCCTGACAGCGCCTCCGCCGCCGACTTGCCGCTGCGCAGATCCGAAATGAAGCCGCCAAGCACGTCCTTGCCAAGCCCGGCGAACTCTTCCGCGCTTTGGCGTGTCTTGTCCTGCTCGTCGGCAAGTTGTCGGCTGGCAACGCTGGCGTCGGCATACGATTGCGCAAGCCGGTCGATCTTCGCCGATACGTCGGGCGTGATCGCCACGCCAGCTTTCTGCGCAGCGGTTAAGAGTTCCTGCCTGACACGCGCACGCTCAACAGCGCGACCGTAATCATCGATCAACGGATTGACGCCAGCCTGTGCCGTCGTCTCGGCTCGCAAAGCAGCGATGCGGGCTTGCGTCTGGGTGATCTCGCGTTCGAAATCGTCAGGGCCTTTTGCCTTAGTGCCGCCGCCCTTGCCTTTGCCGCCACCGGTGGTCGGATAGTCGGCAAGCGAGATCTGCTGGACCTTTTGGTCCGCTGGTATTCGGTCCGTCTTTGGGGTTGAGGTCGTGGCCGCGCCGCTGCCATAGTGCTTTTGCGCCCATTGCTGGACCACGGCGTCGGCCTGTGGCAAGTCGCCGGCCATGCGGTCGCGGATGCCAGCCGGCGAGGTCATACCGATTGCTTGACCGGCGCTGGTCGTCGCAAGCCACTTGCCCAAATTATCCGTGCCGAGCGCCTGCCCTATGGTCTCGCCGAAGTTCTGCGCAAGGCTGTTCAGGGAATTGAGCTTCTCCGCCAACGCATCGAGATTGCCCATGAGAGCATCAAAGTTCAACTGGTCGACGTAGGCGGCGAGGTCGTTAAGGGTCGCACCAAAGCGCTTGCTTGTTTCGGTAGTGGCATCGAACCGACCAGCGGCCCGCACAAGCGCGTTCGACAGAATGGTGAAGCCCTGGCTGGTCGTCATGGTCGCGCCCGCAACCTTAGCCTGAAGGGTCTCAGCGCCAACCGCAAAGCCGTCGAAGAACGCCTTGCTGGAAACCTTGCCATCGACCACAAGCTGCTTCAGCGCGGCGACGGAACCGCCCGCCTCTTTGATGCCAGCGGCGACCGCCTGGGCGATCGTGGGAACGCCCTCAAGGATAGAATTGAACTCTTCGGCGTGGACCGTGCCAGATCCAAGCGCCTGCCCTAGCTGAAGCAGCGCGCCGGATGCCTGACTTGCGTCTGTGCCGGCCACGCGAAGGGCGACAGCCACGTTGTCGGTGAAGGTCAGTAGTTGTCCGCTCGATACGCCAAGCTCTTTCTGCTGCTGCGCAGCGCGACCATATAGCGTCACGAGGGCGTCGAGCGGTGCTCCATTCTTCTGCGCCGACACATAGAGCTTGTCGTAGACCTTCGTGAGGTTTTCGCCTGACAGGCCGGCAACCTTCAGGGCATTGGTGATCGCGGTCGAGGTATCAAGCAATCGCTTTATTCTGTCGACGGAAAGGCTCGCGGCGATGCCGGACAAGAGACCCAAGCCGAAGTTTTTGAAGCCCGTATTGATGCGCGCCGACGCGCCGGCCATGTTGTTTTCAAGCCGGTTGGTGAAGGTCTGTGACCTCGATTCGATAGCGTCGAAGTCGGAAACGGCTGACCGCCGGGCGCGCTCGAAGCTTTTTCGGAAATCTGTGTCGCGGGCAACAAGGTCAACAGCTAAGATTTGGTCGTCTGCCATGTTCGTTCCTATGCAAAAAGTTCGTCGAGATCTTCGGTGTCATAAATCGAGCGGGCGTTGTCGTTCGCGGCGGCCCGGCTGACAGCCATTGCGGTTGCGATAGCGCCGTCGATGCGGTCGCGGTTCGTCGCCTTGTGCATCCGCGTGAGGCCGGTATCGCCGGTCGACGCGACGACGCTATCGAAGTGATGCCGAAGCACGGGGTGGCCGCTATGGCGAATCTTGCGACCGTTCACGGTTCGCTCTAAATCTCCAATTGCCGGAGCCATGGTCAAAGGTCCCTGGCGCATCTCGATTGCCGGAATGCCATCGTTGTGAAGGCGCTGCATCATCATGCGCGCGAGGTGCGGGTCGAAGGCGACTTCGATCACGTTGTTCGTCGCGCACAACTCGCGAATGTGAGCCTCGACAATCTCAGGTTCGATGATCGGCCCGTCGATCGCAGTGATAAAGCCATCGTCGCGCCACTGCTCATAGGGAACGCCGTCACGATCGGCGCGTCCGCGCAAGTCGTCGCCCGGAACGAAGAACCATGGATAGACAGTGATCCGGCCATCGTCATGTCGCCATGCAGCGACAACTGCGGTTAAATCGCCGTTGATACTTAGATCCACACCAACGAAGCACGGCAACTCTTCAAGGTCGGCAAGCTCGAAGTCGAACAAGCCTTCGTCGTAGGTCGCCATTTCAAAAAGTGGTGTCCGGCTGTGAGCCTGCCAGATGTTGAGGTTGAATTGTTTGAAGGCGTGACGTTCGGCTGGCCGGTGTTCCGCTTCCTTCGCCAGCGAGCGCAAGCCGTCCAGGTTCGGGAACCCGTGCTTCAGGCCGGGATTGACGCGGTGCCAGAGAGCCTCGTCGTTCCAGTTGTTGTCGTTGGCGGCCTCGAAGATGATTGGCAAGAACGCTGGATTGTCGATGTCGCCGAGCGCGATCTTGCGGGCGTAGTCGTATTGCTCGAAGCCGATGTTCTCAGAACCACGGCCAGCCGTCGTGGCGATCACCATGAGCGTGCCAGGCGTCTTCACCAAGCCAGACTTCAGCGCCTCCCAAAGGTCGCGGCCTTTCCAGACGTGGATCTCATCGACCAGGATGAAGGCTGGTGTCTTGCCGTGCTGCGAAGCGCCGTCGCTCGAAATGGCCTGAAGCGACACGTCCTGCTTTTTGTAGACGATCTTTTTGACGCTGTTGTGCGCGTCGTAAATCTTCGTCGCTGCAATCAACCGGCGATCCATACGGATGATGTTGGCGGCCTCTTTGAAGCCGAGCCCGGCTTGCTCGCGGTCTGAAGCTGCGAAGATCACTTGCCCGGCCGGGACTTTCTCAGGGCCGATCGTGTGGAGGAGCGCGAGAGCTGCGGCTAAGCTGGTCTTGCGGTTACCGCGGGGAATCATCCAAAAGACAGTTTCGACTATTCGGCGGCCATCCGCGTGACGCGGGCCGTAGATCCTTCTCACGATGCGCTCTTGCCAGCCGTGAAGCTGGAATGCGCTACCGGGCGCGGTGCTGTTCGGATGCTTCAGGCTGCGCAGGAAGCGCACCGCACGATCGCCACAACCAAGCGGGTCGGCGATCGGCGAGCCGTCGAATATCCATTCGGGATAGGTGCTGGCGGTCATCGAACGTCAAGCGGGTTTGTGTCGTCGTCGTCATCGTCGCGGCCACCGACACGAGCGCGTGACGTAGGCGACAGACCATATTCGGCGGCAAGCTGGCGGGCGGTCTGCATGGCCTTGTCCTGTGCGCGCACAAGCTTCAGGTCGATCGCGCCGCTATCGTCGCGCATGACCGCGTCGATCTCGCGCACGAGGCCACGCGCCAGACAGAAATCTTCGACGCCGCCGAGGTCTGCCGTGGTGATGATGCGATCTTGGATTAGCCGGGGCATGACACGCTGCCATTCGGCCTTGGCGAACGCGCTGAAGTAGCGGGGCGTGAGCGGTGCCTTGGTGAGCGGGTCACGATCGTGCGAAAGGGTCGGCTTAACGCCGCGAAGATGCGTCACTAGCGAGCGCGCTCGCACCGCAGTTCGAGCCCACGCCGCCGGCCGATTTCAGTTATGCCGACAAGATCGAACACCACGCCCTCATAGATGACGCGATCGGCAGTGGTGAGATTGCCGATATAGCGAATGCGGAACGTCATGGTGATGCGTTCGGCCTCACCGAATGTGAGCGGTGTTTCGGCCGCGCTGGCACCGATCCTCTCGGCGCGGACTCCGGTTGCAAAATTTGACCAGACGGGTATCACCGCGCCGGTCGGTCCTTTCGTCTCGAGGCTACATCTCTGTAAAGTAATCGATCTCGACAAGCTGCCGGCGCGCATTAGAGCCTCCACCGAATGACGGCCTCGACGTTGAGCACACCATGCGCAAAATCAGGGTCGGGGTCTCGAAGCCAGCGAACGTTGTTGGCTTCAAAGAAATCGATTGCACAATCCACCATGTCGAGCGGTGCGAGCAATGCGCCGTGCAGCGCGAACCCGATGGCCTTCGCTAAGTCGCCGCCGGCATCAAGAGCCCAGATGTGAAGGTCTACCCAGACGCGAGCGCTGTATTGCCTGCCGGCATTATAGCCAAGATATTCGGTTTGCGAGCCTTCCATGATGACGGAAGGCAGTTGCTCACGGCGCATGCTACCGGTGCGGATTTGATCGGCCGCAACGAGCGCGATGACGGCCGGCGTCGTGGTGAGCCGGGTATTGATGGCCGTCTGAAGCGCAAGCGATGGTTCGATCACGACTGCGCCCATGCGGCTTTGACCAGCTTGCCTAGCGCGAGCTTGATGGCACGTTGCCCGCGCGGACCGAATGCCCGAACGGTCGGCCAGAAATACGGCTGTGCCGCCATCTTGGACGTGCCGTATTCGATGAGATGCGGATAACGCACGACAGTGTTGCCGACGGTGATGATCGCTTCGTTATTCGCAGCGATGCGCGAGCCGCCTGGCTGCGAATAGGCTGGCGTCGATCCACCGGGCGGGGTGACGACAACGGAATCCTTCAGGTCACCGCTATCTTCCGGCGCTGCACGCTGGATACGGCCGGCGATCTTGTTCGCCTCAATGACCAGCTTGGGCTCAATGGCCTTCGCCACCACGTCGGGAAGCTCTTTCATAACGCGGTCAAAGGCCTGAAGCTGCTTCGAATAGGCCATCAAAGCACCCATTCGCGGTAAGGCCGGATGAGATCGCGCACGCCAAACGGCACTTCGTTCGCGCCGATGCCGATCAAGACGGCCTCGCGCTGCTCATACCAAGCGGCGGCAAGCTGAAGCACGGCTTCAGTGAGTGTCGCCGGCATCGGGTCGATATCGGCTAGATCCTTGCCGATCTGGTCGGAGATCCACTGTTCAGCCGCTGCGATCTTGTGCTGAAGCAGGGCGTCGTCGTCGGTGCCGGATAGGTTCATCTGTGATTTGAGGAGGTCGAGAGACGTGCTCATTCTGAAAATCCTATATTGGTGCTCTCTTGCGCGGTGCTCCCCCCGCCGGTCCCTACGGACGCTGCCAAGTCGGAAGGCACCCCCCGCCTGTTCATGGCGACCGCTTCGGCGAGCGAGCGGCCCTTATGAATACGGGCGATCAGCGCGTTGTATTTGATGCCGGCATGAGCCGCCCATTCGGGCAGCGTCTTCGATAAGCCGTCGATGGTGTGGACTGCCAAGGTGCGCTCGCCGTGCGTTACCATGAGCGCTTGCTCCATGGTGACGCCTTGCTTTATGCGACGACGAAGCGTGGCGTGCTGAATGCCAGCGTGATCAGCCCACTGGCTTAAT
>JBDSLV010000159.1:0-4851 GCA_039916205.1 Mesorhizobium sp. | reverse complement strand
GCTGCACAAGTGGGATGCCGCCGCTGAGCGGTATGACCGCGCGAGGATAATTGAACCCGGCAATGCGGTGTATTGGCTGGAATATGCCCGCTGCCTGCAGGCGCTTGGAAAGCAGAAGGAGGCTTTGGCGGCGCTGGACACGGCCGTCAAACTCGCGCCCGACAACGCCGAAATCTACAGCGCTCTTGGTGACAGCTATCGCGGTGCCGATCGCAAACCCGAAGCAATAGCCGCCTACAAGAAATTCCTTGAGCTGGATAAAACCAACGCACCGAGCAGGCCGATCATTCAACGCTTCATTGAAATCCTCTCCGGCTAATCAGCATGAGACCGGCAATAGCGGTCACAATCTTGCCCGGTTCCGGCCACAATCGGTTAATACCGTGATAAACAATTCCTGCGCACAAAGGATCGGGGTTCAAGACGTCGTTGGGTTCGGTCGAGTGAGTTTTTTGGCTCCTCCAATGTTCAAGCGGTGTCTTTGGTTGAAACGGTAGGGGACATCAGGAAAATGCAGGCTATGACGCACCCGCGTCTTCGTCGCGCTGCCACAGTCGCGTTGCTCGCCGCATCGGCGGCTTTGCTGGCGGCTTGCGCGTCGCAGCCTGAACCCAAAGCCATGGTCTACAAGAAGACCCGCTCCAAGGAATATTTTGCCGAAACCGAATACGGCGTGAAGGCTAGCCCGCGCGTCGACTTCATGCGGCGCGGCGGCGGTCGCGACCAGCTTGGCAAGCCCTACCAGGTTCGCGGCAAGTGGTACTACCCGAAGGAAGAAAAGCACTACGCGAAAGTTGGCCTGGCATCCTGGTATGGCGATGCCTTTCATGGCCGGCTGACGGCCAATGGCGAAGTCTACGACATGTCGCATCTGACGGCGGCACATCCGACCATGCCGCTGCCGAGCTATGCCCGGGTCACCAATATGAAGACCGGCAGCTCGGTCATCGTGCGCGTCAACGATCGCGGCCCGTATCATGAAGGCCGCATCATCGACGTGTCCGAGCGAGCCGCGCAGATGCTCGACTATGCCAACATCGGCACCGCGCAGGTGAAGGTCGAATATGTCGGCCGCGCGCCCCTTGACGGCGATGACGACCGGTATCTGATGGCGTCCTACCATCCCGGCAACAGGATACCGGATCCATCCGACGGGTTGCCGACCGGCGTGATGGTCGCCATGAACGGGCCGTCGCCGAGCCTGTCTGTCGGCGCCACCGCCGTACCGTTTCCTGGCCAGTTGACGAATTCTTCCGAGCCGGCCATGTCGGCGCAATCATCAGCCTCTGGTGACCTGGCGCTGCCGGATTTCGGACCGATCGTGCCGGAGCGGCCGGAAATCAGCCTGCCGCCGCAATCGCCATTTGCCATAGCCTCGCTGTCTTATGCGGACGAACGCGTCGAGCGGGCATCGAATGCCTTTGCCGTCCTTGGCGGCGACGGCATGTCACCGGCGGATGTGCTGCAGTCCTGGAAGCGGAAAGCTTCGCCGGCCGGTTCGGCCAACGACTATGTCGCAGCGGGTTCGTTCGAGAATGCCGCCGAGGCTAAGCGCATCGCCGCGCAGCTCGCCGCTTTCGGCAAGACCGAGATCCAGCGTTCGGACCTCGACGGCGAGGACTGGTACTCGGTCAATCTCTACCCCGACGGACACCGCAATCTCGACGAGATGTTGCAGGCGGCATGGTCGCATGGCGCGCCGGACGCCCTCGTCGTGCGGAATTAATCCGATAGACCGCAAAAGCCCCGGCTGAAATCTCGCGGCAAGGTTGATCCGCCGGGAGAAAGCCTGATAGCTTTGCCGAGGTTGCAAGCAATCCGGCTAACGGGTCGAATTCAATGACATTTCGTACTGCGCCAATGGCCGCGTTTCTCGGGCTTGCCCTGCTTTTGCTGTCGCTGGCCGGAGCCCAGGCGCAGTTGTTCGAGACCAAGGCCGCCCAGGTCTTCATGATCGATGCCGACACCGGAACGGTGCTTTTTTCCAAAGACGCCGACAAGCCGATGCAGCCGGCGTCGATGGCTAAACTGATGACGATGGAAGTGGTTTTCAACGCCATCAAGTCCAAGCGCCTGACACTCGACGACACGTTCGTGGTGAGTGAAAACGCCTGGCGCAAAGGTGGCGCTCCTTCGGGAACGTCGACGATGTTCGCAAAGCTCAAATCCTCTATTCGTATCGAGGACTTGATACAGGGCGTGGCGGTGCAAGCCGCCAACGACGGCTGCATCGTCATCGCCGAGGGCATGGCCGGCTCCGAAGAGAATTTCGCCGCGCAGATGACCGAACGTGCCCGCCAGATCGGCCTCATGAAATCGACATTCGTCAACTCGACAGGCCTGCCGGCGGACGGGCAGCAAACAAGCGTACGCGAACTGGCGCTTCTGGCTCTGCATCTGTGGCGCGATTACCCCGATCTCTATCGCTACTACGCCCAGAAGGATTTTACCTGGAACAAGATCTCCCAGAAGAACCGCAACCCGCTGCTGGCCATGGATATCGGCGCCGACGGTTTGGCGATCGGGACCAGCGAGGCGTCCGGTTTCGGCATTGTCGCTTCCGTGAGCCACAACGGTTCGCGTGTGGTCATGGCAATGAGTGGGCTGGCCAGCGATCGCGAGCGGGCCGAGGAGGCACGAAAGCTGCTCGACTGGGGCGCGCGCTCCTTCGAGAAGACCGAGATTTTCGCCAAGGACGAGGTGGTTGGTGAGGCCCAGGTTTTTGGCGGTGCGAAATCCGGCGTCACCCTGAAGGCAAAGGGACCGATCGATATCTTTCTACCGATCACCAACCGCGACAAGCTCACGGCCAGGATCGTCTATGACGGTCCGGTGGCGGCGCCAGTGGAGGAGGGGCAAGCGGTGGGAGCGCTGCGCGTCTGGATCGGCGACACGCTCAGCCAGGAAACCCCGTTATTCGCCGCCGAATCGGTTGGCGTCGGCACGCTGCCGCAGCGCGCCCTCGACGCGGTCAAGGAACTGGCCGTCGGCTGGCTGCGTTGATGCAAAAAGGCAAGGGCCTGAAGCCGTTGCCGGGCTCGCGCGGGCTCAGCACACTTTAGAATCGTGGACCTTTTTCCGGAGCCGGACTATTACAGTCCCCGCAAGCATGGGCAGAGGCGTTTTAGTTGGCGCGCGGATTTTTCATCACGTTTGAAGGCGGCGAGGGGGCAGGCAAGTCGACGCAGATCGAGCGGCTGGCCAGGAAGATGCGCGCCAAGAAATATGATGTCCTCGTCACACGCGAGCCAGGCGGCTCACCCGGAGCCGAAGCGGTCAGGCATGTGCTGCTTTCGGGCGCCGCCGAGCCCTTCGGTCCCAAGATGGAAGCGTTGCTTTTCGCCGCCGCGCGCTCCGACCATGTCGAGCAAGTCATCCGTCCGGCGGTTGAGCGCGGTACTGTCGTGCTCTGTGATCGCTTCATGGATTCCTCACGCGTCTATCAGGGCGTGACCGGCAATATCGATCCGGCCTTCATGGATGCGCTGGAGCAGGTTGCCATCAATGGCATGGTACCCGACATGACACTGATCTTCGATATCGATCCGGTCGAGGGCCTGCGGCGTGCAACAGCCCGCCGTGGTGCCGAGGACGGACCGGACCGGTACGAAAAAGAAACGCTGGCCATTCACCAGCGCCGTCGGGATGCCTTCCTGGCGATCGCCGCCGCGGAGCTGGAGCGCTGCATTGTCATCGACGCATCTTCTGACCAGGATACAGTCGAGCATGTCGTCACCGCCGCCGTTTTCGCAGCGCTTGAGGCGAGGGCACCGGCGCATAACAAACAGGTGGCGCCGGCATGATTTTCGAACGCATCGCGCCGGAACAGCACGATACCCTGGACGGCGTGCCTGAGCCGGCCGAGACGCCGCGTCTGGTCGGCCACGGAGAGGCCGCCGGCGTGCTCACCGCCGCCTACCGTGCGGGGAAGCTGCCGCATGCGCTGATCTTCGCCGGCCCCGTCGGCATCGGCAAGGCAACGCTCGCCTTCCATCTGGCTCATCACCTACTGAAGCATCCGGCCTTCGAACAGGCTCCGGAACGTCTGGCTGTGCCGGATGCCACTTCATCGCTGTTTCGTCAGATCGCCACGGGCGCTCATCCTTCCGTCTTGCATCTCACCCGCCCGCTGAACGACAAGACCAAGAGCTTCAAGACCGTCGTCACGGTCGATGAAATTCGTAAGGTCAGCCGCTTCCTGTCGATGACCTCGCATGACGGCAGCTACCGGGTGGTGATCGTCGACCCTGCCGACGACATGAACACCAATGCCGCCAATGCTTTGCTGAAGAACCTTGAGGAGCCACCGGCGCGGACGCTGTTCATCCTGATTGTCCATGCGCCGGGAAGTCTGCTGCCGACGATCCGGTCGCGCTGCCAGGTCGTGCGCCTGGCGCCGCTCGATGCCGAAGACCTGCTGGCGGTTCTACAAACCACTGAGCCGCCACCGCCGGACGATGCGGCGGCGCGGGCAGCACTGGTCAAGCGGGCAGGGGGCAGCGCGCGCAACGCGATCCTACTGACGCAGTATGGCGGGCTGGAGATCGCCGAGACGCTCGATGCCCTGGTGGCGGCGAGAAAGGGCGATGTCGCAGGTGCCTTCCGCCTCGCCGAGGCCGTCGCCGGCCGCGATCAGGCAATCCAGTTCGATATCTTCAATCGCCGGGCGCTCGACCTCCTATCGGATGCTGCAAGCCAGGCCGCTCTGGCCGGCGATCTCGCCTGGGCGAAAACGCTGTCCGATACTTGGCATGAAGCCCTGGACGCTATATCTGAGACCGACACCTACAATCTCGACAAGAAGCAGCACGCGCTAACCATGATCGACCGCTTGAACTCTGCAATGCGAAT
>JBDSLV010000158.1:0-3484 GCA_039916205.1 Mesorhizobium sp. | reverse complement strand
GTGCATCGACGAGCACAAGCGAAATTCCGAAAGCGAACCCGGCACAAGCAAGTATGGTCGGAAGAAACCAGTAACTGGAACGGACCCTGACGCTCACCTCGGCAACACGTGTGCGGACGGACATAGCGTATGATCACTCCGCTGCCCTCGATAAGGCTAAGCGAGTCTCAATGGCTGCCCGTCAGCCATCGATCAATCCCGAAACGCCAACGGCTTTCCTATGTTTTTTCAAAAGTCGGTCGTTGCATCCGGGTGAAGGGTGAGCGGCCGGTCCTTATCGCTAACTCGTCAAAAGCGCGGATCGCGCCTTCTCGTCTCGCAATCTCTGTCGCCAGGGCTGGGAGAGCCCATGATAGAGCCGCTCCTTGCAGATCAGCGCTGACACTCCATGAGCAATCAGCGCCGCCAGAAACAGTGGCATGATCAGTCCGCGACTCGCAGTCGCCTCGACGATGATTATCACTGCCGTTAGAGGTGCTCGAACGACCCCAGTGAAATAGGCGACCATGCCAAGCAGAACGACAGCGCCGCCGGGATCGCCGGGGAATAATGGCCGAAGCAAGGCCCCAAACCCCGCACCAGTAGCTAGCGACGGAGCGAAGATGCCGCCAGGAAGGCCGGATGAAGATGTCGCCAGTGTCGTAACGAACTTGGCTGGACCAAACCAGTAAGGAGCGTTGGTGCCGTCAATAATCGCGCGCGCCGCAGAATAACCCGTGCCCCAAGTCAGGCCCGTCATTAGGCCGACCGCCGTTACAATCAGCCCGCAGCACAATGCCCAAAGCACCGGCCGATCCTTCATAAAGGGCAACCATCGGTCCCTTGCGGCTCCAAAATTGAGGAGTCCTCGCGCGAACAGGCCGCCACCGGCGCCGCCGAGAACGCCAGCCACTGGCGCGATCCGAAGCACCGCGCCCGCCGAAAGAGACTGGCCGACCGTCCCGAAGTAAACATAGTCGCCTGCAAGTCCCAGACTGACCATTCCCGCAATCAGAATGGTCGTCATGACGAGCAAAGCGACCCGTTGTTCGTAAGCATCCGCGAGCTCTTCAATGGCAAAGGTCACGCCGGCGAGGGGAGTGTTGAAGGCCGCGGCAACCCCCGCGGCGCCACCGGCAATGATCACCGAGGCACGAATCGGCACTCGGAACAGACGATGATACCAGCAAAGGATCGCCGCCGATATCTGTACCGTCGGCCCCTCTCGACCGACCGATGCGCCACAGAAAAGAGCGGCAATCGTAAAGAGGCACTTAAGGGTCGCCGCCTTCAACGAGATCAGCAGTCTGCTGGCGCGGAGGGGATCGTGGGTAGCCGCGATGACCTGAGGTATCCCGGACCCGGCGGCCTCCGGCGCAATCAGTCGGGTAATGTATACAATCAGCACGAATACTGACGGGGTGATCAGCATGGGCAGCCACCACTCTTGGGCGGCCACCGATGCAAAAACATGGCCTGCCGTATCCGCCAGCCGCGCGAAAAGCAGGGCGACGAGCCCGATCGACAGAGCGCCAATCCCCATCGCGAAGCGCCGCCGCCATACTGCCGATGTTGGTCCGTGCCTGCGCACGAGAACTCGCCAGCGCCGATTTGTTAGAATCTGCATCGGCAGTACCTAGGACGCAGAGTGTGACAGCGCCAACAGACTCTCCCAAATAATGATTGCTTCTAGGTCCGCCTCCCGATGGATTTGCGTCCGCAACTCAGGCGGCTCTTGATAAAGGGTTAGCGAAGCGGCCTACGACGCGTTTGATTAATCCTCGGGGTTGACAGCCAAACTGCCCACCATTTACTTTCTCTTACGGGCGGGGGCCTTTGGTGGAGGTTTTTACGTCCCGAACCCTGCTGAACCTGATCGCGATCGCGGCACTCGTCCTTCCTACCGCCGCTTGCCAGCAGAACGCATCGTCGCCTGACGAGGGTCGCACTCAGTCGAAGGCTTTCGTCGCGGGAGCGAAGGGCGGGTTTGATCCGGCGCCAGGCGGAAAAGACGGCGAATGGACCAGCCAGGCTCGTGATTATGCGAATAGCCGCTTCAGCCCCCTGACACAGATTAATCGAGGCAATGTCGGACGCCTAAAGGTGGCATGGAGTTTTTCCGACGGCGCGTTGTACGGTCACGAGGGCGCACCGCTGGTCAAAGACGGGATCATGTACACTGTCTCTCCGTTCCCCGACCGTGCTTTTGCGCTCGACCTTTCAAAGCCTGGCGCCCCGATCAAGTGGGTCTATGATCCAAAACCGTCGCCGATCGCGATCGGCAAGGCCTGCTGCGACCCGGTGCTTCGCGGTTGGGCGATCGGCGGCGGCAAACTAGTCTACAATTTGCTCGACGCCCATACAGTTGCGGTTGACCTTGCCACGGGCAAGGAGCTGTGGCGCACCAAGATGGCCGATGTGTCGCGAGGCGTCACGATGACGATGTCGGCGTTCATCGTCGGTAACAAGGTGTACGTCGGCAATTCAGGCGGTGAGTTGGGAGTTGCAGGATGGTTCGCCGCGCTCGACCTCAACACGGGCAAGGAATTGTGGCGCGCTTATTCGGTTGGCGACGACAAGGCCGTCAAGATCGGTTCTCGGTTCAAGTCGCTTTATCCGCAATATCGGGGAAAAGACCTAGGGCTTACCACATGGCCCGCGGGCATGGCACAGCATGGTGCGGGGGCGGCATGGGGCTTCATCAGCTATGACCCGCGCACCAATCTAATCTTCTACGGCACGTCGAACCCGGGGCCGCGGGTGCCCAGCATGCGGCCGGGCGACAATCTGTTCAGCAGCGCCGTGTTTGCGCGCGACGCCGATACCGGCGAACTGGTGTGGACCTACCAGTTCACGCCGCACGACGAGTGGGATTACGACGGCGTCAACGAGATGATGCTCCTTGACCTGCCGATCGGCGGCAAGATGCGGCACACGCTGGTCCACTTCGACCGCAACACCTATGCTTATGTTCTTGACCGTGACACCGGCGAAGTTCTGAAGGCCGATATTTTTGCTCCGCAGAACTGGTCCTCGGGTTTTGATTGGAAAACCAAGCGCCCGATCGTCAACCCGGCGATGCATCCCAAGGTTGGGCAGAAGCTTGACAAGGTTTGCCCGCCGGACATCGGCCAGAAGGATTGGCAACCACCGTCGTACAGCCCGCGCACGGGCCTCATTTACGTCGGTTTGTTCAACATCTGCATGAGCCTGACCGATCACAAGGTGAGCTATATCGCCGGCACCCCTTATGACGGCATGGAAATGCAGCGGATGTCGATCGATGGTAAGGACGGCAACTGGGGCGGGTTCGTCGCCTGGGACCCTGTTGCGGGTAAGGCCGCATGGCGCATCCCGGAAAAATTTATGGTCATGTCCGGCACGATCGTTACTGCCGGGGACGTCGTATTCTATGGCACGACCGACGGCTGGTTCCGTGCGCTTGATGCCTTTAGCGGCAAAGTCCTGTTCCAGCAGAAACTGGCGAGCGGCATCGTCGGCCAAT
>JBDSLV010000157.1:0-11606 GCA_039916205.1 Mesorhizobium sp. | reverse complement strand
CCTTGATCTGATTTGATCAAGGAATCGCAGGCCCCTCGCCGGCCTTGCTGTTATGTCTGCCCGAAAGGGAGGACGGCAGGTGACGAGACGGCTGACCGCATACGACCTGCTGAGCCAGAAAGGCAGCCGCAAATGGCTGCAACTGCATGTCGACACACCGGCCGAGGCGGCGGCGGCGGTCGCTTGCGGTATCGTCATCCTGTCCTGCGAGCCCGACCACAATCTGGAATTGATCCGCGCTGTCGCTCCTCACGCCTTCCTGTCGGTCGGCATGCCGCATGGCGCGGTCGCTTCACCTGATGAAGCGGTGCGGCTCGGCTTCGCCATGATGAACCGTGGCGCCGACGCGGTCTATTGCTCGCATTCTCCCCGCTTCATCGAGGCGATGGCGGCGGAAAGCATCCCGGTGACCGGCCATGTCGGCCTGGTGCCCAACCGCGCCACCTGGACCAATTTCCGCGCCATCGGCAAGACCGTCGAGGAAGCGGTGAAGGTTCTGCGCGCGGTGAAGGACCTTGAGAACGCCGGGGCAGCCTGCATCGAGGTCGAGGTGGTGCCGGTTCGCCTTGCCGATCATATCACCCGGACCACGCCGCTGTTCACCGTGGGCATGGGCTGCGGCACTGTCTGCGACACGCAATACCTGTTCTCCAGCGACGTGCTCGGCACACATACCGGCCACTATCCGCGCCATGCCAGGCGCTACGCCGACTTTGTCGCGCTGGAGGCCGAACTGCAGGCAAAGCGCATCGCCGCGTTCCAGGCTTTTGCCGGCGACGTGGCCGATGGCTCCTATCCCGAAGCTGGACATCAGGTGGAGATGGATGACGCCGCGTTCGAGCGCTTCCTCACCCTCTCCCAGTCCCTCTGAGGCAAACACCCGTGGGGCTGCAATGGACGATCTGAAATACGGCAAGCGCAACAAGCGTGGCGACTGGGCCCCCAACGAACCGGCCGGCACCGCGCCGCTCTTTGTGTTCCCGCCACGCCCGCTGGCGCTGCTGAAATGGCTGCCGCACTATTTCCTGCCCTACAATCTTCTGTTTGCCCTTTCGGCGGTGGCCTGGTGGCACTTCGTGCTGCCCGACGTCGCGGTCATGAAGACGCTCGCCTGGGGCTGGATCCTCTGGCTTTTCGCCGTCAATTGCGCGGCGCTTCTGGTGTTTTTCGGTGTCTTCGAGCTCAGGCTCTACACCTTGCGCGCACAAGGCAACCGCTTCAAATACAACGGCAAATGGCCCTCGGAGCAGAAGAGCAAGGCCTTTTTCTTCGAGAGCCAGAACATCGACAACATGCTGCGCACCTTCGGCACCGGCCTGCCGATCTGGACGGTGATCGAGGTGGCTGTCCTCCATGCCTATGCCAACGGCTACGTGCCGTGGCTGACCGTCGCCGACCACCCCGTCTACCTGTTCTGCCTGGCGCTGGCGGTGCCGGTCATTCACGAAACCCATTTCTTCATGCTGCATCGGGCGATCCACTGGGGTCCGCTCTACCGGTGGGTGCATTCAGTCCACCACAATTCGGTGAACCCCTCGCCCTGGTCGTCGCTTGCGATGCACCCCGTGGAGCAATTCGGCTACCTCGGTGTCGCGCTCTGGCATCTGGTCATTCCGTCGAACCCGATCATGGCGCTTTATCAGCTGCACTACGCCGGCTTCGGCGCCATTCCGGGCCATATCGGCTTTGACAAGCTCGAGCTCGGTGAGGACACCACCGCCGATAGCCACGCCTATCTCCACTACCTCCACCATAAATATTTCGAGGTGAATTACGGCGACGGCCTGATCCCTTTCGACAAGTGGATCGGCACCTTCCACGACGGCAGCAAGGAAGGCGAGGCGCGCATGGAGGCCCGCTACGAGAGGAAACGCGCGCGCGCCAATACCGCTGCTGGCGGTGGGAAATCGCCGGGCTGATCAAGAGCCACCAAGGCCATCACACGGCGTAACGCTCGACCCCAGAAAATCTGAAAATGCATCCGGATGTTTCAAAGGTGGACCGGCACCGCAGGGAGGAACTTTATGAAAAAACTCATGCTCGCGGCGGCTTTCGCGACACTCATGTCGGGCACCGCTTTTGCCGCCAAGATTGGCGTTAGCATCGTCAACTTCGACAACAATTTCCAGACGCTGCTGATGCACGGCATGCAGGCCCGCGCCAAGGAGAAAGGCGCCGACATCCAGGTCGAGGATGCGCAGAACGACGTCGCCAAGCAGCTGGACCAGGTGAAGAACTTCATCGCCAGCGGTGTTGACGCCATCATCGTCACGCTGGTCGACACCAATGCGTCGAAGACCATCAGCGAGGAGGCCTCGAAAGCCGGCATTCCGCTCGTCTTCGTCAATCTCGAGCCGAGCGACATGGCCAACCTGCCCGGCAAGCAGGTCTATGTCGGTTCCAACGAAACCGAGTCCGGCACGCTGGAGGCGTTCGAAGTGTGCAAGCTCCTGCGCGCCAAGGGCAAGTCGGCTGGCGCCAAGGCCTACATCATCATGGGCAGCCTGGTGCATCAGGCCGCATTGCAGCGCACCAAGGATGTCGAGCAGATCTTCGCCACCGACATGTGCAACTTCATCAAGATCGTCGACAAGCAGTCGTCGGACTGGTCGCGCGACAATTCGCAGAACCTGATGACCAACTGGCTGACCGCCGGCCAGGCACCGGACGCCGTCATTGCCAACAATGACGAATCCGCCATCGGCGCCATCCTGGCGCTGAAAGCCAACGGCGTCGACATGAAGAATGTCGTGGTCGGCGGCATCGACGCTACCCAGGATGGCCTGCAGTCGATGAAGGCAGGCGACCTCGCGGTGACCGTGTTCCAGAATGCCAATGGGCAAGGCGGCGGCGGTGTCGATGCCGCACTGGCGCTCGCCAAGGGCGAGAAGGTCGACCGCGTCGTCTATGTCCCGTTCGAACTGGTGACCCCTGAAAACATGGACGGATACCTGAGCAAGAACTGATCCAGTAGCGGTGACGGCCAGGCCGTCACCGCTCGCATCGCCAGCCCAAGCCAGCCACGAGAGACGAGATGACCGACTGGATCACAGCCTGCAGCCTTGACGACATCGAGCAGGAAGGCGCCTTGCGCTTCGACCATGGCGGCAGGACCTACGCCATCTTCCGCTCACCCGATGACGAGGTGTTCTGCACCGACGGCCTGTGCACGCACGAGGCCGTGCACCTCGCCGACGGCCTGGTGATGGATTACGAGGTCGAATGCCCGAAACATTCCGGCGCCTTCGACTATCGCACCGGACAAGCCAAGCGGCTGCCGCCTTGCATCAATCTCAGAAGCTATCCGGCAAGACTGGAAGGCAACGCGGTGCGGATCAACCTGCCAGACTGATCAACCTGCTTGAGTGATCAACGTGCCAGAGCAATCCTGGGCAGGCCGCACCAGCAGCAATCTCACGGCCCCTTGCAAATCGGCACCGGCTGTGGCGGAGCCGCCGGATGATCAGCCTTGTACTGGGCAATGACAGGTTCGAGGGTTTCCCTTGGCCAGAATTTCGGAGTGCCGATCTGCTTCAGGCAGGATGCATTCCAGTAGGGTCCAGCCCCTGACAGCGCCCGCCCGCCCGCCGCTGCTTTCGCCACAGCCGCGATATCGCGCGATTCAGGATAGATGTAGAGCGTCGTCGGGTTGCCCTTCACCATCGAAATGATCTGCTGCGCGTCCGATGACGACCAGCTGGTGCAGCCATTGCTGCGGCCGCCGGCATAGTCCACCAGCTTGCCGAACGGCACGTAGCCGTCATGATCGGCGTGCGAGCTGGTCGGATTTTTCCGCATGCACATTCCCTTCAGCACCTGCGCCGCATGCCCGCCGATGACCCGTTGCCTGGCGTTCGCGGCCTCGCCTTCGCCGTCAAACTGTATGAACGTGCGCGTGAAAGCCACGTCCTGTTTCGCCGCGACGCGGTAAAAGCCCTTGAAAGACGTTTTCGCCTCGCGGGTCATATAGGCGCCGCCGGCCGTCAGCTCCGAATCCATGGCATTGCCGAAGTTCTTCGCGCATTCCCGTCCATTGACGAAATTCACCACGCCTTTCAGGTTCCGGCCGCCGCCATGACCTGACGAGATGGCGCGAAACGACTGGCTGGCTTCGCAGACGACGTAATAGCGGTGTCCAAGCACGCCACCACCGAGATCACTGGGGCGTGTCGCATCCATGGCGAAGTAGCAGGGGTTCTTGACCGCGCCCTCGTCCATCTTCTTGAGGTAGAGCGCACGCGCCCTCTCCAGCACCACCTGGGCGATCTGGTCCTGGCCAGCGCCAACATGGGCTTGCAGCCAGGCCGGGACGCCCGGTGCCGCAAAGGACCGGGCCGACGCCATCAAGGCGATGACGACGACGAGAAGGCTAATGATAGGGACAATCCCCGGAAGAACAGATCTCAACCGCACCGATCAATTCTCCTGTCGAAGCCGCTTGGCGTTTCCCTGGCGGGGTCGCCTTCGGGAATCAATCATAAACGGCCTCGCCTCAATGGGCGATGAACATCTTCTTGAGCAATGCGTCGTGCCTGAAATGATGCCGGCCTAGCCGAACATCCGCTCGCCCTGCTCGTCGACCAGCTGCATGCCCTTCTTGATCGAGATGTCGACAGCGTCATCGAGCCCGGCGAAGCGGTCGGCGCGGATGAATTTGTGTTCCTTCATGACGCCGCCGATCTCCTTGGAGACGATGCCGCAGGTCTGGTACTGGCCGCCCTCGGACTTGTAAGGCGTGGCGCTGATCAGGAAACCCTTGTGCTCGACCTGCTTGGCCGGGGCTGAACTCTTTGGCTCGGCCGCCTCACCGCCACCACCGCCGCCGAAAAGACGCTTCAGAAACGACATCGCTCAAATCTCCATGTTCGCCCTGGCGCACGGAAATCGCATGCGCCTGTCGTGGTCATGATTCACGACCTTGTCGTTCCAGCATGCGCGAATGTCCCGCCGCGTTCCAGTCCCCTGATGAAAACGGCGACCAGGAGGTCAATCTGCCGCTCGATCTCGTCGGCCTGCCGGCGGTCCGACCTCGCCGCGTAGCCACTGGTGACAATGCCATGCACGCTTGACCACAGGGTGCGTGCGGCAACGCCTCGCGTGTCCTCGTCAAGGTCGAAATCGCCGCCGGCAAGCACGCCGCCGATGATCTCGAACAAAAGGTCGAGCCTCGCCTCATAGGCATCGGGCTCCGTGCGCACGGGCCGCCGGCGGTTGAAGGCCAGAAGTGCCGGCCAGCTGCCGGGATGCGCCTCGACGAAACGCATATACGCGCCGGCCAGCGCCAGCAGGCGTTGCCGCGCATCCGTCACGCCGCGCTCCCGCAGGTCGGCCATGGCGGCCGCGCCCGCCACGCCCAGCCGGTCGAGCAGCCGCATGTTGACCGCGCGGTGCACCCCGTCGAGATCGGAGAACAGATTGTAGACCGAGCCGACCGAGATGCCCGCCTGCTCGGCGATGGTCCTTGCCTTGAGATTGTCCATGCCGCCGCTGTTGATCAGCGTTTCGGCGATGACGAGCACCCGCTCGCTGATCTCTTCCTTGTCCAGTGCCATGACTATCCTTCTTGCACGCGTCGGCGTGCGACGGAGCCGGCCGACGCAGCTTTTGTTCCTTCATATGGATCTCCGTTTACCATATCCGGGAAATCGTGAACAGCGTTCAAATTCTTCTTGAACAACGTTCATTTCTTGCTATGTTGAGCTCGTGAACATTGTTCATAACGACCGAACGAAGGGAGAAGAACATGCTTAGCCTGATCAGAACACTGCTGGACGGCGCCAGTGCGCGGGCCGAGGACGGACTGAAGGACCGCTTTGCCATCGACCACCTGGCGCAGCGGATTCGCGACGCCGAAGCCGGCCTCACCGCCGCCAAGCAGACGCTCGCCTCGCTGATTGTCCGCCAGCGGGCCGAGCAGGCCGGCCTCGACCAGCTCGACCGCCGCATCGCCGACGTGGAGCCACGCACAATCAGTGCGCTGGCCGCGGGCAATGAGGCTCTTGCAGAAAGTGGCGCGGGCGCCATCGCCGAACTGGAGAACGAACGCGAGGTCCGCCGCGCAACGGTGAAGAGCCTTGGCGAAAAGACACTGCGCATGCGGCTCTCGGTGGAGCGGGCGCACCGCCGCATCATCGACCTCAACCAGGGCATGATCTCGGCCCGGGCTATCGACGCCGAGCGCAAGGCGCAATCACGCCTGAACCGCTCGATCGGTCGCACGGCGAGCCTCAACGACGCGGAAGATTTGCTGGCCCGCATCAAGGACGGCAGCGATCCGTTCGAGGAGGCCGGCATTCTCGACGAGATCGACGGTGAACTGCGTCATGAGGCGATCCGCGACCGCCTCGCCGAGGCCGGACATGGGCCAGCGGTGAAAGTCCGCGCCAAGGACGTGCTCGAGCGCCTGAAGACCATCAACTGAAACACCGCGTTGCAGACCTGCATTCCATCAATCCCCAAATCCATCAAACCAGACGGAGAACGACAATGAACGCCAACCAGACCTACATCATGTTCAACACCGCCGCTGTCGGCGCCGCTTACTTCATGCTCGGCCTGTCACTGTGGCTGGCACCGGTCGACCTCTCGACCAAGGGCTATTGGGCCATGGGCATCCTGCTGCTCACCGGCAGCCTGGTGAACCTGGTCAAATACCGCACCGACGAGCGCCTTTCGACCGAAATGACCGCCAAGATCGAAAAGGCGCGCAACGAGAAGCTGATCAGCGAGTATGTCGGCAAGGAATGATTTCCGCACCGAAGACGAAAAAGCCCGGGTCATCCGGGCTTTTTTGTTGGCGGGCTTGGACATAACGCCCTTCGGTCAACCGCGCGACAGGGCTTCCAGAGCCTCGGCGGCGGCTTCGAGAACAGCAATCGCCTCTGCCTGCTTGTCGGCCGGGGCGTCGACGAAGTCACCCAGCGCAGCGCGCAGACGATGGCGCACGGCGCGGAATGCGTCGCGGGCTTCCGAACGGTCGCCTCGCCCACCACGGCCGCCGCGGCGCCCACCGTCCTCGCTTTCATCGTTCCAGCCGAACCAGTCGCGCGCCTTGGCCATCTTGCGGCCGAAACGCTCGAGATGTTCGAGCACGCCATCGATCATCTCGCGGTTGTCGGCGAGATGCGCCTGCCCCGCTTCGGTGATCGAGAACACCTTCTTGTTGCCGTCGGCGGCGGAAGCGGCATAGCCGGCCTCTTCGAGAAAGGTCAGCGTCGGATAGACCACGCCCGGGCTCGGGCTGTAGATGCCGCTGGTGCGCTCTTCCAGCGCCTTGATGATGTCGTAGCCGTGGCGCGGTGCCTCGGCCAGCAGCGACAGTGTGATCAGCTTGAGATCGCCATCGGCCAGCATGCGCCCGGCGCGGAACATGTCGCCCGGGCCGCCACGGCCACCGCCACGACCACCATGGCCGAACGGACCGAAGCCGCCGCCACGGCCGCCGAATTTGCCGGCCATGTGCATGAACATGCGTTCGCCGAAATGATGATTGCCAAAATGTTTGTGCATTGATTGCTCCTTGAGTTCTATCTTACGATATATCTTAATTAGGCATGCCCACTCACTGAGTCAAGATATATCTTACGATGTATCTGAAGGCGGCGCCACGGCCTTCCTTCCGCTGGGCTTCACGAACACGTGCTGTCGCCCGCGAAACAAACCCGGCAAACGCCGCGAACCCCGGGAAAGGCAACGCAATGAGGTCGTGCCATGCCGTCAGGGACAGACAACAAAACCGCACTGGTGCTGGCGGGAGGCGGCAGTTTTGGCGCCGTGCAGGTCGGCATGCTGAAGGCACTGGTCGCGTCCGGAATGACCGCCGACTTTGTCGTCGGCTCCAGCGTCGGCGCCATCAACGGCGCGTACTATGCCGCCGCCGGCACCGTGGAAAACATCGCCCAGCTGGAAACCCTGTGGCGCGGCATTACCCGCAACGATGTCTTTCCGGTCAGCTGGCGGTCGATGCTGGGCTTCGCGGCACGGCGGGATTTCCTCTCCGCCTCGCACGGCATCCGCAATCTCATCGAACGCAACCTGCCCTACCGCAATCTCGAGGATGCGCCGATCCCGATCCATATCATTGCCACTGACCTGTTTTCCGGCGACGCGGTGGTGCTGTCGAGCGGCAATGCCGCCGACGCGATCGCCGCCTCCAGTGCCATTCCGGTGGCGTTCGCGCCGGTGAAAGTCGGCGACCGGCTACTGATCGACGCCGCGGTGACCTCCAACACGCCGGTTAGTGTCGCGGTCGGCCTTGGCGCGCGCCGGCTGATCGTGCTGCCGACCGGCTTTGCCTGTAATCTGCATGCGGCTCCGCAAGGCGCCATCGCCAACGGCTTGCACGCATTGACCCTGATGATTGCCCGGCAGCTGGTTCGCGAACTCGACAACCTGCCCGCTGAGGTCGACTACGCCATCGTCCCGTCGCTTTGCCCATTGGCTGGCTCGCCTTACGACTTCACCCGCACGGGCGCCATGATCGACGATGCCGAGACATCGACGCGGAGCTGGATCGAGGGTGGCGGGCTGTTTGAGCGCGTCATCCCGAACCAGTTGCGTCCGCACAGTCATCATTAGGCACGTTGCGCTACCAGCGGCCGCTGCGCCGGTTCCAGGCATAGAGTAGGTCGGCGAAACGGTCGTAGCCAAAGCGCGTCAGCGGCAAGACAATCCGATTTCCAAACAGGCCTGCCAGCCAGCCCTCGCCCGGCGTTGCTTGCCAAACCGCGATCGCGACATCGGCACCGACCAGAAGACGGCCGTCCGCGTCGGTCGCGTGCAACCGGCGGCGGATATCCTCCAGCCCCGCACCATGGGCGGCCAGCGCTGCCGGTTCCTGGTTGATGTCGCGAAACTCGATGCGACCCATCTTGATCGCGTCTATCAAGCGCCGCTTCTGCCTGCTGATACCGGCATCGCAGACCGGACAGCGCGTGTTGTACCAGACGGTCAGCAAAGGCTTGGGGCTCTACCCATGGCCGTGCCGGTGATGCAGATCGGGATAGTGCGGATGCTTGTGGCGCATCGGCGTATGCACATGCGGGTGTGAGTGCGGCTCTACCACGGGCCCATCGTGCTGGTGCTGGTGGTGCTCGTCATGCACATGGCTGTGTTCATGTTCGAGATGCTCGTGGTCGTGCTCATGCTCGTGGCGCTCCGACAGATGCAGCCAGAGGCCAACGCCCATCAAAAGCCCCGCCATCGCCAACTTTAACGTAATGGGGTCACCGAGGATGGCGATTGCCAGCAAGGCACCGATGAAGGGTGCCAATGCATAGTAGGCGCCGGTACGTGCGGTGCCGAGGTGGCGCAGCGCCAGGATGAACATCACCAGACTGACACCAATGCCAAGAAAGCCGACGACGGCAGCAGCAGTGACAATGGAGATGGCGGGAAACGAAGCACCCACCACAAGACCGAGCCCGACATTGACGACCCCCGCCACCAGGCCCTTCAGCATGGCGATGACCACCGGGTCGGCTGCTGAGATCCTGCGTGTGAAATTGTTGTCCAGCCCCCACGCCAGGCACGCCCCGGCGACGAGCAGCGCGCCAAGATTGAAGGCAACGCCGCTGCCCTGCCAGGACAACAGAAGCGCACCCGCCAGGATGGCGAGGGCGCCGAAAAGCAGACGTCGGTCGACGTTCTCGCGATAGACGAGCCAGGCAATCGCCATTGTCGCCAGGCCCTCGAGGTTGAGCAGCAGCGCTGAACTCGAGGCCGTGTTGAGGGTCAGGCCGAACATCAGCAGCACTGGCCCGACGATGCCGCCAGTGCCAATGGCCAGCGCCAGCCACGGCAGGTCCTGGCGCTGAAGCTGCGCCTCGCCTGAAGCAGCCGCCCTGCCGCGCAACAGACGATAAAGCGCCAGACCGACACCTGCGCCGAGATAGAGCAGGCCAGCCAGCATGAATGGGTTCACGGCATCAAGCAGCAGCTTGGAAAGCGGCGGTGTCGCGCCGAACAGAGCGGCCGATCCCAGAGCGAGCGGCACGCCCGGCCGTAGATGTGAATGATCGTCAGACATGGCACTGTTCTATCACAACGTGGCGCCGGTGACGTCTCATCACTTGCGGCGCATGGCGGCCTTTGGCCCGACGCATTTGTTGTCGCGAAACAGCGCCCACTCCTCGCACAGGCGGCCATTGGGCAGGCGGCAAAATCCGTATTCGTTGCCCGCCTTGTCCTTGCGCACGACGAAGCGTCCGCGGATCGCACCGCAATGAACCGATGCGGGATTGGCCATGCCCACCTGTGCAGCGCCGGCATCGATTGGCATCAACAACATCGAGACGAGGCCGGCAGCCAGTCCAAAGATTCTTCTCATCGCGGTCACGTCTCCGGGTGCAATGCCACCCTTTCAGACACGATGCGTTTCAGCGCGGCAAGTCAAGGTGACGCCGCCAGACAGGCCGGGCAGCTCGTGTCGCACCAGACGGCCAGCAGTGGCGGCGCCGCGGCCGGACAGAATGGCACAGCCCGCAACAGGACGGGCCGTTGCCACGCCGCCACAGCGCCTCAGCCGAGCGAAGCGACAATCTCGCGGTAGGCGAATTCCGGAAACGCCTTCAGTGTCCGCGTCTTGATGTTGCCGCCCGAAGCCATCAACAGAGCGAAACGCGCCAGCACCGCATCGTCGGGCGCCTCGACCACCGCCACCATGTCGCATTCGCCCATGGTCAGATAGAACTGCTTGAACGATCCGCCCATCTCTCCCAGCAGTTTCTTGGCGGCATCGAGCCGCTTCGGCGAGTCCCGCACATTTTTGGCGCCGTGCTCAGTCCAGTTGATCAGCAGGATATAGGTTGTCATGGCACACCTCCCTCCGGGCCACGGAGCGCGGCGTCAGGCCATGAACTCACAGATCTCGTCGCGTGAGACCATGATCCGCGCCGGGGCGGGCATCCGGGTTGTCGCCCAGAAAATGCATCCGACATCGAAACTATCCTCCCGATAGGCCCGGTTCGCAAGAGCACATGCCACAAACGAAAAAGGGCGCCATTGGCGCCCTTCAATCGTTGTACCGGCAAATCTCAACTGTCGAGGAAGCTGCGCAGCTTGCGCGAGCGGCTTGGGTGCTTGAGCTTGCGCAGCGCCTTGGCTTCGATCTGGCGGATGCGCTCGCGGGTGACCGAGAACTGCTGGCCAACCTCTTCCAGCGTGTGGTCGGTGTTCATGCCGATGCCGAAGCGCATGCGCAGCACACGTTCCTCGCGCGGCGTCAGCGAGGCCAGGACGCGCGTCGTCGTCTCGCGCAGGTTGGCCTGGATCGCCGCGTCGATCGGCAGGATCGCCATCTTGTCCTCGATGAAATCGCCCAGATGCGAATCCTCCTCGTCGCCTACAGGCGTTTCGAGCGAAATCGGCTCCTTGGCGATCTTCAGCACCTTGCGCACTTTTTCGAGCGGCATGGCGAGCTTTTCGGCCAGTTCCTCCGGCGTCGGCTCGCGGCCGATCTCGTGCAGCATCTGGCGCGAGGTGCGCACGATCTTGTTGATCGTCTCGATCATGTGCACCGGAATGCGGATGGTGCGCGCCTGGTCGGCGATCGAACGGGTGATCGCCTGCCGGATCCACCATGTCGCGTAGGTCGAGAACTTGTAGCC
>JBDSLV010000156.1:0-10702 GCA_039916205.1 Mesorhizobium sp. | reverse complement strand
TTGGGGTAACGCTCTGCCTCCCCAAAGCTTGTGGCAACTGGTCGCTTATCTGCAGTCGTTGGGCGGTACATTCAGCGCCTCGTCGGGTGACGGCAAGCAGCAAGCGGCGGCTGACCAGGGACAGGGATCCCCGGCGGGACAAAAGCAATGAGGCGCGTGGCGTCTCTCTTTTTGTTCACCGTTGCGCTTTCCGGTTGCAGCGGGTCTCCACTCGGCTATCTCGACGCTACAAGCCCGATTGCTGGTGCCATCGCCAGACTTGGCCTTGGCCTCACGGCAATTTCGATCGGGGTCTGCATTGTTGTCGGCGTGTTGCTTGTCGTCGCCCTATGGCGCGGTCGGCGGGCGGACGACCTCGCGATAACGCCGGTAAATGATCGTGCCGCAATTCGATGGATCGGATTTGGCGTAGCAATTTCGACGGTCTTTCTCGTTGGCTCGGCTGTGTGGACTCTCCTTACAGTGAGCTCGATCGGCCAGCCCGCTCAGGCCAGCGCACTCAGCATTGATGTCATCGGCCAGGAATGGTGGTGGGCAGTCAAATATCGATCGTCGAATCGGGCGCGCGAATTCGTCACGGCCAATCAGCTGGTGATTCCGGTTGGTGTTCCGGTACAAATCAATTTGACATCCAAGGATGTCATTCATTCCTTTTGGGTGCCGAAACTCGGCGGCAAGATGGACATGATCCCATCGCGCACCAATGTCACTTGGCTCCAGGCTGACAAGGTCGGCGACTTTCGCGGTCAATGCAGCGAATTCTGCGGTCTCCAGCATGCCAACATGGCGTTCAATGTGCGCGTGCTGTCCAAACCCGATTTCGAAGCCTGGTGGGACCGCCAGCTTCTACCGACCGCAGGATCAGGGGATGATCCGCGCCTCAAGACATTCCTGGTGCGCTGCGCTGCCTGCCACACGATAAGGGGTACTCCCGCCGGAGGCATTCTGGGACCTGACCTGTCACATTTCGGAGACCGCGAGACGATCGCTTCAGGTCTCATGACCAATACCCCCGCCAATCTGGCAAAATGGATCAACAACACGCAGACCATCAAGCCGGGCGTAAAGATGCCGGAACTCCATATGCTCGCCAGTGAGATCGACGACGTCACCACCTATCTGGAGGGGCTGAAATGACGGCCGTGCACCCCAGTATGGAAGTTGCCTCCAGACGCCGGAAACTCCTCGATATCTGGGAAACAGCCCCCGGTCTGTACGGCTGGTTGGCGACCGTCGATCATAAGACCATCGGCATCCGGTATCTGTGCACAGCGTTCTTCTTCCTGGTGATCGGCGGGATCGAAGCGCTGGCGATGCGAGTTCAATTGGCCCAGCCGGACCTTAAAATTCTGTCGCCCGATGCCTACAACCAGCTTTTCTCGATGCATGGCACGACCATGATGTTCCTCTATGCCCTGCCGATGCTGTCGGGTTTTTCCAACTACCTGTGGCCGTTGATGCTGGGTTCGCGCGACATGGCTTTTCCGCGACTGAATGCGTTGAGCTATTGGGTTTTTCTGTTTGCGGGCATCTTCCTCTACATCAGCTTTCCGCTTGGTCAGGCGCCAAATGGCGGCTGGTTCGCATACGTGCCAAACACGAGCCTCGAATACGACCCAGGCATCAACATGGACGTGTTCGCGCTTGGACTGGTCTTTCTCGGCATTTCAACTGTGGTCGGTTCAGCCAATTTCATCGTGACGCTGCTGAGGTGTCGTGCGCCCGGAATGTCCGTCAACCGACTGCCGATATTGGTCTGGGGCACGCTCACGGCATCGGCTGCAAATCTGCTCGCGGTTCCAGCCGTAAGCCTTGCCTGCGCCATGCTCTGGCTCGATCGTCGATATGGCACACATTTCTTCGACGTTAAAGGCGGCGGTCAGCCTCTGCTTTGGCAACACCTGTTCTGGATATTTGGGCACCCTTGGGTTTATGCGCTTGTCCTGCCAGCAATGGGCATCGTTTCCGACGCGCTCCCGGTGTTTTGCCGCCGTCCGCTGGTGGGCTACACGCTGGTCGCGATCTCAACAGTGGCGACCATGATCTTGGGCTTCGGCGTCTGGGTACATCATATGTTCGCGACAGGGCTTCCCGTAATGTCCCTATCGTTCTTCAGTGCCGCGAGTTTCGTCATCGCAATTCCCAGCGCGATCGCCGTGTTCGCCTGGATCGCAACCATCTGGACGGGCAAACTTCAGTTAACAACGCCATTCCTTTTCTTCGCCGGCTTTATAATGCTGTTCGTCATCGGCGGGGTTTCGGGCTTCATGACCGCATCGGTCGCACTCGACTGGCAACTGACCGACACCTACTTTATCGTCGCTCATCTCCACTACGTTCTGCTCGGGATCAATGTCTTCCCGGTCGTCGGCGGGCTGCATTTCTGGTTCCCAAAGATGAGCGGCAGGATGATGGACGAGCGGCTGGGCAAATGGACCTTCTGGATCATGTTCATCGGGTTCAACGCCGCGTTCTTTCCCATGCACGTGACCGGCCTGATGGGCATGCCCCGGCGCATTTATACCTACCCTACCGACATGGGCGTCGGATGGTTGAACATGTTGTCGACCCTCGGTGCGTTTGTATTCGCCGTGGGTGTTTTTCTATTCCTGATTAACGTTGCAAAAAGTCTCAAATCCGGTGCGCCGGCAGACGACAACCCGTGGGACGCACCAACCCTTGAATGGGCGACCACGTCTCCGCCGCCTGTCTATAATTTTGCGACGATTCCTCAAGTCGCCTCGCGTTATCCGCTGTGGGAGGATCGCCTTAAGGAGACCGAAGAAAGGTCGATAATCGGCGATGCCGTTCGTGACGGAATGGTCCTGGATAAAGGCAAGGAGACAATCGGTGTGACACCGCTCGATGCCGAGCCCAATGTCGTATTGAAGATGCCCGGTGATAGCATTCTGCCGTTCTTGCTCTCGGTCGGCATGACGGGGTTGTTTTTCGGTTTGTTGGCGCAAGTCATCTGGTTGGTCGCCCTTGGCGCCGTATGCGAATTCGGCGTTCTGGCACTATGGCTGACGCCGGAGCCACACGCGGCATTGGAAGAGGTCGAAATCCATGACTGACCGAACAGCCAGCGAAGCACTACCGGTTGGCGGGTCCGGAACTGTTTCCACCGCGTGGTGGGGAATGGCCTGCCTCATCGCGACCGAGGCAATCCTGTTTGTCTATCTGATTTTCAGCTACGTCTATCTCGGCTCGCAGCAGACCGGTCCCTGGCCGCCATCGGGACCGCCGAGCCTGAAGCTCGTGATCCCCAACACCGTTATCTTGGTCGCCAGCAGCGTCGTGGTCGCCTGGGGCCAAAGCCAATTCCGGCAGACCGGGAACAGCCTCAGATTTGCGCTGGCGCTGGCAGGGACGATAATCCTTGGCTCCGCCTTCATCATCATTCAGGCCTTCGAATGGGCGGGAAAAGGCATCGTGCTCTCGACCAGTGCATATAGCTCCGCGTTCTTCATTCTCACCGGCGTGCATATGGCGCACGTCGCGGTGGGACTACTGATCCTGACGATGCTTCTGGTCTGGACGCTTATGGGCCGGTTCAGGGGCGTGCATCACGAGCATATCGCACTTGGCGCGCTCTACTGGCACTTCGTCGATGTGGTATGGATCGTTGTCTTCATCACCGCCTATGTGGTCCCTCAATTCTCATGAGCGCGCTGCACCCCCTTGCCAAGCGAGTTCAGCACCCTGCGCCTCTGCGCCATGTCGCGCCTTACCGTCTGGTCCTGGCGGGGCTTTTCGCGGCACCGGGAGCGTGGCTATTGCAATTGCTGGTTTCATATTTTCTAAACGGCGATCGTTGCCCTAAAGCCCCCGCCGCTGCGATCATACCGTTCCTCACTGTGCCCACTGCAATCATCGCGGTGATTGCAGTGGCAATCTGTCTCTTTGGATTGTTCTCCGCGCACCGAACATGGCGGCTTACTCGAGCGGAAGCTCCCGGTGACCATCATGAGGCATTGACGGCGGGGGCTGGCCGAACCCGATTCCTTGGGCTTTGCGGCCTTGTTTCGAGTTCCATCTTTCTCGCCGGCGCTCTGTTCGCGCTGCTCGTCCCTTATCTGGTCTCGCCATGCGTCGTCCCCTTTTTCTGACTGCGGCAGTGGCGGGAATCGCCAGCCCCGCATTTGCTCGCGAATCCGGCTCGGCCCTCTGGACTTCATGGTTTGGAGATCCACTGGTGGAGACGCTGATTGCCATTCTGATGGCGCTGTATCTGACGGGGCTCGTGACAATGCTCTCGAGCCGACATCCGAAATGGGCGGTCAGCAAGCCTAGGGTGCTGGCGTTTTTTGCTGCTGTTCTAGCTCTTGTTATAGCACTTCTGTCACCTGTCGACGCGCTTTCGGAAGAGCTGTTTTCGGTCCACATGTTTCAACATCTGCTGCTCATTCTCGCGGTTGCGCCGCTCCTCGCATATTCGAATAGCCATCTTGTCATTTTGCGAGCGTTTCCAATTTCAACCAGGCGTTATATCGGGCAGGCAATCGCCGCATTCCCGGGCATGAAACAAGCAGCCCACAAGGAGGTTGCCGCCTGGATAGCCGCAGGCTTCTTCGTTGTCACGATGTGGTTCTGGCACATTCCAGCGGCCTATGATTGGGCTCTTGGCAACGAAGCCGTCCACGTTTGTGAACACGTCACGCTTTTGGTGGCCGCCACGTTTTTCTGGCGCGTGGTACTCACCAGTGGCAAGCGACGCCTCAGCCCAGCAATGGCGGTCGTCCTCGTCTCATTGGTCGGCATACAAGGCTCGTTCCTTTCGGCGTTGATTATGTTTGCTCCTCATCCGCTTTACGCTGCCTATTCCGGCAATGGGCTTGACGACCAGGTACTGGCCGGCGTGCTGATGTGCATCCCTGCGTCTTTCGTCTATCTCGGCAGCACCATCTGGGCATTGTCGCGTATGTTGGGAAACAGTCGCACCCATGTCAGATAGCATCGAGCCCGAGGCATCATGGTGAATATAGGCGCCCGCTGGAAATGGTCGATCGCGGCGGTGGCCCTTTTGGGGTTGGCCACAGCAACCTATTTTTTGAAGCCCGTCACGGGACCCCCACGCAACTTGGCGCTGGCGGGCGACGCCGCCCGCGGCGCATATATAATCCGTCTCGCCGGGTGCGGTTCGTGTCACACGGACCACGAAAACAGCGGCGCGGCACTTTCCGGCGGCAAACCATTGACGACACCGTTTGGAACATTTTATCCGCCCAACATCACGCCGGATAAGCAAACCGGCATAGGAAACTGGACGCTCGCGCAATTTTCCGATGCGCTGAGCAACGGCAATAGCCCAAGGGGAAATCTGTACCCCGTCTTCCCCTACAATGATTTGACGCTGATGAGCGATCAAGACGTTGTTGATCTCTACGCGGCCGTCATGGCGACGCCTGCGATTGCCCACACGACGCCGCCCAATCGAGTGATCTTCCCTTTCAATATTCGGCTTCTGGTTTCTGGATGGAAGAACCTCTTCTTCTCACCGCATCGCTATCACGACGATCCGTCCCATTCGGCGTCCTGGAACCGCGGCGCTTACCTTGCCAACGGCCTCACGCATTGCGTGGCCTGTCACTCGCCGCTCAACGCGCTCGGTGCGGTTACTAGCGGCAAGAGGTTCACCGGAAATTCCGGCGGCGGTCCCGGAGGAAAAGCGCCACCACTCACAGTGCTTGCACTGCTACAGGACGGTTATACGAGAGACAGCTTCGCGGAAACCCTCAAAACAGGTCTAACTCCCAACGCCGGCAAGGTGGGCGGCGAAATGGGATTGGTGATTTCCGACGAAACTTCACATTGGACGGATGATGATCGCAAGGCAGTCGCCGATTATCTCTTGAATTTGAAATAGGCCGCAGTCCAAGTTGGCTTCGTAAGAACCCAAAAACGAAAAACCCCATCCACTGTTTTCAACAGGAGGGGGTCAACGTCACACCTCCATGGCTGCATGCTTAGCCAATCATCACTTTAGTCGGGGGGTTCGCTAGATTCCGGACGTTGGTAAGGGCCGTTGATGTCAAGGGCTTTGGGACGAGCGCGGTCGGCCGCCAGCCGGATTGGATCAACTTAACCGAAGAGCGCGGAAAGCAGCGAACGTTCGACCACACCATTCGCAATGGTGCCAGCCCGCCACGGGTCGAATACTGAAAAAGCCCACCGTGCCGTGGCCGGGGTCGGCGCGCTAAGCGGCAAAATGGGATAGACGACTTGAACTCAGTGGCTCAGGTAAGGTCTGGAATTTTCGATGCCGACAGGCTGGCCGCCGACATAAATACCGATTTCGTCTCGCATGGCATGACCGACGCCGCGCCAAAGCCTTGTCGGCATTCCGAAAGAAGATACCGTTTGTGAATTTTTCGCAACGATTTCGCAACGGCTTCACGACTCGCTGAAACTGAGTTCACGTTTGTCGACGCTGATCAAGTTCGCCTACCATATTCGCGGATAGCCGACGCACAGACAGCTGTCTTGTCAGAAACACCAGTTTTGCCGTTTCTTCCAGTTCCTCCGCGGCAAAGACTGCATCGCGAAAACTGCGCCCGGAAACCACCGGACCATGATTGGCCAGCAGGACGGCCGCATGATCGTGCGCCTTGGCCAACACCAGCGGCCTGACGTCGGCCGACCCAGGATGGGTATAGGGCAGAAGCGGCACGCGCCCGACGCGCATCACAACATAGGGCGTGATCGGCGGGATGGCGTCATCTGGATCGGTATCCTCGAGACAGGAGAGCGCGGTGGCATAGGTCGAGTGAAGATGCACCACGCCCGCGGCCTGCGGTCGCGCCTCATAGAATGCCATGTGAAGGGGGATTTCCTTGGTCGGGGCATCGCCTGACACAGCCATGCCCTGGGCATCCAGCTTCGACAGTCTTTCGGGTTCCAGATACCCCAGGCAGGAATTGGTCGGCGTGACCAAAAACCCGTCGGCAAGCCGAGCCGATAGATTGCCGGACGAGCCGGCGGTGTAGCCGCGCCTGAACAGGGATTCTCCCCAGCGGCAGAATTCGTCGCGAAGCTGCTGTTCTTCTGAAGTCACGTGGCGTCACCTCCGAGCACAGCGAGCGCGCGTTCAAAAAAATCATCAGCGCCGAAATTCCCGGACTTCAGCGCGAATGCCAGCCTCGGCTTGCCGTCGAGGACAAGCGCCGGGACTCCCGTATCGATCTCCGGACCGACCTCAAGGGCCGATGCGCCGAATGCCGAGGCGACCGCGCCCGATGTTTCGCCACCAGCTACCACGAGCCGCCGGAAGCCGGCAGATACTGCCTTTGTAGCGAGTTCGGCGAAAATAGTCTCGAACGCTTCGGCCAGCCGTTCGCGCCCATGCCGGGTCTGTGCCGCCGAGACTTCGGAAGGCTCCGCTGTCGAGTAGACCAGCGGGCCCGCACCCTTATGGCTGATCAGGAAATCGAGGCAACCTGCAACAGCTGCGCCCGGATCTAGTGCGTCGACGGCGTCCAGGCGCTTTGAGGGATGGCCACTGCCATAGGTGGCGATCTGCCGGCGCGTCGCTGAGGAACAACTGCCGGAGAGGATGAGGCCAGGCCCATTGCCCCCTGCGAGGCGCTGCCGACCCCCGATCCCCGGGTGGATTCCAAAATTGCCGGGCAGGCCCATGGCAATCCCTGAGCCGCCAGTAACCAGCCGGTGAGTCCTTGCTATCCGGCCCAGCGCGCGCAGATCGTCATCCGAGATCGCGTCGGTAACGATCAGTCTTTCGCCTTTGCGCTTTGCCAGGCGCAAGGCGGCCTGGCCGCTGCCCGAACGCAGGCTTTCCAGGCCGAGATGGCCGACCTTGAGTGCGGTCTGCCGCGCCAACCATCGCCTGATGTCGGGATCGGGCATTGGCGTCAGTGGGTGGTTTTCCATGCCCGACTCACTGAGCAGGCAATCACCGACGAAGAGGTGGCCGTTGTAGATCGTGCGGCGGTTGGCCGGAAATGCAGGGCAAACCAGCGCTAACGTCGTGTCTAATTCCAGAAGCAGCGCTTCCGCGACCGGGCCGATGTTGCCTTGCGGCGTGGAATCGAAAGTTGAACAGTATTTGAAAACGATCTGTTGGGCGCCGTTGGCAACCAGCCACCTGCAGGCAACCAGCGATTGCGCCACTGCCTCGCTAGCCTCGCTCGAGCGCGTCTTCAGCGCAATGACCGCTGCGTCGATCTCTGCCTTCAGTCGTCCGGTCGGCGTGCCGACGAATTGAACGGTTCGAGCGCCGGCCTTGGCGAGGGTGTTGGCGATGTCGCTGGAACCCGTGAAATCGTCGCCGATGACGCCGATCTTCATTCGTTGTGGTCGCCCGTCGCGCGATCGCCCGTGTCATGGTCGGCCACCTCGTGATGACTTGAGCGCTGGCGCCAGAACATCGTCGTCAACTGATCCAGATGCTCACGCATCGCCTGCTCCGCGCGATCGGGCTCGCGTGCTACGATGCCGTCGTAGATGGCGCGGTGGGCCTCGTACGCCGTCTGTTCCTGCCCGTCAGCGGCAAGCGTGACAATACGCTGTTCCTTCAACCATTCCGAGATCTGGTCATGCAAGGCGACGAAGACGAGATTGCGAGCGATGCGCGCCAGCTCGAAGTGGAACGCGATATCGGTGCTGGTGAAACGATCACGGTCACCGATTGCCAACCGGTTGGCTTCGAGCGCCTGGGCGAGGGATTGAAGATCCTCCTGCGTCGCTGTCCGTGCCGCCTCGCGGGCAAGGCCGACCTCGAAGAACATGCGCGCACCCTGAAAGGAGCGCTGCCCTTCCTCGGTCGACAGCATCTGCCGGACGGCGGGCGCCATACCGGTGAAAATATGGCTGGCGGTCGGCATCAGCACCTTAGCGCGGGCGCCGTTGGTGAGTTCGACCAGCCCGGCCTTCTGCAAAGAAATCAGCGCCTCGCGAATGGCCGGCCGGCCAACGCCGAAGCGTGATTGCAGGTCACGCTCGGGCGGCAGCTGGTCTCCAGGCTTCAATTTGCCGGAGAGAATCTGGCCCTCGAGATGTGTGGCCACATGTTCGAAGAGTTTCTTGCGTTCTATGACTAGTGGGTCGACCATAGACCTTTCATACCATCATGCTTGACAACCATGCAACAGCTTGCAATGCTAAAATTGCGAGATCGAAAACGAGGGCCGAAATGCTGCGAGCAAAGGCCTGCAGCGGTTTGGGCCGCGTGCTTTCGCACGCCACATCGGCAGCCTCACTCGCTTTTTACGACGGTGATCGCATTGCCAAGGGAGGAATTTGAATGAAAATCGCCATTCTGGGCGGCGGCGGAGCTATGGGCGGGATATTCGGGGGATATCTTGCACGCGCCGGCAATGACGTGACGCTCATCGACGTCTCCAAGGCGGCGGTGACGGCAATCAACGACAACGGCCTGACCATCGAAGAGAAGGATGGCTCGCAGCCGGTGATCAAGGTGCCGGCAAGCGACAATCCCGCGAGCGTCGGACCGGTCGATCTCATCATCAATTTCGTCAAGTGTTATCACACCGAAGCGGCCGTTCGGGCCGCCGCCCCGATGATCGCGAAAGACACCGCCGTGCTCAGCCTGCAGAATGGCTGGGGCAACGCGCCGCGCATCGCCTCCATTGTCGGCGAGGACCGGGTTCTGGTCGGCCTAACCTATCACGGCGGCACGCTGCTGGCTCCCGGCCGCGTCAAGCATCCCGGTTCGGGCATGACTTATATTGGCGAGCTAACCGGCAAGCCGACCGAGCGCCTAGGCAAGGTCATCGAGACCTTCCGCGCCGCGCAGATTGAGACGACGCAGTCGGACAAGATCCTGAACGAGGTCTGGAAAAAGCTTGCGCTCAATGCCTGCACCCTGCCGGTTGCCGGGCTACTGCATTTCATGTCGCACGAACTCGTCGCCTTCGACGCCACAAAGAGCCTGATGGCCGCCATCCTCAAGGAGGTGGTTGCGGTCGCCACGGCGCAAGGCATTACGCTCGATTACGACGAGCGCTGGGCTGCGATCACCGGCCTGCTGGAAAAGGCAATCGGCGGCAAGGCTTCGATGCTGCAGGATGTCGAAGCCAGGCGGCAAACCGAGATCGAGGTCATCAACGGCGCCATCGTCGCGGCCGGCCAGCGCGTCGGCGTGCCGACCCCGCACAATGAGACGATGGTCTGGATGATCGAGGCCGTTGAGCGCCATTACCTCCAGGCCAAGGCTCAGTAGCGCCATGGCGCCCAGGCTGGAAATCAAGAACCTTTCCAAATTCTTCCCCGGCGTGCGGGCGCTCGATGACGTCTCGATGAGCGTGGATGGCGGGGAAATCCACGCACTGCTCGGCGAAAATGGGGCAGGCAAGTCAACCCTCGGTAAAATCGTCGCCGGTGTTTATCTGCGCGACCAGGGCACCATCCTTGTCGATGGTGTTGAAACCGGCCAGCCCGATGAAAAGGCTGCCGGCGATCTCGGTATCGGCATCGTGCACCAGGAGGGCTCGCTCGTGCCGCAGCTCTCGGTCGCCGAGAACATCTTCGCCGGTAGGCAGCCGACGCAATGGCTAGGTCAGGTCGATGTCCGCGCGATGCGGGATCGAGCAGGAAAGCTGATCGCCCAGCTTGGCGTGGCTATCGATCCGGCATTGAAGGTCTCAGCCCTGTCGCCGGCGCAGGCCCAGATCGTCGAGATCGCCAAGGCATTGTCTCGCGACCTCAGGATCCTGATCCTCGACGA
>JBDSLV010000155.1:0-7803 GCA_039916205.1 Mesorhizobium sp. | reverse complement strand
GATATCGGCGGCGGCAACACCAGCGGCAACGGCCTGATGCTTTCGGGCGACCAGAACATCGTCAATGTCCAGTTCTCGGTCGCCTACCAGGTCTCCGACCCGCGCGCCTACCTGTTTGATGTGTCGGACCCCGACGGCATGCTGCGGCAGGTCGCCGAAAGCGCCATGCGCGAAGCGGTCGGCCGTCGGCCGGCGCAGGACATTTTCCGCGACGACCGCCAGGGCATCGCGGCGTCCGTGCGCGAAATCATCCAGACGACGCTGGACGGCTACAAGGCCGGCCTCAACGTCAATGCCGTCTCGATCGAGGATGCAGCACCGCCACGTGAGGTGGCTGATGCGTTCGACGAGGTGCAGCGTGCCGAGCAGGACGAGGACAAGTTCGTCGAGCAGGCCAATCAGTACTCCAACCAGAAGCTCGGCCAGGCGCGCGGCGAGGCCGCACAGGTCCGCGAAGACGCGGCCGCCTACAAGAACCGGGTCGTGCAGGAAGCCGAAGGTGAGGCGCAGCGCTTCATCTCCGTCTATGACGAATATGCCAAGGCGCCGGATGTCACCCGCAAGCGCCTCTATCTGGAAACCATGGAGAGGGTTCTGAAGGATTCGAACAAGGTCATCGTCGAGCAAGGCAACGGGCAAGGCGTCGTGCCTTACCTGCCGCTGCCGGCATTGCAGCCGAAAGCGCCTGCACCAGCTCCTGCTGGTGGCGTTACGGGAGGTAACCAGTGATGGCCAATCGTCTCCCAATCGTCGCTGTCGTGGCGGCAGTCATCCTGTTCCTGCTCTATTCCTCGGTCTTCGTGGTCAACGCGCGCCAGCAGGCGCTTGTGCTCCGGTTCGGCGAGATCGTCGACGTCAAGAGCGAACCCGGCATCTACTTCAAGGCGCCGTTCTCATTCTTCGACGCCGATACGGTGCAGCTGATCGAGAACAGGGTGCTGCGCTTCGACCTCGACAACATCCGCGTCCAGGTGTCGGGCGGCAAGTTCTACGAGGTCGATGCGTTCATCGCCTATCGTATCTCCGATCCGCGCGTCTTCCGTGCGGCGGTATCGGGCCAGATCGAACTGGCCGAAGCGCGGCTGAGGACGCGTCTCGACGCTGCCTTGCGCCGCGTTTACGGTCTGCGCGACTTTGAGGCCGCGCTTTCGGAAGAGCGCGCCGTGATGATGCGCGAAGTCCGCGACCAGCTCAGGCCCGATGCGACGTCGCTCGGCTTGCAGATCGAGGATGTCCGCATCCGCAGGACCGATCTCACGGCCGAGGTTTCACAGCAGACCTTCGACCGCATGAAGGCGGAACGCCTGGCGGAGGCGGCGCGGTTGCGGGCACGTGGCAACGAAGCGGCACAGCGCATCACGGCACGCGCCGACCGTGAAGTGGTCGAGATCGTTGCCGAAGCACGAAAGGAATCCGAGATCCTGCGCGGCGAGGGCGAAGCCCAGCGCAGCGCGACCTTCGCGGATGCCTACAAGCGTGACCCGGCCTTCTTCGACTTCTATCGCTCGATGAATGCCTATGGCACGGCGTTGGACAACACCGGGACGACCATGGTGCTGTCGCCGAATTCGGAGTTCTTCCGCTTCTTCCGGAACCCCGACGGCAAGGAAACGCCTACGACGCCGCAGCCGGCTCCTGCGCCGGCAGCACAACCAGCCACCGCCCAGTAACGGCCGGTGGAGGATTTCTTCGCCGCCATGGGCCTGGTCCTCGTTATCGAGGGCCTGGTCTATGGCGGCTTTCCCATCTTTGCCAAGAAGCTCGCCGGCGAAGTCCTGTCGCTGCCGGAGAACGCATTGCGGATCGCCGGTCTGGCGGCGATCGCGCTTGGCGTCGGTATCGTCTGGCTAGTGCGAGGCGGATGAACTGATTGCCCGCGCATGACTTCTCGGAAAGGATCATGCGCCAATTCTAGGTGCGACAGCGTATTTCGCGCGTCCTGAAGCACGCGCGGCGCTGCAGAGGCTTCGGAATAACGGAGGATTTACACTCTGCCGATAGCCATAGCCGCAAACGTGCCGTATTTCTTGCCAACATGGCGCGACGCGGCGTTTTCGCCGCAGCGATTTTCTCTTTCAGAAATGCCGGGAGGCTTCTCGATGACATCCAACACCCTTTTGCGCGCGGCACGACGGACGTTCATCGCCGGCGCGGCTGCCGTTCTTCTCGGCGCCGTTGCCGTTCCGTCCTTCGTGACCCCGACGGTTGCCGCCGATGGGCCGGCTTCGGTCGCTGATCTGGCGGAGGGCCTGCTCGGCGCGGTGGTCAACATCTCGACCTCGCAGACGGTGAAGGGCACCGAAGGCCCGGGCGCGGTGCCGATGCCGCAGCTTCCCGAGGGCTCGCCCTTCCAGGATTTCTTTGACGATTTCTTCAAGAACCGTGGCGGCGACAAGGACAATAGCGGGCAGAAGGTACAGTCGCTGGGCTCCGGCTTCGTCATCGACGCCGAGCAAGGCATCGTGGTCACCAACAACCACGTCATCGCCGATGCCGACGACATCGAGGTCAATTTCTCCGACGGCATCACCTTGAAGGCGACGCTGGTCGGCACCGACACCAAGACCGACGTCGCAGTGCTGAAGGTCGACCCGAAAGGCCACAAGCTGACAGCGGTGAAGTTCGGCGATTCCACCAAGATGCGCGTTGGCGACTGGGTCATGGCGATCGGCAATCCGTTCGGCCTTGGTGGCACGGTGACGGTCGGTATCGTCTCGGCCCGCAACCGCGACATCAACTCCGGCCCGTATGACGACTTCATCCAGACCGATGCCGCCATCAACCGGGGCAATTCCGGCGGCCCACTGTTCAACAGTGCCGGCGAAGTCATCGGCATCAACACCGCGATCATTTCGCCATCCGGCGGCTCGATCGGTATCGGCTTCTCCATTCCTTCGCAGCTCGCCTCCGGCGTCGTCGATCAGTTGCGCCAGTTTGGCGAGACACGGCGCGGCTGGCTCGGCGTTCGCATCCAGCCGGTGACCGACGATATCGCCGAGAGCCTTGGCATGAAGACGGCCAAGGGCGCGCTGGTCGCCGGGGTGATCAAGGGCGGACCGGTCGACAATGGCACCATCCTGGCCGGCGACGTGATCCTCAAGTTCGACGGCAAGGACATCCACGAAATGCGTGACCTGCCGCGTGTCGTCGCGGAAAGCCCGGTCGGCAAGGCTGTCGATGTGCTGATCGTACGCAAGGGCGTCGAGCAGACGGTGAAGGTGACGCTCGGCCGGCTTGAGGACGGTGAAAAGCTTGCCAATGGCGAAGACGGCAACACCGACCAGGACAAGGGTGACAAGGCGCCCGCCGTTTCGACCGCTTCGGTGCTTGGCATGACGGTTGGCGAACTCAACGACGAGACACGCAAGAAGTTCAGCATCGCCGCTGATGTCTCGGGCGTTGTCATCACTGACGTCAACAAGGATTCGGCTGCCGCCGAGCGCGGCATCCAGCCGGGCGAAGTGATCACCGAGATCGCACAGGAATCGGTTGCCACGCCCAAGGACGTGATGGACCGGATCGGTGCCTTGAAGGAGCAGGGGCGCAAGAATGCGCTTTTGATGCTGGCTTCGAAGACCGGCGAATTGCGGTTCGTGACGATCCGCATGGATTAGAGTCCGCAAAAGCGGACAAAGCGCTGATTGAAATGAGAAAAGGGCGGCTAGCGAGCCGCCCTTTTTCTTTTTGGCCAGTCGCCGCGGGATAGTCTGTAGAAGACGTGGCGCTTGAGTGCTGCGTGGCTGTCAGGGATGCCGGGATCGTCGAAATCGGAAGACGGATCGGCGGTCATGCCAAGCCGCTCCATGACAGCGGTGGAGCGCCGGTTGTCCTTGACCGCGAAGGAGACGATCTCAGCGACGTCGAGTGTTTCGAATCCAAAGGCAAGCCAGGCCTCCGAGGCTTCGGTGACATAGCCCTTGCCCCAGAATTCCGGCGCCAGCCGCCAGCCGATCTCGATGGTACCGGGGGGCAGAAACGGCATGTGGTCGACGCCGGTCAGGCCGACGAAACCGATGCACTGACATGTCGCGGCGATCTCGGCGGCGGCAAAGCCGAAGCCTCGGCGATCGATGACAGCGCGAACCTCATCCATCTTGGCGTCCGCCTGTGCGCGGTCGCGGCGGAATGGAAAGAACTCCATGACGCGCTCATCGGAATTGATCCGGTGGAATAGTTCGCGGTCACGGTCCTCCCAGTTGCGCAGGATCAGGCGCTCGGTGCGTATAGGCTTCAAAGGACAAACTCTTCCTGCCTGTAACCCTGCAGATAAAGCAGCGCGGTCAGGTCGCCATGGTCGATGCGGACCTTCGCTTGCGCTGCAACAGTCGGCTTGGCATGCAGCGCGACGCCGGTGCCGGCCAGCCGGATCATGTCGAGATCATTGGCGCCGTCGCCGACGGCAATGGCGTCGGCGGGCGTCAGGCCGAGGCGTGCCGAAATCTCGTTCAGCGCATCGGCCTTGGCGGCACGGCCGAGGATCGGCTCGCCGACCAGCCCGGTAAAATGGCCGTCCTGCTCGAGCAGTTGGTTGGCGCGGTTTTCATGGAAGCCGAGCATGGCGGCGATGCGCGTGGTGAAGACTTCGAAGCCGCCCGACACCAGCGCCGTCCAGGCGCCGTTGGCGCGCATGGTCTGGACCAGCGCGGGGCCGCCGGAAGCGAGCGTCAGCCGGTTGGCGACAATGCGGTCGACCACGGCGGCATCCAGGCCTTTCAGCAACGCCACGCGCTCGCGCAGGGCCGGTTCGAAAGCGATCTCGCCGTTCATCGATCGCGCGGTGATGGTGGCGACACGATCCTTGACGCCGATCTCATCGGCCAGTTCATCGATGCATTCCTGGTCGATCATCGTCGAATCCATGTCGGCGATGAGAATCTTCTTACGTCTTGTGCCGGCCTGCTGCACGATCACGTCGATCGGCTCGGAAGCCAATGCAGCGTGTAGACTGGCGGTCATTTCATCAGCCTGCGCCGCCTCGGGCAGTGCCAGATCGCAGGCGATCCCCGCGCCCAGCCAGCGAACAGTGCTTGCGCCGACTGCCTCCGACGCCATATTCGCAAGCGACGGCGACAGTATGTGGCCGGCAGGACGGGAAACGAGCGTGGCAATTAGCGGCATCGAAAATTCCGGCGAGAAAGCGGGCGAGGGCCGCGTGAAGAACGCGATCCTGATAGCCGGGCCGACCGCCAGCGGCAAGTCGGCGCTGGCACTCGATCTCGCCGAGCGCGAAGGCGGTGTCATCGTCAACACCGATTCCATGCAAGGCTATTCCGTCCTCGATGTGCTGACGGCCCGTCCAGATGCAGCCGAGCTTGCCCGCGCGCCGCATTTTCTCTACGGCCACGTTTCTCCGTCCATGGCCTATTCCACCGGCGCCTGGCTGCGCGACGTGATGAAGCTTGTTGATGACGGTGTGCTTGCCCAGCGGCCAGCAATTTTTGTCGGTGGCACCGGACTCTATTTTCGGGCGCTGGTGGAAGGTATTTCGGAAATGCCCGACGTTCCCCAGCGGATCCGCGACCGCTGGCGCTACGAACTCAAGGAACAGGGCGCGGAGAAGCTGCACCGTATCCTGATGCGCGAGGATTCGCGTGTCGGCATGATGCTCAAGCCGACCGACAGCCAGCGCATCGTGCGGGCGCTTGAGGTGTTGGATGCATCGGGGCGATCGATCCTCGAATGGCAGTCCGTGCGCGGTCAGCCGCTGATCGACAGGAAGACCGCACGTTTCCTGGTCATTGAACCCGACCGGCCGACATTGGTGCGCCGCATCGACGCACGGTTCGACCAGATGCTCGACAAGGGCGCTCTGGACGAGGTGGGGCAACTCACGGCTCTTGACCTTGATCCCGCCCTGCCGGTGATGAAGGCGATCGGCGTTCGCGAACTGCAGGCCGCCATGGCCGGAGAGATAGGGTTTGCCGAGGCGATCGAACGCGCCAAGATCGCGACCAGGCAATATTCCAAGCGGCAAGGAACCTGGTTTCGCAATCAGCTGGGGCCGGAATGGCACAGATCGCACCCTGGTGACGATGTCGAAACCACAATCCAAGGGCTTGCCTCGGATGCAACCTGAAAAGTTGACCCGAAAGGAAAGGTTCCCGTTGTGGTTGTTCAAATTAACGCTCCGTAAGGCCGCCCGTGCCATAAGGTCAGTGGGTACTTTTCCAACGGGGAGCAGATGCGTTTCCACAAGGCGGAATCAGCGTTTTTCGTCTTTATCTTCGTGATCCTGGCCGCGGGCCTGGTGACGCTGCATGCCTATGGGCTCCTGCAATCCTTCTCAACAGAGCTGCATACGGAAACCGGCCTGGAGAAGATCATCTATCTCAACAAGCTGCTGTTCGTGACCGGGGTGCTTCTGGCGACCGCGTTGTTTTTTGGTATTTTCTTCATCTACCCGCTGATCCGCAAGCAGGCGACGGAAGAAGGCAAGCTGCGCGCCATGACGGTCTCGCTCAGCGCCCGCTCGGAAACGCTGGAGCATGCGGCGCTTACAGACGGCCTGACCGGCATGCAGAACCGGCGCTATTTCGACGATGCGCTGAAAGAATACCTTGAGGAATTCCGACGGATCGAAAAGCCCGTGGGGCTGATGATCCTCGATCTGGACCATTTCAAGCAGGTCAACGACGGCCATGGCCACGATGTTGGCGATGAGGTGCTGAAGGCCGTTGCCAGCTGTCTCAAGGACATGACGCGCTATCACGACGTGGTGGCGCGGCTGGGCGGTGAAGAGTTCGCCGTGGTCACCCCCAATATGGACGCCGAACTTTTATCCAAATTCGCCGAGCGCATTCGCAAGGCCGTCGCCAACATGTCAGTGCCCTCGGGCAATGTCCGCCTCAAGATCACCACCAGCGTTGGTCTCGCCGTATGGGACCGCAAGGAAACGGCCGAGGAATTCTATCGTCGCGCCGACCGCCAGCTCTATGAGGCGAAGAGGCAAGGCCGCAACCGCGTCTGCGCCTAAAATCCCACCATTGAATTCGTGATGCTGGCCGACTGATGCCGGCTTCTGCGCTTCCGGTGCTCACGGACTGAATGTCCGCTCCGCTCCGGTTCTCGAAGCCAACACCAGGCGACTCAGCCTGACGAATTCCCTGGCCGGATTACCCAAGCCTGTCGGCGAGACCGAATTGGTGCTGGACGGGTTCGAATTCTGTTCGCGGAGGGCGCCGCGGCCTCAATCGTTCTGCGGGCGCAGGCCGAAGGTGGCGGGCTTGAGGCCGTAGCGGGCGTCGAAATCGTCGTCCGACGACGCACGCACCGCCGGCGGCTTGCGGTAGTCCGGATCGCCTGCCTGACTGCCCGCATCGACGGTTTCGACAAAGGCCATCGCCTGTTGCGGCTTCGGCACGTTGCGCAGCCGTTCGACGATGGCCACGAGATCGACATCGTCGCCGTTTTGCGATTGCAGTTCGTCCTCGCGCTTGGCGGTGCCGGGGAGGAGGTGCTGCGGCAATTTCTCGAACTTCATTCGCATCGTCGTCGCCACGCCTTCGCCGAAGGCGATGGCTTCGCGTTGACCCATGGAAGACAGGAAGGCCAGTGTCGAGGCCGAGGAGTCGGCGATTGCCGAACGGATGATCGCCTGGTCCTGCTCATTGGCGAGCCGCATGGCGAAGAAGGTGGAGCATTGTGACAGGATGGTCGGGTCGAGCTCACCTGGACGTTGCGTGACGACGCCGAGGTAGCAGCCGTATTTGCGGCCTTCCTTGGCGATGCGCGACAGCGCGTGCCGCGTCGGCGCAAAGCCAAGCCGTGGATCGGCGGGCATATAGCGATGGGCCTCCTCGCACA
>JBDSLV010000154.1:0-8823 GCA_039916205.1 Mesorhizobium sp. | reverse complement strand
CTTGCTAATTTTTTACGCAGTGCCTTCCAGTGGTACATGCAGCGCAGCGGCTGCCGGCAAGAATCGCCTAAAAAGACGCCTTGCACACGCAAAAACTGTTGCTCGCCTGCCACAAATTCCCCGCCCGAACGGTCGCTTCCTGACGGCCATTGACTCGTTTTGGGAGGCGGTGCAATCGGATCAAGGGCTTGGTTTTGGGGTTACAAAGCCACTTTTGGAGGCTTTCCATGAATCGTCGGGACTTTATGACGCTGTCAGCGAGTGCTGCGGCGTTTTCCATTCTTCCGGCTACCGCCATGGCCGACGTGCCGGTGCCCTACGACCGCAACGCCGAAGTGCCGTTGAGCGATAAAAAAGCGTTCATCGAGTGGATGGTGGCCAATCGCGGCGAGGATCCGAAGTTTCTGGCACAGCGATTCGATCGCTTTCAGATCATGGTCTACAACAAGGACGTGCTGGACGACCGCAACAAGCGGGCGTTCCTGGCGACACCGCGCGAGGAATTCGTGCTGCCGCAGAACCTGGCGCGCACCTATGACCACGCGTTTCTCGACATCGGTTATGGCGTGACCATATCCGGCCCGCATCTGGTCGGACGCATGACAACGGCCATCGACGTGCAATTCGGCGAGTCCGTGCTCGAGGTGGGTACCGGCTCCGGTTACCAGTCGGCCTATCTCGCCAATCTCACGGACAAGGTCCACACGATCGAGATCATCAACCCGCTGGCACAGCGCACCCGCCGCACCTATGACGCACTCATCGATCGCGGCTACAGCGTGTTCGGCTCGGTCACCAGCCGGAACGCCGACGGCTACTACGGCTGGGAAAGCGTCGGTCCGTTCGACAAGATCATTGTCACCTGCGGCATCGACCATATCCCGCCTTCGCTGTTGCAACAGCTCAAGCCCAATGGCGTCATGGTCATCCCGGTCGGACCGCCTGGCGCGCAGCATGTGCTCAAGGTGGTCAAGCAGCAGCTCGCCGATGGCACGTTCAACATCGTCCGCTCGGATATCTACAATGGCAAGGTGGTGCCTTTCGTGCCCTTTACCAAGCTGGAAGGCGATCAGATCGTCGGCACGCATAACGGCTGATTTGCCGCGCCGGCTGAACCGCCGCATCAAGGGGCCTGCATGGCAGCCGTCGTTTCGACCTCTCGTTTGAGCATCGCCTCCCTGGAGGCGCCGCGCCTCGCGCACTATCTCGCGGTCGGCCTGATCGCCGGCGCCATCATCGCGCAGCAGATATCGGTCATGCGCGTCTTCGCGGTCGGCAGCTGGTCGCATTTCGGCTCGCTGGTGGTCAGCCTCGCGATGCTCGGCTTCTCCTTGTCCAGCGTCGTCATCTTCGCCGGCAAGGACTGGTTCGACCGGCACTGGCAAGGGGCGGCCACCGCCGCCTTGCTTTTGATCGGCCCGCTTGCCGTTGCCTCGAACCTCATCGCCCAGACCGTGCCGTTCAACGCCATCTTCCTGGTTTCCGACCCGGAGCAGAAATGGCGGCTGCTGGCCAATTTCCTGCTCTATCTCCTGCCGTTCCTGGCCGGAGCGTTCTTCCTCGGCATCGTTTTTCTAAAGAGCCGCACGGCTTTCGGCCGGGTCTATTTCGCCGACCTCACCGGCTCCGGCCTCGCCGGGCTGGTCGTGCTGGTGTCGATGTATTGGTTCACGCCGGAAACCATCATCGTCGTGCCTTTGCTGCTATGGGCCGCCGGCTCGCTGCTGTGGTTCTTTGCTTTCCGCGCCTGGAAGAGCGTTGCCGCCGGCGTCGCCGTCGCCGCACTGTCGATCGCCGGCTACCTCATGCTGCCCGGACTGACCGGCATCCCCGACATCACCGTCTCGCAGTACAAGGGCGTTGCCTATGCCCGCAACTTTCCCGACGGCAAGCGCATCTATCGCAATGTCTCGCCGTTCGGCGACCTGCAGGTCTATGCCAGTTCCTACATGCATTTCGCACCGGGCCTGAGCGACAATGCGGCGTTCGGCATGCCCGAAGTTCCTGCTAACACCTATGTCGGCATGTACCGTGACGGCGATGGGCCGGAAGGCGTCATGCGCAACCTGGCGCCGGCCGAACAGCTCTATTTCCGCTACCTGCCGATGCACTATCCCTATGTCATCAAGGAGAAGCCCAAGACGTTCGTGGTGCAGTTCGGCGGTGGCATTTCCACGCAAGCCGCGCTCAATGCAGGGTCTGTTACGGTGACCGTCGCCGAGAGCAATCCGATGACTTTGCGGGCATTCCGCGATCCGGTCCTGAAGGATGTCACCGGCAACATACTGGCCGAGCCGCGTCTCAAGGTGATCGACTATGACGGGCGTCTGTTCCTCGCCAACACCGCCGAGCGCTACGACGTCATCGACCTCAGCCTTGCCGACAGCGTCGGCCTGTCCAACCCGGGCGGCTTCGCGATTTCGGAAAAATACGCCTACACCAAGGAAGCGATGCTGAGCTACATGCACGCGCTGGCCGATGGCGGCGTGCTGTCGGTGACCTTGTGGAACAAGGAAGAGCCGCCGAAATCGGTGCTGAAGCTCTATTCGACCATCGCCGGGGCGGCCGAGACGTTTGATCCGTCGGGCGCCGCCAACGACATCTTCGCCGTGTCGAGCTATCTGTCGACGACGACGGTGCTGTTCAAGCGCGGCGGCTTCACCGAGGCCGAAATCAAGACGCTGCGCAACTATACCAGGTCGATGTCGTGGGAAGAGGTCTATTATCCCGGCATGCCGTATGACGGTTCGACGGCGCAAAAGATCCTCGACGATTATCGCGCCTCGATCTTCGGCAGCGGAGAGGATGCGACGCTGACCCAGCCCGCCGCCGATGCGACGACGCCAGCCGACCCTACCGCGCCGGCGAGCCCCGACTGCGACCCGACGGCGCCCGCCGATCCGACGCTGGATGTCTGCGCCAAAGCCGTTCCGGGGGCCGATGTGTTGCCGGCGACGGCGCTGCAGCGCATGACCTGGCATGCGCTGTTGACCGGCGGCTGGGCAAAGCTTGCCGGCGACTATGTCTTCGACGCGCATCCGCTGAGCAATGACCAGCCTTACTTCGCCGCCTATGTGAAGGTCGCCGACCTGCCGTTGACGCTTGATAGACTCGACCTGTTCCAGGACGACTGGGGCTATCTCCTGATCTGGGCAACGCTCGGCATCGCCTGCATCACGGCCGCGTCGCTGGTGCTGCTGCCGGTCATTTTCGGCTGGCGCATCGTGTTTTCGCGCTCGCGCGGCAAGCTCGGCACAATCCTCTACTTCGCCTGTCTCGGCCTCGGCTACATCATGGTCGAGGTCGGGCTGATCAGCCGCTTCACCGTGGCGCTGGCCAACCCGACGGTGTCGGCCTCGGTGCTGATCTCGTCGATGCTGGTGTTCTCCGGACTTGGCAGCCTCTATGCCGAGCGCATCTTCGACCGCGCTCGGACGCTGCTGCCTGTCGTGCTGCTGGCGGTCTGCCTGTTGCTGCTGACTTACGGCTTCTACCTGTCGCCGGTGCTCGACTGGATTGGTGCCTATCCCTACCCGGTGCGGCTGCTGCTGTGCTTCATGCTGGTGTCGCCGCCGGCCTTCCTGATGGGCATGCCGATGGCCACCGCCATGACCTGGCTGGCGCGGCTCGGCAAGGAACACCTGTTTGTCTGGGCCTGGGGCATCAATGGCTGTTTCTCGGTCATCGGTTCGGCGGCGGTGCCGATCGTCGCCACCAGCTTCGGCCTCAGTGCCGTGCTGCAATGGGCTGCCATCGCCTATCTTATCGCCATCCCGGCCTTCTTTGCCGTGCTGTTGCCGGCCAAAGCGCCGGCCATCCGGCTGGTCGCGGCCTGATGGTGGACCGGCGCGCCATCGTTGCCGGACTGCTGGCCACGACGGTGTTTCCGGTGGCAAGCCAGGGCGCGCGCTTGCACAAGGCGATATCCACCATCGTGCCGTTCAAGGCGTCACCCTTTCCCTATGAGGGAAAACTGCCGGATGGTTCCGGGCCGTTTCTCGACGTGAATGCAAACGGCCGGCGCGGCCACACGTCGCCACGCGGCGGCATTTATTGGGAAGACGAGACCTATTCCGACCCCTCGACTCTGCTGGGGGTGCCGAAGGGATTCGACCCGGCCAAGCCGGCGGTTATCGTGGTGTTCTTCCACGGCAATGGCGCGACCCTGGCGCGCGACGTGGTCGGCCGGCAGCGGGTGTTTGCCCAGGTCGAAGCCTCCGGCCTCAACGCGGTATTGGTGGCGCCGCAATTCGCCAGCAACGCGCAGGATTCCAGCGCCGGCAATTTCTGGACGCCTGGCGTTTTCGCGCGCTTCATGGCCGAGGCGGCGCAAGGGCTGGGCAAGCTGACTGGCGCCAAGCCGACGAAATTCGATGCCATGCCGATCGTGCTCGTCGCCTATAGCGGCGGCTACAACCCTGCCGCTTTCATATTGAAGAATGGCGACGTAGATGGGCGCATGCTCGGCGTCATCCTGCTCGACGCCGTTTTCGACGAGAGCGACATTTTCGTCGGCTGGGTCACACGGCATGGATCGAGCTTTTTTGTCAGCGCCTATGGCAAGGCCTCGGCATCCGGCAATGCTGAGATTCGGCAGTTACTGGCCGGTCATGGCATTGATGCGAGTTCCGATCCACCGCGCCGCCTTGAGGCCGGCACGGTTTCCCTCATCGCATCCGATGCCGGCCACGACACGTTCGTCACCCGCGCTTTCGTCAGCAACCCGCTGCAATGGCTGCTCGGCCGGCTGCACGGGTTTCCGCGTTAGATGCGCTGATATTCAGGTGATGCCGGCCTGCAAATGCTGGCTTCCTGCGCTTCCGGTGCTCACGTACAAAAGTACGCTCCGCTCGTCGCAAGAGCGACCCCAGAAGCCATCATTTTCGACTCGGCCTGACCTGAATCTCAACACCCCTTCAGGGCTTCAGTTCTGCCAGGCCGATCAGTTGAACCACAGCGCGAAGGTCAGAAATCCGCCGCCACCGAACTGGCGCTGGATCTGGTCGAAATCGTCTGATGTCAGGATCTTGCCGGTTTCGAGATAGGGCGCGATTCCAGGACCGGTGATCGACAGCACCAGGTCGAAAGGCTTTGGCTCATCGAAGAAGCGTTTCATGTTGATGCCCTTGCCGGTGATGCGGAAATGCGGCAGCAGCAGGCGGCCTTCGAGCAGATCCTCAGCCATGGTCAGCGCGGCGAGCCAGGCCTGCACCTGCTCCTCGCCGACTTCCAGGCCAGTGAGCGGGTTTTCGCCCTTTTGCCGCGGCCCCGGCAGCCACTCACGGTCGTTGTCGGTCTCAGTGCGGATCGCTTTCCAGTCCTCGCGCGACAGCCGGATCATTTCGAGCAGTTCGCGGCGCGCAGCCTTTCGGCGCTCGGGCTCGACCACCGGCCAGTTGACCAGATGCACCAGCGAAATGAAGTCGGCGAGACGCCATTCCGAGGAGAGGATGCCGCCGCCCATGCCACCATCCAGCGGCACGAGGACATCCTGCAACGGTAGCTTGGCGCGCGGGAACAGCATGTGGAACGAGCCGTCGAAGGTGTTCTTGAAATCATGTGCCAGCCAGAAATCGGCCTGCGCCATCAGGAACTCGGCATAGCCCTGTAGCCAATAACCGTCGGCACGGTCGAAGCGGAAGGTCAGCGCGGGTGCGGCACCATCCGGCGCGCTGCCGCCGCGCGACAGCGAGGCCATGATGGCGGCGATGCTTTCATCCGGTGCGATGGCGCCGTCCTCGTTGAGGTCGATGCCGGTATGGGTGAGATCGATGACCATGCCGATATCGGCATTGTCAGGCACCGATCCCAGCGTCGTGGCGGATCTCTCCAGCCGATCGCGGAAGGCCACCAGAATGGCGCGGAACTGCTCGTAGGTCAGCGGCTCGGGATTGGGATTGTCCGGCACAGGCAGCCGCATCAGCGGCAGCATGAAGGAGCGCGGGCTATCGAAGCCATGGCGGTGCAAGCCGCTGGCCAGCAACTCCAGCGCGGTGAAGAACTCGCCGGCGCCGGCGCCGGCGGCATAGGCTGAGGCCGGGTCGCCAGGGGCGGCGGCCTCCAGCGTCGACAGGGCCGTGTTGCGCGCGCTCACCGTCTTGGCTTCGAACAGCGCGGTCGCCGCTTCGGGCATCGCGGCATGGGCTGAAGACAATGGCAGGATCAGGAAAAGCGCTGATGCCAGCAGGCTCGAAAATCGGGTCATCATGGTCCTCCAGTTTGCTGTCCCGGCGATCATACACGCGTTCGATGCATCGTGTCTGTCGGCCCTGGCGCCGGAGTTGGCATTGGCTGTTCTGCCTGATTGTTGCCGGACATGCTTCAACCGGCCCGACGGACGGTCTACACAGGGCAAACAATCTGGGCATCACGTGTCGAACTATCCGCTCTCCTACAAACTGTCATGGCTGCCGCGGTTTCTGAAGCCGTCGGTCCGGGGTGACGCCAATGGTTTCGCGGCGATGGCCGGAGCGATGATGGAACCGCCGCCAAACCGGACGGCAAGGCTCGCTTTCGTCGGTGATATCTCAGCGGTGGCCAATCGCCGCGCGCCGGAGTGCGATCCGGAGATCGCGGCGCTGCTTGGGGCCGCCGATCTGGTGATCGGCAATTGCGAAAGCCCGATCGTGGAAAAGCCAAGTGCGGTGCTGGGAACCAAGCTCGGCACGCATCATGCGATGACCGAGCGTTTTCTCGCCGACGCACTGGCAGCAGTCGGCATCGCGCCAGAAAAACTGGTGCTGTCGCTGGCCAACAATCATGTGCTTGATCAAGGTATCGCTGGCTTTGAGGCGACAGTCGCGGCGTTGAAACAACTCGGCATCCGCACCATCGGCACCACAGGGAATGGCCCGGTGGAGCATGTCGCCGTCGGGCCGCTGATGCTGGGCCTCGCCGCCTTCACGCTGTGGCGCAATGCCGACGAGGCTGTGTTCGCCGCGCGTGTGTCTATGGAGAGCGATCCGGCGCGATGGCCACGGGATGCCGCCAGCGGCGTCGATCTTCTCTGTGCCGTGCCGCATTGGGATTGGGAGTTCCGGCATTTTCCGCGTGCCGAGACCCGAGCGCTGGCCAGGCGGATGGCGGAACATGGCGTTGGGCTGATCGCCGGCCACCATTCGCATGTCGTGCAGCCGGTGGAGCGAGTCGGTGAGGCGCTTGTTGCCTATGGTCTCGGCGATTTTCTCGGCACCGCCTTTGCGCGGCAGCCATGGCCCGGCCGCATCGGCGCCATCCTGATGGTCGAGGTCAGTGCGGATGCCGGGACGCGCGGCAAGGTCGCCGCCTATCGGATGCATCCTTTCATGCGCCTGCGCGCCGGTGACCACGAGCGGTTGGTGCTGGTGGAAGGGCTGGAGGGGAGTATGCGGCAGCGAGTTGTTGATCGGCTGACAGCGATTTTTGGCTGAGGCCGCAAGGGGAGAAGGGGTAACCCCGGCTGGCGGCTCCAGTAAAAGCGGCTATCATGCGGTAACACTGGCGGTGGGGGTGGCCGATGGAAAATTTCATGCCGAGCGAGGCCGACGTCGCCAAGATCCGGAAGGACCTCGACGCCTATGAAGCCGCAAGGGCCTCTGCCGTCTGGCAAGTGCGCTGGCGCGTGCCGCTGTTCGTCGGTCTGGTGCTGGTCTTCGTCGCGCTCATCGCCTGGCTGTTCAACAAGGTGGCCGATCCCAACGAACAGTGGTTCTCGACACCACATGTGTTTCTCTATGTCATCGGATTCGTCGCGGCGATCTTGCTTTACTTCAGGGCAATCAGGCCGGCGACGCGGCTTCAGCAGTCGTTCCGCGAAACGCTGGTGCCGATCATCTTCGGCTTCATTGGCGACATGCGCTACCAGCACGACGTGACGCCGCATTCCTTCGACCGGTTGCCGCGCGAGACAGTTGGCGGCTTCACCATGAGCCGTTTCGACGACATCATATCCGGGCGCTACGAAGGGTTCCCGTTCGAGCTCTATGAAGCGGATTTGTGGGACGGGGGCGCGACCAAGAACAAGGCGACGACCTTCAAGGGCGTGGTCGTTGCTTTCGAGACGATCGAGCCATTCCCCGGGATATTGGTAGCGGCGCGGCGGGCAGATGGGATCGTCGGTTTCTTCCGCGGCATGTTCGCAGCCAAGATGCAGGAAATATCGTCCGGCGTTCCTGAGCTCGATGCCATCTACGAGTTCCGTTCCGACAATATCGAGGCGGCGCGGCCATTGGTGACCGGCCGGCTGGCGCAGGCATTGAAATGGCTGGGTGAAACCTGGCCTGACGATCCGGCGCGTATCGCGCTCAACGGCAGCGACGGCTTTCTGCTGCTGCCCGAAACCAGGAACCTCTTCGAACTGCCCGCCATCTCGGTGCCGCTCGACTACAAGACCCATGTCGCGCCGATGATCGCCGACATGGGCGCGATCCTGGCGACGGCGGCTCTGGTGCGCAAGATCGGCGCGAAGGACGAGGCCTAGACCAGGACATCAGGGCAGGGCCATGAAACAAAATGTGTCCGCCGGGATTTTCGTGAGCCGTTTCGTGATGCCACCGTCCGGCAAATACGGCGGACTTGAGATGGTCACAAGCCGGCCGTTGCGGCCCGCTAACCGACTCATTTCTTGGGCAAAGCACTGTCACATGCGGATGGCCTAACGACCGATGTGATGCGAGCTGGTGACAATGTGTCGGAATTAAGCCACTGATTATGTTTGCGAAAAGTCACTCAACGTGATTTGCGAACGGCCTGCCTTCCGTTCCAGTTTCAGGCCGTCGGCGGTTGTCGCTCAGACAGCGGCGACCCCGGCGAACCGAAACGGAGTACCTACCGATGAAGAAAACC
>JBDSLV010000153.1:0-8608 GCA_039916205.1 Mesorhizobium sp. | reverse complement strand
GGCCGAGCCCGGCACCGTGATCCTGCGGGCGCAGGCGATAGAAGGGCTCGAAGATACGTTCTCGCTCGGCTGGCGGAACACCGCCGCCTTCATCATGAACCTCGATGATGGCAGGCGCGATGACTTTGACTGTGATCTTGCCGGTCTGGCCGCCGTGCTCAATGGCATTCTGGACGAGATTGGTCACGGCGCGCTCTATCGCGGTCCGGTCGCCGGCGACTGTCAGCGTTTCCCTTTCAGGTTCGAAAGACATCTCGTAGCCGGCTGAAAACGCCATCGGCGCGAGGTCGACGATAACGCTGCGCGCGATGGCCACAAGATCAACTTGCTCGAACAGCACGGCCTGCCGGTCGAGACGCTGCAAGTCAAGAAGCTGGTCGGTCAGCGTCGACAGCCGGGCAGCATCCTGCAGCAGCCGCGCCCGTTCCGGCGTCGCCGGCAGCGAGGCAAGGCGCGTGTTGAGGATGGCGACCGGCGTTCGCAACTCGTGCGCGGCGTCGGTCAGGAAGCGCTTGTGTCGCTCATAGCCCCTGTCGAGGCGGCCCAGCGCAGCGTTTACCGCCTTGACCAGCGGCGCGACTTCCATCGGCACGTCCTTGAGCGGCAATTGCACGCCGCGCTTGTCGATGTCGATGCGGGCCGCCTCCGCCGCCGCATGCCCGAGGCCCGAGAGGGCGCCGCGCACCACCCAGGGCGTGGCGAACAGCGTGGCCAGCCCCATCAGCCCGGCGAGCGGCAGTATCCCTTGCAGGAAAAACAGCGGCGCCTGCGACAGCAGCCTTAGCAGCGAAAGGCCGCCCTTGGTGCCGCTCATGATCTGGACATTGCCCGCCGCCGTGTCGGTCCAGCGGATCTTTCCATCTGGCGGCGCGGCCTGGCCGATATCGTGATCGATGCGGGCGTCGGCGATAGTGTCCAGCAGCCCGACAAAGGGTTGGAATGCAGCCGGCACCGTGCCTTCCTGAAGCCGGTGTCCCTGCTTGTCTCGGATGATGTACCAGAGATCGGGAACGCCAGCGCGTAGCATCTTGAGGTCAGGTGTTTCGTTGAGGACAAGCCCGCCTTTCGCGTCGCGCGTCACGGCGTCGGCCAGCACGTCCATCGTGCCGTCTTCATAGTCATGTGGGATAAGGCCGGTGGCCAGCAAGACGGCGATAATACCGACGATAATCAGCGTCAGCATCGCGCATTGCAGCAGGGCGATGCGCAGCACCAGGCTCCATTTCAACGATCGCGGGCGCCTTATGGTCATGCGGTCTCGCGCAGGAGATAGCCCACGCCACGGATACCGTTGATCGTCACGCCGCTGTCGGCGTCGGTCAGCTTCCGGCGCAGGCGCGAGACATGGGTGTCGAGCGCGTTCGACTGGATTTCGTCGTCGAGGCCGAACACCGCTTCCATCAGCGTCGAACGCTGCACCATGCGGCCCATCCGCCGCATCAGCGCCTCCAGCACCAGAAGCTCGCGGCGCGGCAGGTTGATCGGCTCCCCCCGGATCGACCCCTCGCGATGCCCGACATCGAGGACCAGATGGCCGGCGCGAATGAATTGCGGCTGCATCGGCGCCGGGCGCCTGAGCAGGGCGCGCAAGCGGGCCAGCAATTCCTCGAAGGCGAACGGCTTCGCCATATAGTCATCCGCGCCCATGTCCAGCCCGTCCACCTTGTCCGAAGTGTCGCCTCTCGCCGTCAGCACCAGCACCGGCGTCACGTTCTTCTTGGCGCGCAGTTTGGGCACCAGCGTCAGCCCGTCGCCATCCGGCAACTGGCGGTCGAGCAGGATGGCGTCGTAACTGTCGGCGGCAACGAAGTCCTCTGCCTCAAGCAGGGTGCCGGCATGGTCTACAACCATGTCATGCCGCTTCAACGCGGCACGCAGGGCGGAAACCATTTCAGGCTCGTCTTCGACCAGCAAGATTCGCATCCGTCATTCCTCGAGTAGAGCAGTTGTTTCAGGCGCTACAGCGTCAACATTGCGTAAGCATGGCAAACGTTCCGGTCGGCGCGACGGGCCTTTTCTTTGTCTCTACGGTCCAGCGCAATGTCTATGCAATCCAGTTGCAGCAAACACCACCCGTCGAGTGTCGGCGAGCGATTCGCCCCGTATGCCGACGCCAAGGCGTCGGGTCCGAATACTGAACCGATCTCGGGCCCGACGCTGAGAGGAAGTTTGAGCGGCCACCGCCCGTCGGATCGCCGCGAAGGAATTGAGGGTCGTTATGCTTGCAAGTGATGCTTTGTCTTTTCTCAAGGCCTGGACCGTCGCGCCGTTCAAGGTCGGATCCGTCACGCCATCCAGCTCCACCCTGGCGGCAATGATGACGCGCGACATCGGTCCCGATACCGGGCCGGTCCTGGAGCTTGGCCCTGGCACCGGGCCGTTTACCCGCGCATTGCTCGGGCGGGGGGTACGGGAGCAGGATTTGACGCTGATCGAATCCGATCCTGATTTTGTCGCCTTGCTCAAGCGCCGTTTCCCGGCGGCCCGTATCTTCGAAATGGATGCCGTCGGGCTGCGGCATCTGCCGCTTTACGAGGGGCCGATGCTCGGCGCCGCGGTCAGCGGCCTGCCCTTCCTGTTGATCTCGCCGCGACAGACGCTCGCCATACTGGAAGGCGTCTTTGCCAACCTCCGCCCCGGCGGGGCGCTTTACCAGTTCACGCTTGGCGGCCGCTGCCCGTTCGACCAGGCGCTGCTTGACCGGCTGGACCTGGAAGCAACGCGGGTTGGCCGCACCTTCCGCAATTTCCCGCCGGCCACCGTCTATCGCATCGCCAGGATCAAGACCGTCAAGATCTACGACTGGCGTTTCGCGTGACAGGCCCGCTGGCGACCATCCTCGGCTTCGGTCTGTTTGGCGTTTTCTGCCTGGCGTTCACCGAAAAGATCCTGCCGGTGCCGCCGTCGCACGTGATGCTGCTGTTCCTCGGCATGACCGCGGCGCCGGATGGCAAGATACTGGCGGTCCTGCTGCTGGTGACGACGCTTGCCTCCACCGCCGGCTGTCTGTTCTGGTATACGGTCGGCCGCCGGATTGGATTTGACCGTGCTGACAGGCTGGTCGAACGTTTCGGCAAATATGTCTGGCTGCGCCACGCAACCTACCAAAGGCTTGGCCAAGCCTACCGCCGCCGTCATATCAGGGTCTCGTTGCTGGCGCAGTTCATCCCGACGGTGCGCAATTATCTGCCGATAGCCGCCGGCGCCTTGTATCTGCCTGCACTGCCTTTCGCGGGTGCGACGCTGGTCGGCGCCATGGTGTGGAATGCGAGCTTTCTGAGCACCGGCTATTTGCTGCGCGGCAGCGGCCAGGATTCGCTGACGATAGGCTTCCGCATCATCGTCCTTGTCGTTGCCCTCGAGACGGCATTCATGGCCGCCCTTCGCTACGGCCCGGAATGGCGGCGGCGCATCAGACTGGTGTTCGGGTAGTCCAGTTCCTTGCCTCAAGTGCAGGGATAAGGTCCGCCGTTGGCTTTCCTTCGCTTCCACGCCGGTGTTTAGTCCGGCCATGGCCTTCACCATCCGCCAGCTGCAGTTCTTCATCGCGGTCGCCGAGCAAGGCACGGTGTCGCGTGCGGCGCAGAACCTCTCCATATCGCAGTCTTCCGTCACCGAGGCGATCAAGGAACTGGAAAGCGATCTCGGCGTCGAGCTGTTCGAACGTCACCCGCGCGGCCTGAACATCACCCACAAGGGTCATCAGTTCCTGCGCCATGCAACAAAGATCCTCGCCGACGTTTCCGACGCGCGCCGCGCCTTTTCCGGCGAGCAGGTGGTGACCGGCGGCCGTTTGCAACTCGGAGTCACTTCACTGGTCGCCGGCTATGTCCTGTCCGATCTTCTGGCCCGCTACCGCCGCGCCTATCCAGGCGTTGAGGTCTCGGCCATCGAGGATAATGGCGACTATCTCGAGCACCTGTTGAATCGGCGGCAAGCTCGATATCGCCGTCATGGTCACCTCGAACCTGCGCGACCGCACCGCGCTGCAGTCGGAAATCCTCGAAGTCTCGGCCTACCGCCTGTGGCTGCCGCTCGGCCATTCGCTGGCCGGCGCCGACATTATCGGCATTGGTGATATCGCCGGCGAGCCGCTGATCATGCTGACCGTCGACGAGATCGAGGAGAACACCGGCAAGCTGCTCACGGCCATCGGTGCCAAACCGCATGTCGCCTTCCGCACCCGCTCGGTGGAAGCGGTGCGCAGCCTGGTTGCCACTGGTGCCGGCGTGGCGCTGCTGCCGGACCTTGTCTACCGGCCGTGGTCACTGGAAGGCGACCGCATCGAATCACGGGATGTTTCGGGCTCCTTGCCGGTGGTTCAGGTCGGCATGGTCTGGCGTCGCGGGTCCGGCTTGCCGCAAGCAGCGCGCGACTTCATCGGCCTTGCCCAGTCGCAGCGCACGGTCCGTCAGCGTCCTTGAGAGCGCAATGCCAATCTATCGGTAAAACCGATATCGCCCTTCTGATAAATGAATTTGCGAAACCGGAATTTTCAAAGCACCTTCCATGTCAGGGACCCCAAGCCGCCGTCAGAGCGACATGTGTCCATTGGACGAGCCGACACTTTTCAGTCCGCGCGTGACCTCTGGCGAAGACCGAAACCGGCTTCGAAGTCAGGCGCCAAAATGGGAGATCGACGATGAATTCATTCCTCAAGTCGTGCACTGCCTTGACGGTTGCGCTGACCTTCTCCGGCCAGGCCGTCGCCCAGGTCAAGGAGCTCGGCAAGGGCGAGGGTCAGGTCAACATCGTTGCCTGGCCTGGCTATATCGAGCGCGGCGAGACCGACAAGGGCTATGACTGGGTCACTTCCTTCGAGAAGGAGACCGGCTGCAAGGTCAACGTCAAGACCGCCAACACATCGGACGAGATGGTCTCGCTGATGAACGAAGGCGGCTTCGATCTTGTTACCGCTTCGGGTGATGCGTCGCTGCGCCTCGTTGCCGGCAAACGGGTCCAGCCGATCAACACGGATCTTATCCCGAGCTGGAAGACGGTAGACGACCGGCTGAAGAGTGCGCCATGGTTCACGGTCGGCGACGTCCATTATGGCGTACCCTATCAGTGGGGGCCGAACATCCTGATGTACAACACCGATGTCTTCAAGGAAGCGCCGAAGAGCTGGAACGTCGTCTTCGAGGAAATGAAGCTGCCGGATGGCAAGTCCAACAAAGGCCGCGTCCAGGCCTATGACGGTCCGATCCACATTGCCGACGCCGCCAATTATCTGATGTTCCACAAGCCGGATCTCGGCATCAAGGACCCCTACGAACTGAACGAAGATCAGTACAAGGCCGCGCTCGACCTGCTGCGTGTCCAGCGCACGCTCGTCGGCCGTTACTGGCATGATGCCGCCATCCAGGTCGACGATTTCCAGAACGAAGGCGTCGTCGCTTCCGGTTCGTGGCCGTTCCAGGTCAACACGCTGGTCGCCGCCAAGAAGCCGATTGCTTCCACCATTCCGCAAGAGGGCGCCACCGGCTGGGCCGACACCACGATGATGGAAGCGGACTCGGCCAACCCCAACTGCGCCTATATGTGGATGGAACATTCGCTGTCGCCGAAAGTGCAGGGCGATGTCTCGGCCTGGTTCGGATCGCTGCCGGTTGTGCCTGCCGCCTGCAAGGGCAACGAGCTGTTGACCGACGAAGGCTGCAAGACCAACGGCTACGAGAATTTCGACAAGATCAAGTTCTGGAAGACGCCGGTGTCGAAATGCACCACCCAGAACAACCAGTGCGTGCCCTATTACCGCTGGGTGTCTGACTATATCGGCGTCATTGGCGGGCGTTGACCAATTGATTGGAGTTGGCGGCTCAAGCTTCACCGTTTGAGCTGCCCCTCATCCGCCTACCGGCACCTTCTCCCCTTATAGAGACGGGGAGAAGAGCGAAGCTCCGACGCCGACGCTCCTCCCCCTGTTCTTTACCGGGTGAGTGGCAGCGCCCTGACAGATCAGGACAGAACATGACCTCCGCCGTCTCCTTCAAACAGGTCTCCCGCCATTTCGGCAGCGTTCGCGCTATCGACGCTGTCGATCTCGACATCGTGCCTGGCGAATTCTTCGCCATGCTTGGCCCTTCGGGTTCCGGCAAGACGACCTGTCTGCGCCTCATCGCCGGCTTCGAGCAGCCGACATCGGGTTCGATCTCGATCTTTGGCGAGCGCGCCGAAGGCGTCCCGCCCTATCGCCGCAACGTCAACACCGTGTTCCAGGACTATGCGCTGTTCCCGCATCTGAGCGTGCTCGACAATGTCGCCTACGGGTTGATGGTGAAGGGCGTCGGCAAGCCGGAACGGCATAAGGCGGCTGAAGACGCGTTGGCACTGGTCAGGCTTCCCGGCTACGGCGCCCGCCGGCCAGGACAGCTTTCCGGCGGCCAGCGCCAGCGCGTCGCGCTCGCCCGCGCGCTGGTCAATCAGCCGAAAGTGCTGCTGCTCGACGAACCGCTTGGCGCGCTTGACCTCAAATTGCGCGAGAACATGCAGGAAGAGCTGAAGTCGCTGCAGAAGGCGCTCGGCATCACCTTCGTCTTCGTCACCCATGATCAGGGCGAGGCCCTGTCAATGGCCGACCGCGTTGCTGTCTTCAACGACGGCAAGATCATGCAGATCGGCACGCCGGAGGACATCTATCAGCGGCCGAAGACCCGTTTCGTCGCTGATTTCGTCGGCTCCTCCAATGTCTTGCCGCCCGATTTCGTCCAGCGTTACTCCGGCCAGCACCGCTGGGGCAGCCTGCGGCCCGAATCCATTCGCGTCGGCCGGGCGGCGCAAGGCGAGGGCGTCTCCGCCCGCCTGGTCTCGACCAACTATCTCGGCGCCACGACCAAATTGGCGCTCGATGCCGATGGGCTGCGGCTGCATGCGATCGTGCCCGCCGGCACCGCCTTGCCCGAAGAGGGCGAAGCGGTCGTGCTCACCTTCAACCGTGAACAGCTGCATTTGATGGACGAGCCGGCATGATGGCGGTTCGTGGAATTTGGGTCTCCGGCCCGGCGCTCTACGGCGCCCCCCTCTGTCCTGCCGGACATCTCCCCCACAAGGAGGGAGATTGGCAGCTTCGGGGCCTCCCCCACTCCACCAACCTTGGTGATTGGCGCAAGCAGTCGCGACATCCAATCTCCCCCCAAGTGTGGGAGATGTCCGGCGGGACAGAGGGGGGCGCGAAGGATCGCGGCCTTTCGAAGAAGTCATGACGATCTCAGTCATCAACTCCAATTCCGCACCTGCCATCCTGCCAGGCAGCGGTGGTCCGCGTGGCGCGCTGTCGGACCTTTTCTGGCGCAAGCCCAGGGTTCTGCTGCTGCTCATGCTGCTGCCGCCGGTCCTGTGGCTGGGCATCGTCTATATCGGCTCGCTGTTCGCGCTGCTGGCGCAGAGCTTTTTTTCGATCGACGAGTTCTCAGGCCTGATCAACCGTGAGTTCACGCTGAAGACCTATGGCGACCTGTTCCAGGCCGCCAATCTCGACATCATCCTGCGTACCGTGACGATGGCGGCGCTGGTCACGCTGGCTTCAGCGGTTGTCGCGTTCCCGATCGCCTATTATGCGGCGCGCTATGCACGCGGCCGCTGGAAGGCCCTTTTCTATCTTGGCATCATGCTACCGCTGTGGTCGAGCTATCTGGTCAAGATCTACGCCTGGAAGCTGATCCTCGCCAAGGAAGGCATCCTCACCTGGCTGCTGGCCAAGCTGCATCTGTTGTGGGTGCTCGACGCCTGGCTGTCGCTGCCGATCGTCGGCGGCAACTCGCTGTCGGTGTCGTTCACCGGCACCTTCATCGTCTTCGTCTACGTCTGGCTGCCCTTCATGATCCTGCCGGTGCAGGCGGCGCTTGAACGCGTGCCCGGCAATCTGGTCGAAGCCTCGTCCGATCTCGGCGCTTCGCCCGGCCAAACCTTCCGCAATGTCCTGTTCCCGCTGGCGCTACCCGGCATTGTCGCCGGCTCGATCTTCACCTTCTCGCTGACATTGGGCGATTACATCATCCCGCTGATCATCGGCACGTCGCGGCTGTTCATCGGCCAGGCCGTCTATGCCCAGCAAGGCACCGCCGGCAACATCCCGCTCGCCGCCGCCTTCACCGTGGTGCCGATCCTCATCATGGGCTTCTACCTCTGGGGCGCCAAGCGCATGGGGGCTTTCGATGCGCTCTGATGGTTCCCAGTCGGCTCCTCTGCGCTTGAAGATCGCCGCTGCCTGCGGGCTGCTGTTCCTGCACCTGCCGATCCTGCTGATCTTCGTCTACGCCTTCACCACGGAAGAGAAGAGTTTCGTCTGGCCGCCGCCTGGGCTGACGACGCAATGGTTCGCCGTCACCTGGAACCGGCCTGACGTCTGGCAGGCGCTGTCGCTGTCGGTGCGCGTTGCCGCCATTTCGACGGCGATTGCGCTCATCCTCGGCACGCTCTGTTCGGCGGCGGTATCGCGGACAAAGTTCTTCGGCAGCGAAACCATCTCGCTGCTGGTTATCCTGCCGATCGCGCTGCCCGGCATCATCACCGGCATCGCGCTGCGCTCGGCTTTCTCGCTGGCCGATATCCCGTTCTCGTTCTGGACGATCGTGCTTGGCCACGCCACCTTCTGCGTCGTCGTTGTCTA
>JBDSLV010000152.1:0-6512 GCA_039916205.1 Mesorhizobium sp. | reverse complement strand
CTGCCATCAGCATCACCAACTTCCGGCTCGTTCGTGACGCCGATCCAAGCGATGTCGCTGTTGTCAGTTCGGATGCCGGACAGGTGCCAAGGCTGGGCTGGACGCCGAGCGCGCTGCTCGCGCATCGCGATGTCTTCACTGCTGTCGGCGGGTTCGACCCGGCACTGGGCATGGGCTGTGATACCGACTGGTTCCGCCGGTTCCGGCTTTGCGGACTGCCGTGTGGTGTCGGCTCGCAGGTGCTGCTGGACAAGCGCATTCATGCCGGCAATCTCAGCCGCGAGACGGCTCGCAACAGGGCGGCGATGTTTCGCATGCTGCAAAAGCACCGGGCCGAAATTCGCGGCGAGGCACCGGCCAAGCCCGAAGCGTCGGGCTGATTGCAGCGCCCAGTGTCGTGGGCCTGGGTCAGGCCTGATTGCCGATGACATGCCCGGCAACAGATGCCGGGGCGCCGAGCCGCAACGATTCGGAGAGTTCATGCCGAGCCTCGGGGACGCGATCGTGGCGCGCAAGCCAGATGGCGGTCCAGTACCGCAGCAACGGATCGTTCATCGCCGCCTTTCGCCAATGCAGTATGCCGCCCTCGACCTGAAATGCATCATCGTCGAGGCCTTCGGCGTAGGCCATGAGATCGGCCGTTTGTCCCGCACTCCAGACGTCCACGGCATTGCGTGCCGCTGCTTCATCCCAGTCTTGCGACATCAGAAAGAGAACGCTGGCCGGCATCGGCGCGGAATACCCGTCGTGCAGCAGGCCCGACTTCGGCTGCCGCGATGCGGCTTCGATCGCCTCCACCAAGGTTGCGACATGTCTGTCCGCCGAAAACAATGCCAGCGCCGATTGTCGGGCATTGTGTCCGAGCGTGGCGCGTTTTTCCGGATGGCCATGAAGATGTTCGATCGCGGCGACGAATTCGTCCTCGCTTTGCGCGACGACGCCGTTCTTGCCGTCAACGACGAAACGACTTGGCCCGCCATGGGGAAGGATGACTGGCGGCACACCGGCGAACATGGCTTCCTGCAGGCTGATGTCGCTGGAGGCGTAGGTTCGTTCCGCCAGCGGATAGGCGAAGACATCCGATGTCTCGAGGACCGCGCCGATGTTTTCGACGAAGCCCCGGCATTCGAACCGGCCGGGGTCAGGTGATGCGGCCAGTGCCGACGCCATGCCCTGTTCAAGCGCGCCACCGCAGATCCGGACCTTGAGGTCAGGGATGTCGAGCGCCGCCATCATCTGGATGAAACGGGGATGCATCTTGCCCCGGTTCGTCGTGCCTATGTAGTCGGCGTTGAAGCCGTCATGCGCCTTTGCAACCAACCCGGCGAGGCGGTGTTCGTCGGCGAGGCCGGGGACGACAGGCGCGGCTTTCAGGCCGTCCGCCCGGTCAGATGGCGAAGGTGCGGTCAGCACCACGCCGGCCGCTTCCGTGGCCAGCCGCGTGTTGAGCTTTTGCGGCGCATTGGCGCCGAGGATCAGAGCCCAGATGACATAGCGCGCCGGAGGCAGACCAGCGGTCAGAAGCCGCCAGAGGCTGGGTGTGTTCCAGAAGTGAACCAGCACGACATCGGCGCCGCCAATCTCGGCGATTGTCTTTTCCATGCCGGGAGCCCGCAGGATTTCCGCCCCAAGCCGCCGCAGCTCGAACAGCAGCGGCATGTGGTCACCGGCCTGGAGGGAGATGATCGTGTGGCTGATACCGGGATGACTGCTCCTGGTCCGTTTGATGAAGGTCAATAGCGAGCGTGTCGGGCCGCCCGCACCAAGCACCGGGATGATATGCAGAAGCTTCAAGATGGATCGCTTTGGAGCAGGAGAAGGGCGACGGATAATCCGAGCGCCAGAATGACGGGATCAGCATCAAACTGAGCGTCTTTGACAGGGTCGCGCAAGCCCTGTTTTTTCAAATCGTGGCTTCGATGGCCCTGCCGGTTGCGGGATCGAAGAGGCGCAAGGCATCTTCATCAAAGGCAAGGCTGCGCGTGTCGCCCTTTGCGATGCCGGCCCGAGGTGGCAGGCAAGCGGTCAGACGCTGCGTGCCGATGCGGGCGGTGGTGACGAGCTCAGGGCCGGTCAGTTCGACCACTTCCGCTTCGACCGGGAGCGACAGCTCCGCCTCGGTGCCGGTTGTCAGACGAAGCGCTTCGGGCCTGATGCCGACAATAACTTGCGCGCCGTTCTGGACCGTGTTCTTGAAACGGGCAGGCAAGGGTATCCGCACGTCCGAACCGGTGATTGCGAGCGCACCGTTTTCCACGATGGCCTGCAGCATGTTCATGGATGGAGCGCCGACGAAACCGGCGACATAAAGCGTTGCCGGCTGGTTGTAGATTTCCTCCGGCGTGCCGAGCTGCTCGATCCTGCCGTCACGCATGACCGCGATCCGGCTTGCCAGTGTCATCGCCTCGATCTGGTCATGGGTGACATAGACGACCGTGGTCTGCAGAATCTGATGCAGGCGCTTCAGTTCGGTGCGCATTTCCAGCCGAAGTTTGGCATCGAGGTTGGACAGCGGCTCGTCGAACAGGAAGATCTGCGGCTTGCGCACCAGCGCCCTGCCGATGGCGACGCGCTGGCGCTGGCCACCCGAAAGCTGGCTCGGCTTGCGGTCGAGAAGGTTCTCGATCCGCAGCAGCTTTGCCGCGTCACGCACCGTCTTGTCGCGCTCGGCGGCGGGCACCTTGCGCATCTCAAGGCCGAAGCCGATGTTTCGCTGGACGGTCAGGTTTGGATAGAGCGCGTAGGACTGGAAAACCATGGCGATGTCGCGGTTCTTGGGGTGTACGCCAAGGATCGAGCGGCCACCGATCTGGATGTCGCCGCTGGTTGCTTCAGCCAGCCCGGCAATGATGTTGAGAAGCGTCGATTTTCCGCAACCTGACGAGCCGAGCAGAACCAGGAATTCGCCGCTTTCCAGCGCGATGTCGATGCCTTTCAACGTCTCGACATTGCCATAGCTCTTGCGGATGTCGCGGATTTCAAGTGCGCTCATGGGCGACGTCCTCGAATTGCATGGGCCCACCGTAATTGCGGGGCAAGGTGGAGATGGCGCGCGAGGCCACATGCGTCGCGGCGGAGAGACAGACGGCTAGCGGCTGGTCTTGAGCCAGTGCTGCCAGGAAGGCGGCGTTGAAAACATCGCCGGCGCCGATCGTGTCGACGACTTTCACATCAGGCGCAACGGCTTCGACCAGCGTTCCGCCGGGCCCAATGGCGATGGCGCCCTGCGGCCCGCGTTTGACGACGAACGTCGCGCCTTCCTTCATGCTCGAGCGGATTTTTCGGGCGGCTTCGACAGGGCTTTCCAAGCCGGCCAGGGTTACGGTCTCGACCTCGTTGAAAAGGGCGAGATCGCAGCGTGACAACCAGGCCAGCGTCGCCGCGCAATTGGCCGGGGTCCAGCCTGTAATCGGCCAGCCGGTGTCGAGCGCGACGGCAACGCTGTGCTGGTCGGCCCAGTCGAAGAAAGCCTCGTAGTCTTCGGTGAGATCATCGGTCAGGAACGACCCCGACAGCAGGGCGTAGCCGCCCGAGAGCTGGTTGCCGTCAAGGACCGTGAAGACATCGGCGAGGCTGAAGCGTGGCAAGTGACCGCGCGTCGTGAAGAAGGTGCGTTCGCCATCGGGATGGGTCATGCCGACCGACAGCGTCGTGCTTTCGGGGCGCACCGGCCATTTCTCGGCATGGCTGCCGAAGGCATCGCGCAACCAGCGGCCGAACTGGTCGTCTCCGACATTGGCGGCAATGGCGAAGTCGACGCCAAGCGCCAGCCAGGCAAGCCCGCTGTTTCCCGCCTGGCCGCCGACGCGCAGTTCGTCATGGTCCACCACGGTTTCGGTCCCGGCTTTCGGCCAAGGTGTCACCGGGCCGACGATGAGATCGACATTGACGTTGCCGATGACTGCAAGCGGCCGCATTCACTCGCTCCTGGTGATCTTGGTGGAGTGGACAGGCGTGCCGGCATTTTCGACACGAGAATCGGCAAAGGCGACCATCAGGCTTTGCGCCACCGGCAGCATGGCGAAGACCGCCGCCAGGCCGGAGGCCAGGTTGAACGCAAGCGTAACCGCGCCCGCAACCGGCGCTTGCCCGGACGCATCGAAGAGGATCAGTGGCGCGCCGGCCTGAACCACGGAGATGGCCATGGCGGTGACGAGATCCGTCGTGTGGTCGTTGCCGCGAAACAGGACGACGCCGATCGATGGTCCGAGCATTTCCATCGGCCCATGCCGCAGCTGGCCGCCTTCAAGCGAAAAGCACGGCAGGCGCGAAAGCTCGGTGAGGCCAAGCGCCAGGGCTTCGGCAACACCTTGCAGCCGGCGTCCCGACGTGACGATCGCCGTCACCTTGTCCAGGACTTCAAGCGCCTCGCTGATGTCACCGGTTTCGGCGGCCTCAAGCACGGCCAGCGCCGGCGCCGGATCCTCGCCTAGTGCGGCCAGGATGGCCAGGTGCAAGGCGAAGCTCACGGTCAGGCTGCGGGTGGCGGCAAAGGCAAGCTCGGTGCCGCCAGCACCAACCAGGCAAGGCGCCGTGCGGGCGAGGAACGAGCCGCTCTCCAGCGTCAGCCCGAATGAGTCGTCAGGTTGGCCCGTTTCCGCGAACCAGCGCACGACTTCGGCGCTTTCGCCGGATTGCGAGGTGATCAGCACCGTGCGGCCCGCCAGCGGCAGCGGCTGGCCAAGCTGCTCGGAAAGCGGCATCGCCAGTGCCTCGATGCCGAGCGCGCGATAGAGTGGCTCGACGGCGCGCCCGACCGCGTGCGAGCCGCCCATGCCAAGCAGAAGCAGCCGTCCGGTCTTGCGGATCGAGGCGGCGGCCTTTGCCGCCATGTCGGTGTTTTGCCGGAACGAGGCGAGAGCATCCGCATGCTGGCGCGCCATTTCGCGGTCGATCGCGACCAGTCCGACCGGCCGGGTTTTTTGCGCAGTCATCGTCATCCTTTCACACCGCCACTGGTCAGGCCGGAGATCAGCGCTCGCTGCATGACGAGGCCGATCAGCACCGGCGGCAAGGCGGCCAGCACGCCTGCCGTTGCTATCAATCCGTAATCGGAGACACGCCCGCCGGCCAAGTCGGCGATGGCGACGGTCAAGGTCTTGGCGCGCTGGTCCGAGGTGAAGAGCAGGGCGTAGAAGAACTCGTCCCAGGCCAGCAGCACGGCGAACAGCGCCGATGTCGCCATAACCGGGGCGGCCAGCGGCAGCGTGATGATGCGCAAGGTCTGGAACAGGCCGGCGCCGTCGATCATCGCCGCCGCCTCGATCTCGCGCGGGATCGAATCAAAACCTGATTTCATCAGCCAGGTGGTGAAGGGCGCCAGGATGGTCAGGTAGACCAGGGCCAGGCCGAAGACATTGTTGAGCAGGCCGAGATGCGACAGGCCCATATAGAGCGGCACGGCCAGCGCCACCGGCGGCAGCATGTAGGTGGCGATGACCATCGACAGCGACCAGCCGATCGAAGGCGTGCGCGATACGGCCCAGCCGGCGGGAATGGCCAGAGCCAGGGCCGCCACGGTCGCCATGCCGGCGATCTCCAAGCTGTTGCGCAGCGATGAGGTGAAGGCGGCGCCGGCGCTGTTTTCGGCCGTCGACAGCAATTCCCCGTAGCGGGAGAAGTCGACGCTCTGCGGCCACCAGCGCAGCGGCTTGGCGGCGAGATCGGCGGCCGGCGAAATGCTCATGATGAACAGCCAGGCGACGGGCGCCAGGATGACGGCAGCCAGCAGGATGGCGCAGGCATAGATGAAGATCGAGAAAGCGGGGCTCCTGCGTTCCATCAGGCAGCACTCCCGGCGGTCTTGCGCACAAGGGCCGCATAGCCAACCGCCAGCACCGTGACGAGCAAGGTGACGATCAGCGCCAGCGACGCGCCGGAGCCGGCGCGCTGGAAGGAGAATGCCTCCTGGTAGACGAGGATCGACAGCGTGCGTGTGGTGTTTGCCGGTCCGCCACGGGTCATCACCCAGATGATGTCGAAGACCTTGAAGGCCTCGATGGTGCGCAACACCAGCGCGACCATCAACGGGCCGGCGAGATAGGGTAGGATGACAAAGCGGAAGCGGTTGAATGGCCCCGCGCCATCGACCAGCGAGGCGGCGGTGATGTCGCGCGGCACAGCTTGCAGGGCGGCGAGCGCGATCAGCGCCACAAGCGGGAAGTTCTTCCAGCAATCGGCGACGATCAGGGCGGCCAGTGCGGTTCCGGGCTCGCCGAGCCAGGAGCGATAGGCGTCCAGCAGATGCAGTTGCGTCAGCGCCGCGTTGAGGGCGCCGTATTCCGGATTGTAGATCAGCCGCCACAGCGTGGCGTTGACGACTGTCGGCAGCGCCCAGGGCAAGATCATCAGCGCCCGCAGCAGCGCACGGCCGCGAAATTGCTGGTTGAGCAGCAGGGCGGCGAGCACGCCGATGACCATTTCAGCGGCGACAGAAATGACCGCGAACAGCGTCGTGGTGATGAGCGTGCGCGAGAAATTCGAGCTCGACAGCATGTTCGAATAGTTGTCGA
>JBDSLV010000151.1:0-15488 GCA_039916205.1 Mesorhizobium sp. | reverse complement strand
TGGTCGCCCCACCCGCTGGCGCGGCCGCGACGGCAGGCGTGACGGGCGTGCTGGCCACGGGCACGGCTGGCGCGCTGGCAACGGCAGCGCCGGAGGCAGCGGTCACGGCGGGCTGTTCTGAAAGTACGCCCTCGACCGGCGGCAGTCCTGTTTCATCGAGGCTTTGTGAGGTGGTGGTGGCAGGTTCATCCTTGAGACGGGGCGCCGGCTCTTCCGTTTGAAGCGGAGCCGGCGGCGCCACCACCTGGCCTGAGATGGCCTGCGCGGCATCGAGCAAGGCGCGGTCGCCTTCCGACAGTTTGCTGCGGTCGATCTTGTCCAGCCTGGCACGGACGTCGTCCATGGTGCCGGAGGTTACGGTGGACAGGCTGGCATAGAGCAAGGCGCGCGGATCGTCCTGGTTGTGGATGCCGTCACGGCCTTGCTCGGCCCGCGCCGAAGCAAAGGCTGACAGATCATTCAGGCCGTCGATAGCGGCACGGCGGGCTATGCGCAGATAGATCACCTTCTCTCGCTCGGGGTCCATCATCGAGGTGATATCGACGAGCTTGTCCTGACTGATCGCCATGTGCAGCGCGATGACACCGGACACGAAGGAGTCCGCGAACTGGCTGGCGTAGGGAGAGTAGAGATAACGTTCGACATACTGGGTCGAGCCACGCGCGAAGCGCGCCGCGTCGCCCTTCGCCGCGGCAATGCCGATCGAACGGCGCAAGGCGGCCTCCTCGACCAGTGTGCCGGGACTGAGCAACTTGGCTTCGTCAAGCATTGTCAGGGCCGCCGCCGGTTCGTCGGTGGCAAGCAGTGAACCCTTGACCAGGGCAAGGAAAGCACCGAGGTCCGTGGGCAGCGTCATCGGATCAATCGGCCTCAGGGTCTCGATCGCCTCGCCGGGCCGGCCGTTCAGGTAGTCCATGACACCCTTGGCGATGGCAAGGCTTTGCGGGTCGGGCGTGGCGCGCGATGCGGCGGCCTCGACGGTCACGGGGTTGCCGCCGCTCATACCGTAGACCAGAAGTGCGCGAAAATTCCTCGGATCCTTGAAATCCTCGGCACTCGCCTCGCGCAAGCGCGCGTCGGTCATCTCCAGCAGCTTGGCCTGCATCGGCATCGCGGCGTGATCACCTGAAGCAATGCGGTCCTGGATGAGCTGCAATGACCGCACCAGCTGGTAGGGTTGCAACGCGTCCTGCGCATGGCCGGCCGACGGGTGCGCGAATGTCAGCAGCAGGCCAAGGCCAATCACATGGCTGGTGATGGCCGCTCGCTTCATCCGCCGGTCGCCATCATGATCTCGATGCGGCGGTTGACCGCCGACATCGGGTTGTCGGCATCCTTCGGCTGGCGGTCGGCAAATCCGGCAACCTCGGTGATGCGGCGCTCATCGACGCCGCCGCGAACCAGCATGTAGTAGGCGGAATGGGCGCGGGCGGTGGAAAGGCGCCAGTTGTCATAGGTGCCACTGCGAAACGGCCGCGCGTCGGTGTGACCGTTGATGCTGATGGTGCCCTTCTGGCTGTTGACGATACGGCCGATCTTTTCCATGGCCAGCACCAATTCGTGACTCGGCAGTGCCGAGCCGATCTCGAACATGCCAAAATCGAGCTGATCGGTGATCGAGATGACGACGCCCTTGTCGGTGGCTTCGACCGAGACGCCATCGTGCAGCTTGTCACCGGGCTTGAAAGCGTCGGCAAGTTGCCGCTTGACGTCGGCCGCTGCTTTCAGCGCGGCGGCGGTCGGCGCCTTCTCCCGGGTGTCTGGCTTCTCTTGGACGTCGGGCTTCTCTTGGACGTCAGGTTTGGCGAGCTCCTGCGCTGCCGCGGATGTCTCGAGCTTGATCTGGCCAGGCTTTGTGTCGCCGGCCTTTGCGTCGTCGGCCTTGGTTGTTGCCGTTCCGGGTTTCGCTGCGTCCTTGGCGGCCTCTTCCTTCGCCAGAGGCTCGAGCGGAGCCGCCGTGATGGGTGGCGCCGGCGGAACGGCCTTGACCTTGGGCACTTGCGTTTCAGCGGCCTTGTCGCCCGGCTTGACCGGATCGCCCTCGATCCTGGCGCGCTCGGCACTTGCCTCGGCGGCGGGCGCTGCCACTTGTTGCGACCAGAAGTCCGGCTCGAACGGATCGCGGTAGGACGCGCCACCGGAGGCGCCGGTCGCTGGTCCCGCACTCTGCGCGCCGCCGTCGCCCTTCTGGCTGACATTCTGCTGGACGCCCGTGTCGGCGGCGATCTCGGAAAGCACGGCGTAGGGGTCCGCGAAAAGATGCTCGTCGGAGTGCTCAGCCTGCTGCTGTGCCGGCTTGTCCTGCTTCTTGTCGGAAGAGCCAGCGCCGCCGTTGCCGTTCTCGCCCGTCTTGGCAGTCGCCTCCTTCGGGTTGTCGCCGCTGAGGCCCATTGCGGCCGGACCGTCGCCGAGATCCTCAAGGCCCTTGCGGCTTGAATTGCGGTCGACCAGCTTGACCGGATTGAAGTAGCTGGCCACGGCCGCCTTGGTCTGCTCATTGGCCGCGTTGATCAGCCACATGACCAGGAAAAAGCACATCATGGCGGTCATGAAGTCGGCGAAGGCGATCTTCCAGACTCCGCCATGGTGGCCTTCGTCATGGTCGTGGTGGCCACGCCTGACGATGATGATCTCGTGCGGGGCGTGCCCGGCGTCGGCGACGCTCATGACAGCACCTCGGAAAGCGTGACCGCCCATTCAGCCATGCGGGTTTCGAATACGGTTTCATCGATCATGACAGTGAGATCGAAACCAGGTGCCTCGACGAAATCGAGATTGGCCGCACGCGGGCCGAGCGAAGCCCTCAATGTCTCGAACAGGGAGAGCGGTCCACGAACGGAAATGCGCACCGCCTCGGAGTCGCCGACTGCCTCACGAACCGAGCGAACCAGCGCCTCCATCGAGCGCTTCTGCAGATCGTCGCTGACGATGCCGCCGATGATACGGGCGACGGTCGCGGCGACAAGCTCGGTGACGCGCGCTTCCATGATGTCTATGCGCAAGGATACCGCCTTGCCGACGTCGTCACCGAGGCCCTCGAGAAATGCCTTGGCTTCATCGGCATTGGCCTGCCGTTCGGCTTCGAGCGCTGCTTCATGGGCGATCGACAGGCGCTCTTCCAGCGTGGCCTCGGCCTGAACCACCGCTTCGGCAATCAGCGTGCCGATATCGGCCTGGGGCGAGACTGCCTGCTGGTGTTGCTCCGGCATGGTCGCGGCCGCGTCCTTGGGCTGGCTGATGCGCTGCGCGCGTGTGCCGAAATCCGGCAGAAGATCGAAAAGGGCGGCGGACGGCATGGTCTAGCCCGCCACTTCCTGGGCTGCCCATTTGCGCAGGATCTGCGCGGTGCGCTCCTCGTTGAGGTCGACCATTCTGGCAAGCCGCTCCTGCGGCGCGGGCCTGATCTTCTGGCGAAGATCGTCGAGGGGAGTGGAGGTGGGGCGCGTGCCGGGTAGGGCGCCAATGGCGACGCCTTCAGCGGAAGCCATTGCCTCCGGCGTCGGCAGCGAGCGCTGGACTTCGTCGAAGTTGGGGCCGGCGATGGCTGGCGTGGCCTTTGCCGTCAAGGCGGCGGCCATCGGCCGCAAGCCGAAGAAGGCCACCAGGAACACCACCACGATGAATGCGCCGGCATTGATCATGGTGCCGGCATGCTGGCCGATGGAATCAAGCATTCCTGCTTGGGGAACGGCTTCGCCATCGAGCCCGTCGATGAATTCGACCGCCGAGACGTCGATGACGTCGCCACGCTTGTCGTCGAAGCCGGTGGCCGAGGAGACCATCTTCTGGATGTCGGCGACGCGCTTGGCAATCAGTTCCGGCGTGGCATCCTTGCCCAGAATGGTCATCAGCCGCTGTTGATTGACGACGACGGCAATCGACATCTTGGTGACGGTGTAGCCGTTGGAGACGGTCGCTATCTTCTTCGAATTGATCTCGTAATTGGTGATTTCTTCCTTGCGGTCGTTCTGCGACGAGGATTGCGGGCCATCAGTGCTGGTTGCCTGGGCCTCGGGCAGGTTCTGTTCGACGCTGGCCGGGGTCGAGGCCTGCTTCTGGTTGTTGGCTTCGTTGGCGCGGACCGACTGGATGGAGCGCTCGACGCGGGAGTTCGGGTCGAAAATCGTCTCCTCGGTCTGGCGGGTGTCGGTGTTGACATCGGCCTTGACGCTGGCGCGGAAATTGTCAGGGCCGAGATACGGCGTCAGCGCGCGGCGGATGTTGTCGCCGATCTGCGCCTCGACAGTCTGCTCGACGCCAAGCGTGCGGGCGGCGCTGGTGTTGGAAGGATCGTCACCGGCGGCAAGCAGGTTACCGTTGGAATCAAGCACGGTCACCTTGTCGGCTGAGAGGCCGGGAACGGCGGCGGCGACGAGATGGCGGATCGACATGGCGCTCTTCTCGGCATCGATGCCAGCGTAGCGGATGACCACCGAGGCGGAGGGCTGCTGCTCGTCGCGGCGGAAGTTGGCGCGTTCGGACATGACGATGTGGACGCGTGCCGCCTTGATGCCGGAGATCGACTGGATGGTGCGGGCAATCTCGCCTTCCAGCGCGCGCACGCGGGTAATCTGCTGCATGAACGAGGTGAGGCCGAGCGAGCCGACATTGTCGAACAGCTCGTAACCGGCATTGGCGCTGGTCGGCAGGCCTTTTTCGGCGAGCAGCATGCGCGCCTGTGCGGTGGTGCCAGCCGGTACCAGTACGGAAGTGCCGTCTGAGCCGACGTCAAAGCCGACGCCGGCCTCGCCCAGCACCAGGCCGATCTGGTTCACGTCGGCGCGATCGAGCCCGACATAGAGCGTCTCATAGGCAGGGCGGTTGAGATAGACCGAGGCGACGCCGATGACGGACATCACCAGGATGGCGATGCCAGCCAGCATGGCGAGGCGCTTCACACCGAATCCGCGGAGATTCGAGATGATGCTCTGGATTTGTTCCGGCACGGTTCGACTACTCCCAGCATGACTGTCCGCAGGAACACTAGACCTCGAAGCTTGTGCGAAAATGAAATCGGGCCGCGCTCATGAGCGCGGCCCGTCAATTGGAGAGCGAAAGGGTCGCGCCGGCGGCGCGAACGCCTAGTTCTTGAACAGCGACAGGATGCTCTGCGACGAGCTGTTGGCGATCGACAGCGACTGGATGCCAAGCTGCTGCTGCACCTGCAGGGCCTGGAGGCGGGTCGATTCCTTGTTCATGTCGGCATCGACAAGCTGGCCGACGCCGCGGTCGATGGAGTCCATCAGGCTCTGTGTGAAGGTCTTCTGCAGGTCGATGCTGCTCTTGGCCGAACCAAGGATGGTGGCCGAGTCCGTCAACTGCTTCATCACGCCGTCGATCTTGGTGATCATCTGTGTGATGATGTCGTCGGTCACGCCGACTGCCGTTATGTCAAGGTTGAAGGCGGAAATGTTGTCAACCTTGGTGACCGCGCCCGCCGCGGTCTGGCCGGCGGTGTTGGCGGCGATATCCGTTGATCCACCGGCGATCGAAGCTGAATAGGCCGTATCATACAAGGTCTGCGCCGCTCCCGTGGAGTAGACCGATGTCTTGCGGTCGAGGATGCCCTGGTTCTTGACCGCGGTGGAAAGGCCCGAATCGAAGAGCTTGGTGCTCTCGACATCGATGTCGATCGTTCCGAGCTGGACGGCGCCGGACGAGGAGCGATTGAACGAAGACACGATCTTGGCGTCGGCCTGGACGCCGTCATTGGCAGCCGCGACCTGGGTGGAGGTGACCGACAGGAAGTTCGATCCCGAGAAGGTCGCCGCGTCGGCGAACGACTTCATCTGCGCCTGCAGCGCCGTGATTTCGGTCTGCGTCTTTGCCTTGGCGGCGTCGGTCTGGCCGACGGTCGAGAGCAGCTTGGTCTTGATCTTGTCGATCGTCGTCAGCACGTTGTTCATGCCGGTGTAGGCGGTATCGACCTTCGAGGCGCCGAGGCCGAGCGCATCCTGCACGGTCGACAGGGCCATGTTGTCGGAGCGCATCGTGGTGGCGATCGACCAGTACGCGGCGTTGTCGGAGGCCTGGGAGACCCGATAGCCTGTCGAGATTCGCGCCTGGGTCTGTTCAAGCGACTTGTTGGTGGCGTTGAGGCTTTGAAGTGCGGTCAGCGCCGCAGCGTTCGTCATGATGCTTGCCAAGAAACTCGCTCCTTCTCTAAAGCCGGCATGCCCACACAGACCGGATCGGCCTGCTCACCGATTGCCATCGAGCCGCTCCGGCCGATTCGACAACCTGTTGTAAGCTATTGGTTAACCATGACTACCGCGTTATGGTTAACAGCCTGTTAAAAGTCAGCTTTGAGAGTTAAGGAACGAGGGTTGCGCGAGCCTTGAGCGAACGCAAATCGGGCCGCGCTTTTGGCGCGGCCCGATTGTCTGTTTTCAGTAGGTCGAGAGCGATTAGCCGCGGAAGAGCGACAGAATCGACTGCGACGAACCGTTGGCGATCGACAGCGCCTGGACGCCCAGCTGCTGCTGGACCTGCAGGGCCTGAAGGCGGGTCGATTCCTTGTTCATGTCGGCATCGACGAGCTGGCCGACGCCGCGATCGATGGAGTCCATCAGGCTCGAGGTGAAGGTCTTCTGCAGATCGATGGAGCTCTTGGCGGCGCCGAGCTTGGTGGCGGCAGTCGTCATGTCCTTGAGAGCAGCGTCGACGACGGTCATCATCTGCGAGATCTGACTGTCGCTGGCGGCCGTGCCGCCTGCGGAGATGGTCAGGCTGGAGACCGAATAGGTATCGGTAGCCACCGCGGCAGCGCCCAGTGTCGGGGGTGCTGCCACCGCAACCGCGGCGCCGGTGGTGCCGAGGCGGGCCGTGTCAAGGATGCCCTTGGCTGTCGGGGCCGCACCGCCGTCATAGAGCTTGATGCTTTCCACCTTGACGTCGATCGTCGAGATCGAAACGGCACCAGCCGCGTCGCGGTTGAAGGCCGAAACGATCTTCACGTCGGCTGCCGTGCCCGAAGCGGTGGACACCGAAAGCATGTTGGTGCCGGAGAAGGTGGCGCCAGCAGCGTAGGCCTTCAACTGGTCCTGAAGCGCCTTGATTTCGACCTGGGTCTTTTCCTTGGAGGCGTCGGTCTGGCCGTAGGACGCGGTCAGCTTCTGCTGGATCGAGTTGATCGTGGTGATCGCGCTGTTCATGCCGGTGTAGGCGGTGTCGACCTTCGAAGCGCCGAGGCCGAGTGCGTCCGAAACGGTGGACATGGCCTGGTTGTCGGAACGCATCGTGGTGGCGATCGACCAGTAGGCAGCGTTGTCCGAAGCCTGGGAGACGCGATAGCCGGTGGAGATGCGGGACTGGGTGGTGGCGAGGTTGTTCTGGGTGGCGTTAAGGCTCTGCAGCGCCGTCAACGCGGCGGTGTTCGTCATGATACTGGCCATGGTACTCGTACCTTGTTTTTACACGTGTTTTTTTGGCATACCGGCTTCTCCGGTATGACGGTACGGCATCATGCCAATGATCTCTTTTGGACCACCCGCCATCTGCGAGCGAATATGGCGGCAAGTCCCTACCAAAGACCTAAACGGGACGGTTAATCGAAAATATATTGCTTAAATTTTGAGCCAAAGGCGCCATGCGCCAAGACGATCAGTTGAAGGATCGCACCAGGCTGCCGACAAGCAGATTCCAGCCGTCGATGAGGACGAAGAACAGGATCTTGAAAGGCAGCGATACCACCGTTGGCGGCAGCATCATCATGCCCATGGCCATGGTGATCGTGGCGACGATCAGGTCGATGACCAGGAATGGCAGCACGATCAGGAAGCCGATCTCGAAGCCGCGCCGGATTTCCGAAATCATGAAGGCAGGCACCAGAATCCGCAGGTCGACGGTCTCCTTGGCCACCACCTGACCTCGCTCGCGGGCGAGGTCGGCGAAAAGATCGAAATCCTTGTAACGCACATTGCGCAGCATGAAGGTGCGGAACGGATCCGAAATCTTCTCGAAGGCTTCGGTCTGAGTGATCTGGTTGTCCATCAGCGGCTTGACGCCGGTGTTCCACGCCTGATCGAAAGTCGGCGCCATGACGTAGAAGGTCATGAACAGCGACAGCGAGATCAAAATGAGGTTGGCCGGCGTCGACTGCAGGCCGATGCCGGCGCGCAGGATCGAGAAGGCAATGACGAAACGGGTGAAGCTGGTCACCATGATCAGCAGGCCCGGCGCAACCGACAATACGGTCAGCAGGCCGAACATCTGGATGATGTAGCCGACGGTGCTGCCGTCGGCCTTGCCGATGCCTCCGAGATCCAGTTGCTGGGCTCCGGCCAGCGTCGTGGCGGCAATGACGAGAGCGGATGCGAGGAGGAGCTTTCTCATTCAACCAACAACGTCATGATGAGAACCTGCTTGACGTGACCGCCGCTGCGGATCGCCGCGCGGTCCTCGATGTCGGCCTTCAGATGCTGATAACCGCTGGCGCCTTCGATCTGGTGCATCTTCAACGTGCGTACCAGCGCCAGCAGATCCTGGTGAATGTCGTCGGTCATGGCCTGTGGCTGCGGCGCGTCATAGACGACGGATACTTCCATCCGGATCCAGGTGTCGGCCGGCGAGGCCATGTTGGTGGTGATCGGAGCCAGCGCGACGAGTGTCGGGCCGGCGCCCGGCACCTGTGCGGCTGGCTGTTCGGTCTTGCCTTGGTTCTCGGGTGCGACGGGCACCGTTTCCGGTCCTCCGGCGCCCTTGAGGTAACCGCCCGACAGCCAGCCCATGCCGACAGCCGCCGCCGTCACCACAAGAAGCATGGCGAGCTGGACGACAAGGGAAGGCCCTTTCTTGGGCAGGACCTGTTCGGCATTGGCCACAGCGCTTATTCTCTCTTCCTAGAAAGGCAGGACCTGATCGAGGACCTGCTGGCCGTAGGCGGGCTGCTGGACCTCGGTGATACGTCCGCGTCCGCCATAAGAGATGCGCGCCTCGGCGATGCGTTCGTAAGGAATGGTGTTTGAAGCGCCGATATCGGCTGGCCTGACGAGGCCGGCGATGGTCAGCACCCGCAGTTCGGAATTGACGCGCACTTCCTGCGACCCGCTGATCATCAGGTTGCCGTTGGGCAGGACATCGGTGACGACGGCAGCGACATTCAGATCCAGGTTTTCCGACCGCTTGATCTCGCCGTCGGCGTTGGTCGACGTGTTGGAACTCAAACCGGCATTGCCCTTGCCGCTTGTGCTGTAGCCTTCCCATCCCAGCGCTACATCGTAGCCGAGCTTGCGTCCGGAGGTGCGGCTCCTGTCGTTCTGGTTCTTGAAGTTGGCGCGGTCGTTGATCTTGATGTTGACGGTGAGAATGTCGCCCGCCGACAGCGCCCGTGGGTCTGTGAACAGCCGGCTCTGGCGATCATCCCACAGCGAGAATTTCTTCACCGGAGCCCGCGGGCTCTGCGGGTAACGGTAAAGCGAAGACGTGCTGCTGCCATCGATGCCGGAACCGACCGGCGACAGCGTCGGATCCCGGCCGACCTGCTTCAGATCGGATCCGCAACCGGACAGCACGCCGATCGCAAGCAGGATGAGCGTTTTGCGGATCATGACGGATCTACCCTTCGGGCTGCGCTGGCCATGATGCCGGTGAGCGTCGCCGCCGCCTTCTGGTCCATTTCATTGAGGATGACGCCGGCCTTGCGTGACTCGAGCTTCATCAGGATGGCCGCCGCGAGATCGGCGTTGACGATCGCCAGGCGTTCAGCCGCGGCATCGGGCTTCATGTCGGCATAGATCTTGACGACGCCGTCCTCGGCGCGGGCAAGAAAGACCTCACGCCGTTTCAGCCACGTCTCGTATTCGGTCTTCTTTTCGTCCAGCGCCTTCATGCGCTGGTCGATGCCGGCCTGGAGCTGTTTCAGTTCCTCCGCCTGCAAGGCGTAGCGGCGGTCGCGCGCAGCGTCGGCGATGTTGGAGCAGAAGCGCTGGATCTCGCTTTCGTCCGGCGCCTTTTCCTTGGTCAGCTGTTGCGGCGCCACCGGGGGCGGAGCCCCTGGAAGCACCTGGCGCACCGTCTCGGTGCGGGCGGGACCGCCAGCGAAAAGCATACCGGCAAGAACGGCAACCGCCAAAAGCGTACCGGCGGGCCGGCGTTTGTGATGGTGAGGCAAAGCGTTGGTCATCGGCATGGCCTATTGAAGAACCAGGTCTGCTTGCAGGGCGCCGGCCGACTTGATGCCTTGCAGGATGGCGATGATGCCATCGGGCTTGACGCCGAGACGATTGAGGCCGGAGACCAGCGTCTGGAGGTCGGGTCCGTCGAGCACGGCGACACGCGCATCTGGCCGGCTGGCATCGATGGCGGTGAAAGGTTCGACGGCTGTTTCACCCTTCGAGAACGGCTCGGGCTGCACGACGCGCGGCGCCTCCGTGATGCGCACCGTCAGTGTGCCATGGCTGATGGCAACCCTGGAGATCTTGACGTCGTTGCCGATGACGATGGTGCCGGTGCGCTCGTCGATGACGACGCGGGCCGGAGTGTCGGACTCGACGACGAGATTCTCGATTTCGGCATAGAAGCGGGCCGCGGAGACATTCTTCGGCCTTCTGATCTGCACGGTGCGCGCATCACGCTCGGCCGCGACGCGCATGCCGAAGCGCTGGCTCGTATAGTCATTGACGGCGTCGGCGATGCGGACAGCGGTCGAGAAATCGGGGTTGCGCAGCTGCAGCGTCAACGTCGCCTGGTCGTCGAGCTCGGCTTGGACGGCGCGCTCGACGATGGCGCCGTTGGGCACACGGCCGGCGGTCGGCACGCCCTGCGTCAGCGTTTCAGCCTGACCCTTGGCAGTGAAGCCGGAAACGATGACCGAGCCCTGGCCGACAGCATAAATCTCGCCGTCCGCCGCCTTCAACGGCGTCATGATCAGTGTGCCGCCAGCAAGCGAGGTGGCGTCGCCCATCGAGGACACGTCAATGTCGATGCGGGCGCCCGACTGGACGTAAGGCGGCATATTGGCGGTGACGATAACGGCGGCGACGTTCTTGGCTCGCGCGCTGCCGCCTTCGGTGGCGATGCCGAGATTTTCGAGCATGGCGCGGATCGACTGTTCGGTGAAAGGCGAGTTGCGCAGGCTGTCGCCCGATCCCGCCAGGCCGATCACCAGGCCGTAGCCGACGAGCTGGTTGTCGCGCGAACTCTGCAGCTGGGCGATGTCCTTGATGCGCGACGCGACCTGACCGGGTGGCAGGGAACTTGGGCCCGACGAAACGCGGAACATCCGCGTGGTGGTGGCGGGATCATATTCAGGATCGTTGAATGCAGCGCCGTTCTTGGCGGCAAGCTCGCGTTTGGCCTTGGGGGTCAACCCATCGGCCAGCGCCGGCTGCAAGCCGAGCACCGTTGCAAGCAATAGAGCAAACCCACGCATCATGAAGAGCTGACCCGGATGGTACCGTCGGCCATTACCGTGCCGGAGAAAATCTTGCCGCTGTCGGTGTTGCGAACCTTGACGAGGTCGCCCGCGGCCCCGGGCTGCAGCGTTACCGCGGTTGCCGAAATGGTCAGGCCACCGGCGATGAAAAAGACTTGCACGGCCGCCCCTTGTTCGACCAGCCATGCGTCCCGGATGGCGGTGGAGGGAATGTAACGGCCGGGCAGCAAAGTGCGCTTGGCAACCTTGCCGGTGAGTTCCTCGGCGCGGGTCACGACGTCATCCGGCTTGTGCCTGCCGGCAACCAGCGTCACCTGCTTCAGGGTGGTGAGCTCGATGGTCTCGCCGGGGTAGATGACCCGGTTGGGGATCAGCACGACCTCGCCAGCAGGTTGATTGCTGGCGATCTGCGTGGCCGACTGGTTGGCCGAGTCCTGGGCGAAAGCCGGCATGCCGCCGGCCACCAGCGCAAGGACAAGCGCGGTGCGGTGGAATGCGGAGCAGGAGATCGGCATGGCCATCATCCGTTACCTGATGTTCTTGGAAACGACGGAGGCCATGTCATCGGCGGCCTGGATGACCTTGGAGTTCATCTCATAGGCGCGCTGCGCCGAGATCAGCTCGGTGATTTCCTTGACCGGATCGACATTGGAAGCCTCGAGATAGCCTTGCTGGATGGTGGCGAAGCCGGGATCGCCGGGCACGCCGACATTGGCTGGGCCGGAGGCCGTTGTCTCCTGGAACAGATTGTCGCCGAGCGGCGCCAGGCCCGCTTCATTGGCGAAATTGGCGATCTGGAGCTGGCCGAGATTCTGCAGGTCGGTCTGGCCATCGATGCGGGCGAAGACCTGCCCTGTCTTGTTGATGATGACTTCGACGGCGTCGACGGGAACGGTGATCGCCGGGATGACGCTGGCGCCGTCCACTGTCACCAGCTGGCCGGTGGCGTTGGTGTTGAGGGCGCCGGCGCGGGTGTAGAGCGTGCCGCCATCGGCGCCCTGGATCTGGAACCAGCCGCGGCCGGACAGCGCCAGGTCGAAACTGTTGCCGGTGCTGGTCGGCACACCCTGGGTGTGCACATTGCGAACGGCTGTCGTCTTGACACCGAGGCCGATCGAGATGCCCTCCGGCACAAGCGATGCATTGGAGCGGTTGGGCACGCCCTGGGTACGATCGACCTGATAGAGCAGGTCGGAAAATTCGGCGCGGGCGCGCTTGTAGCCGGTGGTGTTGATGTTGGCGATGTTGTTGGCGATGACTTCCAGGTTTGTCTGCTGGGCATTCATGCCGGTGGCGGCGATAGCGAGTGCTTTCATGACTGAATTCCTCAGATGCCCATGCGGCTGACTTCGAGATATGCGGAAACCACCTTGTCGCGGATGGCGACGGCCGTCTGCAGCGCCTGTTGGGCGCTCATCACGGCATCGACGACCTGCCGCGTATCGGCGTCACCCTTGAGCGCCTGCATCGATACCTGCTCGGCATTCTGCAGCGTGTTGACGGTCTTGGAAGCCGCCTGGGTGACCATCTCGGCGAAGGAGGTGCCTATGCTGTTGCCGGCTACGGGGGCGGCGCCGCCCTGGAACAGGTCGGTTGTCGCATCGGTGCCGCCGCCGATACCGGTTTTCAGCTGGAGCGCGTTGATACCGCCGACAATCATTGGTTCCTCATCAGATCGATGGTCATGGAAATGAGATCGCGCGCCTGCTTGACGACCTGAAGATTGGCCTCATAGGAGCGGTTGGCTTCCGTCATGTCGGCCATTTCGATCAGCACGTTGACGTTGGGCATCTTGACATAGCCCTTTTCGTCGGCGGCTTCGTTGCCCGGCTGGAATTCGATGGGAAAGTCGCTCGGATCGCGGTCGATCGAGTTCACTTCAACCGTTGAGCTGCCGGTGGCCCGATCGAGCTCCGAGACGAAGCTGATGGTCTTGCGGCGATAGGGGTCGGAGCCTGCCGTCGTGCCGGTCGATTGGGCATTGGCAAGGTTTTCGGAAACCACGCGCAGCCGCTCGGACTGGGCGCCGAGGCCGGAAGCTGCGACTTTGAGGGCTGCGGTCAAGGCGTCCATTGTCAGCTCTTCACCGCCATCATCATCATCGAATGAAACGCCTTGACGATCGCCGTGTTGAGTTCGAAAGAACGGCGCACTTCACCAGCCTTCATCAACTGGTCTTCCAGCACCACCGTGTTCTTGGACGGCATGATCACCCCATCGGCTTCATCCGGCTTGACCTTGAAGCTGGCATTGGTGGCGCCACCCAGATGCCCGGCCTGCGTGGCCTGCAAGGACACGACCGCGCGGTCGAGCACCTTCTCGAAGGGTTCGACGTCATTTGCCGTGTAGCCTGGCGTGTTGGCATTGGCGATGTTGCCAGCGATGGCCGACTGACGCACGGCCAGCCACTCCGATTGCTTGGTGGCGAGATCGAAAAGGGAAACGGGCTCCATGGGAATCTCCGAGCAGATGCCCAGAGACTAGGCCGCCAGTCTTGCGCGGACCTTGCGGATGACGGTGCCGGAAACGCCGAACTTACCGGGAAAGCTCGATCACCTGGTCGGTGCTTGTGACCATGACCCATTTGCCGTTGCGCTGCTCGATCGAAGATACCTGACTGGAGTCGGGTAGTGTCGAGCCGCGCTGGACGATCCACAGACCGGTATCATCCTCGATCATGGCGCGGCCATTGGCGACATGAACCATCCGGAATTTCGTTGTGTCGGCCGGGAAGGGTTGCTCATCCAGGCCGGGGGGAGGCTGGGGGTCGTCCTGCACCGTACCGGTGGCAAGCAGATCGATATTGGCTTCCGGAACGTCTTTCGCGGTCAGCGGCGCGCTGCGCTGGGCGATGACGCCGCCGCCGGCCCGTCCCGAATTGGTGCCTGTGCCACCGAACTTGATGGCCTGGACGCCGAACTGGTCCTGGTTGAAGAAGATGTACCAGGGAAACAGGGCGCAGGTCAGGCCGAGCGCAATGCCGAGCGCGGCGATGACGAGGTCGCTGCGCCGGTCGGCCTTCTTGCGCAGTTTCGGGAATTGCGCTTTCGGTGGCTGCGGCCATTCGGTGGCTGGGAACAGGCCATCCATCAGCGAGTCGCGGCTGGCCTGCGCCGTGTCGGGGGCCTCTACCTCGGGAGCCCTTGGCATGGAGGGCGCGGCGGTCCTGGGCAGAGCCGGCCGCGCGGCCCTGGCCAACACAGCCTCGGCCTTGGCGGCGTTGGCGCGCGCGGCCTTTGCCTTGGCAACCCTGGCTTCGTCGGCCTTTGCGTCCTCCGCAGCGTTCGCCTCGGCGATCATCTCGCGCAGGATACGCTCGGTATACTGGCGTTCAGTCTCCTGCATCGACATTCTGCTTACCCTTGAGGTGGCGGGCGAGATCCGAGAACGGATCGTGCGACGGGCGGTCCTTCGGCGATTGCGTGAGCGCTTCGTAGATCAGCGGCACCTGGCGCACGGCGATGTCGAGTTCGGCATCGACGCCGCCTTGGTAGGCGCCAAGCAGGCGGATGTCGCGTGTGTCCTCGAAACGGGAAATCATCGATTTCAGCTTGGTGACCAGAGCCCGTTGTTCCGGGCTCCAGGCCTTGCCGGCAAGACGCGATATCGACGAAAGCGGATTGACCGGCGGATAGCGGCCCTGCTCGGCGATCGTGCGGTCGAGCACGACATGGCCGTCAAGAATGCCGCGCACGGAATCGGCGACCGGATCGTTGTGGTCGTCGCCGTCGACCAGCACGGAGATGATGGCGGTGATCGATCCCTTGCCCTCGGCCCCCGGTCCGGCGCGTTCAAGCAGCTTGGGCAGGTCGGTGAATACCGAGGCCGGATAGCCGCGAGCGACGGGTGGCTCGCCGGTTCCGGTTGCCACCTCGCGCAGCGCATGCGCGAAGCGGGTGATCGAATCAAGCACCAGAAGGACGCGGTGGCCCTGGTCGCGAAAATACTCGGCGACGCGCATGGCGGTGTCTGGCGCGCGTCGACGCATCATGGCGCTCTCGTCGCTGGTGGCGACGATCGCGACGGTCTTGGCCATGCTCTCGCCGATCGTGTCCTCGAGGAATTCCCGAACCTCGCGCCCGCGCTCGCCGATCAGCGCGACGACGACGGTGTC
>JBDSLV010000150.1:0-8366 GCA_039916205.1 Mesorhizobium sp. | reverse complement strand
ACCGCATCCAGAAGATCGATCCGGATACCGGCCAGGTGCTGAACACCATCCCGGCACCCGGCAAAGGTGGCGATTCCGGGCTGACCTGGGCCGAAGGCACGCTGTGGGTTGGTGAGTATCGGGAGCGTAAGATCCACCAGATCGACCCGGAGACAGGAAAGGTGCTGCGCAGCATCGAATCCAACCGCTTCGTCACCGGTGTGACCTGGGTTGACGGCGAGCTCTGGCACGCCACCTGGGAAGGCGAACAGAGCGACGTGCGGCGCATCGATCCCCAATCGGGCAAAGTCCTGGAGCGGCTCGACATGCCGGAAGGCATGGGCATTTCGGGCATGGAATCCAATGGCAGCGACTGCTTCTTTTGCGGCGGCGGGCCAAGCGGAATGATCAGGGCCGTGCGCAAGCCACGGTGAGGGCGACGCAGGAACGGAGAACAAACGTCTTGTTGCTTTGCGTTCCGTTCAGTCTAATGCATGTCGCGCAAAAGTGACCTCGGTTTTGCGACGACGACATGCATCAATCAACAACCTAAAGCGCGTAGCCTGAATCCGTTTCGACGCGACGCGCTTTAGCACGGAAAAAAGGCTTGGCCCCGTGCCAGTGATTTCTCTGTCGGCGCATTTGGCCCCCGCTTAATGACGCCGATCGGGCCTGTCTTCTTCCTTCGCTTGAGGCGCGTCCACTTATCTTGTCGCTTCATAATTGGCCGGCCATTAAGTCGGAACATCCAGAGGCCGCTCACCACGGGCGGCTGCGCAAACGGGCTGGCGGCCCGTTTGCGAGTCGTGGATGGTGCACCTGAATACGTTGGCGCCGATTGCGACGCTCACTTCAAATGCGCGGCGATAAACGCCTCCGCGCGTTCCTGGGCGTCCTTCGTTGCCGCTTCGTCGTGGGCAAGGTGGTGTCCGTCGACGTCGAAAGGCTTATCAAAGGGCTCCGTGAAACCGTGCGTCGCACCCGGATAGACGATTACCTCGAAATTGGCCTTGCCTGTGACGGCTTGGCAATTCGCCGCGGGAGTCCAGTCGTCCTTCTCACCGATCAGGACCAGAGTGGGAACCGATGGATCAACGTTGTCATAGCAGTAAGGGTAGTACGCGATGAGTCCCGCAATCCTCGTGTCGTGCGTCCCCGGTGTTTTCATATCGGTAGCATATAACGACGATATCGCCCCATATGAATAACCTTGCAGGAAGACCCTATTGGGGTCGATATCGGGTATTGCCTTAAGAGCCTTCAGCGCCGCTACGGCGTCATCCCCGCCGCGCGTAAATCCCTGAACATCGAGTTTGTCGCAGGCTCCATCCTTTTCACCGCGCGACGTGAAGGGATCGACTATCAGCGTTGCAATGCCCTTGGACAGCATGTTGTCGATCACCCTCTTCTCCTGCTGAACCTCCGGGGGAAAGTTCAGCCCGTTGCATCCGCTCATGTAGACGAGCGCCGGGAATGGTCCCGCGCCCTGAGGCTTGAACAGTGCCCCGGCGATTTCCTTCACGGACGGGTCATTGACCGGAATCGGGATGACGTTCGTATAGCCACCGCCAATCGGCGGTGCTTCAGCCGCCTGCAACGAGTACGGTGCAACCATTGCGCCGAGCAGAGTCAGCGATGTCAGTGAGGCGATGTGCCGAGCTTTCATTTTGAGTTCCCCTTTTTTGGCGACAGGTGGTTTCCGCTTTCCGAGGCGGGCTTCAGCGCGTCTCGAGTGCGGACAGTTTGCTGGCACAGGCTAGCCGCGGGGCATAAAATGCCCTTCCTACAAGCCACAAAAAAAGCGTAAAAGCAGTCATGCACGACAAAGCCCGCAAGGGGACGGTGCACCGGGCCTCATTCGCTCAGCCGGAAGAGCCTGCTTCCGGCACGTTTGGTCTTTGCTTGCTTGGTCCTTTCTCGCTGACTGGTCCCGGCGGCGAGGCGATCGAGATCAGCAGCAAGAAGAACCGTTTGCTGCTCGCGATGTTGGCATGTGCCCCAGGCCGCGGCATGAGCCGGGACGCTCTGGCTGGCGTGCTCTGGGCAGGGCATAGCGACGAGCAGGCGAAGAAAAGCTTGCGGCAGGCGCTCGCCGTGCTGCGGAAGGAGCTTAAAGGCCAGGATAGCGCGTTCTTCGCCCGGCTCGACGGCGCCGTCGCCGTTCACCCGAACCGCGTCGCATTCGACGCCGATCTCTTCCTCAAGGATGCGGAGCTTGCCACGCGCGCGTCGCTCGAGCGGGCGATCGCCCTTTGGCGCGGGCCGTTCCTCGCGGACGCCTCGGCGCCCGAGCCCGAGATCGAGCAGTGGCTCAGCGAACAGCGCGAGCACTTCAACAGCCGCTACATCGCGGCGATGGACCGGCTGGCGCCGCTTCTCGACGGTGCGGCTAGGATCAATATGGCGCGCCGCCTCGTGCAGACCGACACGCTGCGCGAGGGTTCGCACCGCCAGCTTATGGAGGCCTATCTCGCTTCGGGCGAGAAGGCCCAGGCGCTCCGCCACTACGAAAAGTTGCGCAAGCTGTTGCGCGAGGAACTGGGGGTCGAGCCATCGCCAGAGACGCAGATGTTGCGCGACCGCATCGCCGCCACAGGCAACGGCGTTTCGCCCGCCGCGCCGCCTCATTCAACCATTAGCCCTCCTGAGCTGACAAACGCCCCGCAGGCGACGGCGGTTCAGCCAATTGTCAAAGCGCCGGGCAAGCTCTTCCCTGCGCTCGCAGCTGCTGTCGTCCTTTTGGCTGTCTCGCTTGGTGGTTGGATTTACGTGCAGCCGGCGCCAGAACCAGTGACGGCACCGTCAGTCGCGATCCTGCCCTTCGAAAGCCTTTCCGGCAGCGTGGAGGATGCACGTATCGCCACCGGCCTCACCATTGATACGATCACCGACCTGTCGCGCTACGCGGACTTCCGCGTGATGGCCAAGGACACCACGGATGCCTACAAGGGAAAGGCGGTGGACATCCGCGCCTTGGGCAAAGACCTCAAGATCAGCCACGTGCTCAAGGGCAGCTTCCAGCGCGACAATGACCACATCCGCATTACCGCGCAGCTCATCGATGCGGCAACTGGCGAGACGTTGTGGTCGGACCGCTACGACCGGCTCAGCGGCGAGATTTTCGCGATCCAGAGCGATGTTGCCGATCACATCGCCAACAGTCTCGGCGGCAGGGCGGGCAAGGTCGGCGAGACCGTGCTCGCCAACGCCAAACGCAAGCCCCCTGCCGATCTCGGCACTTACGAGCTCTATCTCATGGCGCAGGAGACAATGTATTCCGACCTTTCCGACGAGCACATGAGGGAGGCCGAGAAGATTCTCGATCAGGCGATCGCCAAGGACCCGGCCTTCGCCCGTGCCTACGTGAGATATGCCAATACCTTTGCCTGGCGCTTTACCTATGAGGGCGGCGCGGCGGAGCTGATGCAGCAGATGCTAAGCTATGCCCGTAAGGCGGTTTCCCTTGACCCGATGGATGCCGACGCCCACGCGGCGCTGGGCTATGCACTGACCTTGACGGGTGATCTGAACCAAGGTCAGGTGCAGCTCGACGAGGCGCTGCGCCTCAGCCCCAACTCCTTCGACAACCTGGTCTTCTATGCCTGCCTGGCCGAAGATGTGCAAAAGGAGGCGGAGGCCGCCGACCGCGCCATCGCCATCAATCCTGCTTATCCCAATTGGGCGATCCCGTGCTTGCGGCTCGGCCTCGTCATGGCTGGTCGCTATGAGGACGTGATCCGCGTGCAGTCGCACCAGCCCGAAGAAGAATGGAACACCGACGGCTTTGTCATCGTGGCGGGAAGCCTCGCCTCTCTCGGCAAGAAAGACGAGTCGGCGGCGCTGGCGAAACGCGGCGTCGCCAAGTTTCCTGGCCTCTTGACCGTCGAGCGCTTCGCGCTGAACCGCAGCTGGCCAGCCGATGCCGTGAAGGTGATGGTGGAGCTGATGCGCAAGGCTGGATTTCCCGCCTGTGCGACCGCTCAGGAACTCGCTGATACGCCCAATCCCATACGCCTCCCGGAGTGCGCGGGCTGAAGCGCCTCTCCCAATCTTTTGCCTTTGGTCCCCGCTTGCCGGTGCGCTCAGTCGCGGAACCGTTCATACTGCAGCACAGCGTTTTTGAAGCGCACTCGGTCAAGCGAGTGCTCCGCGAATTTGCGAACGCGCCTGGCCTGGCCAAACGCCCGTGAAAGCTGGTGTTCCAACCCCCTCCAGAAGCGGAGGGTGTTCCAGCCATCGTGTTCCAGCCGCTTCGTCCTCAATGCGTCAGCGGCGGCGAATGTGCTTCACCGTGCTGAGACATTTCCACGACGAGCTTTTCTCAGGACAGGCAAAGTCGACGATGGAGCCGGCGATCGGGAATTGCCCGCGAAAGCCCAGGCCCATCAGTCGATGCGCGCGAAGTTCGTTCCAGAGTGTCAACTCGGCGTCCGTGTGAGGCATAACTGTCCGGTTGCAGTTGATCTTGGCGCGCTACGGCGCCCCCCTCTGTCCTGCCGGACATCTCCCCCACTTGGGGGGAGATTGGCAGCTCAGCCGCTTTCGCCAAAGTAAGGCGCTCCTCCCTAAAGTAGCCCCCGCCTCGCTAAATCCCCGAGCCGTCCAGCTGCTGCGCATCCTCGCCTTGCCAGGGGGCGGGCATCGAGGCGCGGCTGAGATTGGCTGATGGCAGCGGCATCCAGCATTTCAGTTCCGGGTCGGCATATTCGATGACGCGGCCGGGCGAGGAGTCCGAGGCACGCCAGCCTTCGCTGGCGAACTGGTCGGCGCGCGACCAATAGGCGAGGTCGACTTCGGCCGGTCCCTGTTCGGACGGGCGAACCGTGACCAGGATCCGGCTGCCATCCTTCGGCGCGGTCGACATGTGGCGCCACCGATCGGGTTCGTCCATCGCATTTCCTCCAGCAGTCTTCATTCAACGGGAAGTGTCGCCTCACGCCTTTGGACGGTCAACCCAAACTTTGCGGATAATTCTCCCGTCAATCATACGGACAGCGTTCCGTGTCGGATATGAGCGCTTTTTCGACCGCCAACGATGCCAAGCCAATACCCCTCCAACGTGCTAAACCGGAGACAACAAGTCGCAGCATTTCCAGGAGGACGATGATGCCGATTCGACGAAAGGCCACTGAAGCTGGAATTTTCAACAGTTCCGAATTGGCTCTCCTTGGGCGCGTCTTCGATCGGCTCCGCGTCGAAGGCCAGTCGCCAGATGCCCGCGAGACCATCGCATCGCGGGTCATCGCCAACTATATGGCTGGGGTGGTTGATGAGGCGGAACTCGTCTCGCTCTCGAAACAGCCGCTGGGCAGGTAGGCTAGCGGAACCTAATTCAGCTATCGAGCTTATCGGCGCATGAGCACGCGCGGGCTGAATTTCTTGCACAGGTGGATGGCTAAACACCTTCCCTCGCACGCATCCAACGACCCTGCTCTGGCTACGGCTTTGTCGGATCGTCTCATAAGCGATGCCGAAAGAGCCGGCTTCTCGCCTTGGGAAGTCCAGGAAGAGGTGGACAGCGTCTTCGCTGTCATTTTGGCGGCCATGGCAAACACCGAAGGTGGCCACGCCGATTGACGCTTGTTCCACGTCATGCACGGCGACGTGGACAAAAAGCGGCCTCATGCGAGCTATCGGATGAATTGTCGGATCGTACCAGCGGGATCCGTCCTAGGCTTGGCGATGTTCGCCAGGACAAGGAGAGGCATTCATGAGTGACAAGGTCGAGCCGACGCCGGCTGGGGTGGAAACAAAACTGTTTTTCAGCCGCAATCCCAATCCGCGTCTGGCGGTCGCGGTGGCGCGTTTTCTCAAGGCTAACGTGGCGTTCGAATTCGCCTCACCGTTCGCGCAGGGGCAAGCGGAGCGGTTCCGGCCGCTCAATCCCAACCTTTACCTGCCCATATTGGCGTGGCCAGGCGGCAGCCTGTGGGAGACCGACGCCATAGCCTGCCGGCTGTCGCGCGACATGCGCTCGGATTTCTGGCGTACCGGCGATGATGAGCCCGAGATGATCCGCTGGCTGAGTTGGGGCAAGGAGAATTTTGCACGGGCCTGCGACATGGTGCATTTCGAGCGCGGCACCAAGCAGCGCTACCATCTGGGTCCGATCGATCATCAACTGGTCGAGGAGGGGCTGAACCTGTTCCACACCACGGCGGCGATCCTCGAGGCCACGCTTGCCGGCCGGCAATGGCTGGTTGGGGATTCAGTCTGCTACGCCGATTTCCGCATGGCGACGTTCCTAGCCTTCAACGACGTCGGCGGCCTGCCGCTTGGCGACTATCCGGTGCTTGAGGGGTGGTATCGGCGGCTTGAAACAATCGAGGCCTGGCGCGATCCGTTCAAGGGGCTCAGTGCGCCCGAGCTGCCGCCGGTTAAGCCCGGCTGAGGCGCGCCAAAAATCCCACTGCCGGAGGTGGCGGGCTTCTCGATTTCGCAAGGCAGGCAGGGGCGGCGACCGACGTATACGGCTTGGAGGGAACTTGAAAACGCCGGTCGCCAGGGTGGGGTTGGGACGCGCCACGTGGGGACGCGGCGCAAGGTCAGGCTAAGCGTCTGGCGGACCGCTTCAATCGGAATGCCGGCCTATGGTGAACAGCTGGTTACTATCCACAGAGGCTTTCCGGCGGGGGTGATTTGCGGCCTCGAAACGGTTTATCCTTGCTTTAGCGATGGCTTATGTAGAGCCTGCGGAGCGGGAACCGATATGGGCATTCCAGCAAACGACCCACGGCAGCAGCGGCCTGGCGACAGGGCCGCGGAAGTCCGCGTCATGGGCACGCCGAGATCCGGGACGAACCTGACCAAATACCTGATCCAACACTATCTGAAGGCACCTGTTGTCTTCGATCGAGGCTTCTGGAAACACGGGGTTTTTCCAGCCCTCATGAACGGCCACGACATGCAATACGGGGAATTGCCGATCGTTGTCGTCAGCAAGGACCCCGTGACCCAGCTTCTCTCGTGGTTCCGCTACGCGAGGAACCACAGCATTTTCCAACCGGAAAACCGTCTCGGTTCATTCCTGCGCAAGCCGTTTGAAATAAGGCAGGATTTCACGCGCCCGGGGCAGATGGAGTACAGGTTCCGCAGCCCTGCGGATTACTGGAACCAGTTCCACTTCGCCATGGATGCCCTTCGCCGCAGCGGTGTTCCGGTGCATTTCGTCTGTTATGAGCAGCTCGTCTCAAATCCGGCGCTTTGCCTCGATTCGATCTCCCGGTTCCTCGATCCGTCCTCGTCTTTCGACACGGATGCCGCTGTTGCAATTCCGGAGCGCGTACTCGGCGCGAGCAACGATATTGACCACGCCGCGAGTTCGCCTGTTCACCAGGCCCGGTTCGATCCGGCACGCGCGGATCTGGCATCCGCCCTTGCCAGGATGGGCTGGCGCAACGCGGGCATCATCCTGCGCGACATCGACGATGATGTGCTGGCTGCAACAGGCCGGGCAGGCTTTCGCAAAACGTGGCGGGAAGCGGTTGGGCCGATGGCGTTGCTGAGGTCGCTCATCGGCTTCTGGTGAAGGCTCGCGCAGGTTGGATGGTGACCAGCTTCGCCGGCTATCGACGGCAGGGGTTTGCAACCGGTTTTTACCTCGGCAGCTTGGGCCGCCATGCTGTCAGCTCGATTGGGCCTCGCTTTCCACCCCTTTCGTGAGCATTCCGTTGCCGCCCAAGCCGGCCGTCAAATTGTTGCAGCTTTGTTGTCAGCTCAAGGTCATCCGATTACAATGTCCCGACACGGAGCCCGACCAAATGAGTGTAGCATTTGCCAAGGAGGAAAGTGCCGAGGCAGCATCGGAAACCATCCTGCCGGCGCGCCCTATCTCCGATCGGATCAACCTCGTCACGGAGGCGGGCCTCAGGATGCTTGGGGATGAGTTGGCTAGCGCTCAGCAGGCTTTCGAGGCCGCCAACGTGCTGGAAGATGTCAACGAGAGGCGGCGGCAGTCAGCGGTTCCGGTTCGAGACATGCGCTATTTTGCCGAGCGCGTCCGTACGGCCCAGCTTCTGCCGGTGCCCACGTCCAATGAAGTGATCGCCTTCGGGCACACCGTTACCTTCGAGCGTGATGATGGCCGCACTCAGACCTTCCGTATCGTCGGTGAAGATGAGGCCGACCCGTCCCAGGCGTCCATATCGCATGGTTCCCCGGTTGCCATCGCGCTGATTGGCAAAACCGTTGGCGACGTTGTCAAGCTAGGGCCGCGCGAACTCGAGATCCTATCTATTTCCTAATGGACATCGGGTACGGCGAACGGCCGAATTGCAGGCATGTTCTGTGACCTTGTCGGGGTCAACCGCAACAGGCCTGCATCGCGCACTGTCAGGTGTGTGGTCGTTGGATCGAGAGCGGTCGTCGTCTCGATCCTCCTACCGATC
>JBDSLV010000149.1:0-4487 GCA_039916205.1 Mesorhizobium sp. | reverse complement strand
CCGGTCTTGTCGAAAACGGAAAGCAGCGCGCGGCGGACCGGAACGAGGTCGGGAGCTGGAATGTTCTTGGCGGCGACGGCCATGGGCTGGCAGCCTTTCACGACTGGTGTGGTGGATGCCCGCGCCGTAGCACATGACGCCGGAAAATCAAACGGCGGTCAGGCGGGTAAGGCGTTCAATTAGCCACGCCACTGAGCCAGACGCGCCTGGAGCGCTGCTCCCGATCTGGATCCGCGCGGATCCGGCGCCGAGATCGCTACCCGGCTCGCTGGGGCGGACGACCCACGGGAGACTGTATCCGAAACACCGCCAAGGCGGTCACGCGGCAGGAGCGGAGCCGATGCGCGTGCGCGTGGCAGGCACAAGCTTGGCGTCGTCGCGCGCGAGGTCACGCTTTTGCCAAGGCAGTGGGAATGGCTGGCTTCGCAGCCGGGCGGCGCATCGCAGGCATTACGCCGTCTTGTGGACGAGAAGCGGCGTCTGGGCGTCGGGCAAAGCCTGATACGGACGGCCCGCGAAGCGGCCTATCGCTTCATGTCGGCCATGGCCGGCAATCTGCCGGGATTCGAGGAGGCGGTGCGGGCCCTGTTCGCGGGCGATGAACAGCGATTCGAATGACAGGCCGAGCCATGGCCGACAGACATAAGGGCTTATGCATTGAAGCTCGCGGCGCCGGGGCTTTCGCCGACGCCGACGGCTTAAACCCAGGGCGAAGATAGGCAGGCTTCCGGCAGCCGCTCAGTTGTTTTCGAGATAGCCGGCGATGGCCGTCCGCGTCAGCTGCCAGTGGACCTCGGAAACGTCCGACGCCTTGAAGGCAAGCACGATCTGCCGAGAGCGGCGCGGACCGCCGAGCCCGGCGAAGTATATGGATTCCTCGACCTCGGCGGCCACTTCGCTCGAGGTAAACACCCAGGTGTCGGCTTGGTCACCCGTCAGCACCAGGCGATCATGTTCATCCTGGAACAAGTTGATGTCGGGATGGATATGGAAGCGCACGGTGATGAAATCGCGGCCATTGTTGCGGACGGGCGCGCCGCCGGGCCGCTGGAACCGGTCCCTGCCGGTCAGAACGTTGCCATTGGTCGACAGCTTCATCTCGCGCTCATGCAAAAAGCCGAAGCGCGCGGCATAGCCGTCATGGCGGGCGATGAAACCCTGCACGCCCTTCTGGTCGATACGCTTGCACTGGACATGCTGGGGCCCGCCGATCAGCGGCGTGCCGAGCAGGTCGTTGACGCGCAGCGAATGGCTGAAGCGCGCCGACGACGTGTCGTTGATGGTGGCGGTCGAATGCGCGGCGGTGGCGCGGGCCAGCGGCCGGAATTCAGCGGCGCCATAGGTGTCGATGCCGGCATTGACGATATAGTGCTGGCGCCCCGACGACAGCTCGAAGGCCAGACATCCGGCGTGCGCCGCATTGGAGACGTCGACCGGCGGCGGCAGCCCGGTGTCGGCGATCACAGTCACACCGCCCATCGACAGGCGCTCGTAGCCGGAATGCGGCGCATGCAGCAGAGGCGCGCCGGCGGTGTCGTCGTGGCGCAGTATGGTGGCAATGCGGTCGTGGATGGTGGCACCCATGCCGTTGAAACGGGCAAGACTGCCGTCCTGATGGCGGAAGAAGCGCAGCGCCGGCAGCATGCGGTCGATGGCGCCGATCAGCGCCTGCGGTGGCGTTTCCGCCTGGTTGGCATAGGTCTGGCGCAGCGGCAAAAGGTCGGCGAGGATTTCCAGCACGGCCATCGGATTGCGCGAGATATGGCCGCCGTCAGGCAGGATCTGGCGGTCGAGTTCATCGGCAAGGTTGCGGGTCGCACCGCGCAGCGCCGATGCCGGTGCCGGCAGCGACAGGGCGGCAAAGGCCAGCGCGATGCGGGCGCGCAGCCTGTCCTTGCCGTCCGGCATCTCGCGCGCCATCGACCTGAGATAGCGGATCTGCACGGCCAACGATTTCAGGAAGGCGCGGTAGAACGGAAATTCAGCGCCCTGCAGCACCACGGAGGAATGCTGCAGCCAGGCAATGACGCGCTTGGCGGTCGTGCCGGGCTCCCAGGCGATGCCGGAAATGTGGCTGCCATGCATGGCGATCCAGTCCGAAACCAGGGCTCGGGCATTGGCGGCGGCCAGCTCGGTACCGGCGGCGCGCATGTGACGCAGCCAGCGGAACCCATGCAGTGTCTTTTGCCAGCCGCGGTTGGGCACGTTGATCTGGAAAGGCGATTTGCCGCCGGTCTCGACCAGATGCCCCGACAAGGGGTAACGGCCGTAGTAGATCTCAAGCGCGATCTGCGGATCGGCCAGACGCAGGTCCGGCGGCGCGATCAGGACACGTTCGGGTGTGCGGCCGGAATAGCGCCAGCGATAGATTGGCCCAGCACGCAGGCGCCGGCGCGTCTTGCGCCAGAACTCCTTCGCGACAAGCGTCCATAGACGCGTCGTGCTGCCGGCAGCAAGTGCCAAAACCCCTCCTGATCGTCCTATACCCCGGGGCAAGTTTATATGATTCAAGAACTTATGCGAAGGCGTATTCCTTGAGGCGACGACGGTTCACCCTGATTTGACCGCGATGCCCCCCAAAAAAGTCAGCAACTTCCAGTGCTTGAAGCCTTTCCGCTGAAGCGCGCCGTTGCCCCGAAACCGGTTCTCGGTTCCGGGCCACATGCATTTAGCCGGCTCTACGCATGCGCGCCGCGAAGAAGCCGTCGAGGCCGGAGCGCTCCGGTGAGCCCTGATCCAGATCGGCGGGCGTGGTGCGCAACGTGCCTTGTGGCGTCAGGAAAGGATCGATGCCTTCGATCTCGCCTTGCCGCAGCGGATCGTCGGCGACCAGCTTCGCCTGCTTGAGGAAGGCACGATGCAGGTCTTCGCCTTCACTCGGGTCGAGCGAGCAGTTGGAAAAGACGACCCTGCCGCCGGGCTTGACCAGCGTGACGGCGCGAGCCAGCAACCGCCGCTGCAGGTCGGCGAGTTTTTCGACATCGGCCGGCGTCTTTGTCCACGGCACGTCAGGGTGCCGGCGGACCGTTCCGGTCGACGAGCAGGGCGCGTCGAGAAGCACGGCGTCGAACAGCTCCTCCGGCTGGTATTTGAGCAAATCGGCCTGGACGATGTCGGCGCTTAAACCAAGCCGTTCGAGGTTCTGCGTCAGCCGCGTCAGCCGGTTCTTCGAGGTATCGACGGCGGTGACCCTGGCGCCCGCGAGAATGAGCTGCGCGGTCTTGCCGCCAGGGGCGGCGCAGAGATCGGCAACGCGCAATCCCTTGATGTCGCCGAACAGCCGTGCCGGAAGACTGGCCGCCGCGTCCTGGACCCACCACGCGCCCTCGGCGAAGCCTGGCAGTTCGGTCACGGCACCGGCAAGCTTCCCCACCCGGATTGTCCCGGTTGGCAGGACGAAGCCGCCGAGCCGTTCGGCCCAGAGTTCCGGGTCGGCCTTGACAGAGAAATCGACGGGCGCCTCATGACGATGCGCGGTAAGGATTTCTCCAGCCTTGGCAGCGCCATAGGTGGCCTTCAGCCGGTCGGAAAACCATTTTGGCGCTTCATCAGTGGCAGCCAGGGCGGCAGGCAATTCCGTCTCCTTGGCGCGCGCCAGCGTGCGCAAGACGCCGTTGACGAGGCCGGAAAAACGCACCGTGCGCGGATCGGACTTGGCGTGGGTCACGGCAATGTCGACCGCAGCGCTGTCGGGAATGTCAAGGAACAGAATCTGCGCCGCCGCCACATGCAATATATGCGACAGCGCCGTGGCGTTGGGTGGCAGCGGCTTTTCCAGGCGCCGCGCCAGCAACCCTGATATGGTCATGCGGTAGCGCAAGGCGGTGACGAGTATGGCTCGTACCAGGCCACGGTCGCGCAGATCGAGCGCCTTGTACTGCGGATGGCCGTTCTCGTGGTCGGTCAATCCATCCAGTGGTGTCCTGGCGTCGATGACGGCGGCCAGCAGGCGTGCGGCCGCTTTGCGCGCTGCCAGGCCGGCAACGAATTCGCCGTCGCCATTGTGCTGCTGATCGCCAGAACCCGTGCGTCGTGGTGCCCTGTCCGCCACGCTCACGACCACCGCCCTTTAGGTCCGGTCGGATTGCGCCCCCATGGATTGGGCTTCGGCTTGTCTGCCTGCGCCGGCTGCTCTGGCTGGCCCCACGGGGCCGCTGGCTGCCGCACGTCCGCCTGCCGGGGAGCCGGGCGTGGAGCGGCCTGGCTGTCGCTGCCGGCCATCTCGCGCGCCATCGCCTGCAAGGCGGCGATGCGGTTGTCGGTGCTCGGGTGGGTGGAAAACAGATTGTCCATGCGCTCGCCGGAAAGAGGATTGATGATGAAAAGGTGCGCGGTTGCCGGATTGCGCTCGGCATCGGGCTTGCGGATGCGTTCGGCGCCCCGGGCGATCTTGTCAAGCGCCGATGCGAGCCAGAGCGGGTGTCCACAGATTTCGGCGCCGCGCCGGTCGGCCTCGTATTCGCGGGTGCGGCTGACCGCCATCTGCA
>JBDSLV010000148.1:0-7058 GCA_039916205.1 Mesorhizobium sp. | reverse complement strand
TGGTTGAAGGATGCGCCGCTGACCGGCGTCGTCATCCTGCTCGGCTCGATCGGCGTCTATGCGCTGCTGGGGGCGCTGATCCATCTGCGCAATCTGCCTTCGATCGTGGTGACGCTGGGCATGAGCTTCGTCTGGCAGGGTCTCGCCATCCTCGTCCTGCCAAAACCCGGCGGCAAGGCACCGGACTGGCTGCTGTCGCTGATGGCGTTCAAGCCGCCCTTCGTGCCGTTTCCAATCATCGCGGCGCTGGTGATCGCGGTGGTCGTCCATTTCGGCCTGATGCGCACCTCCTATGGCGTGATCCTGCGTGGCTCCGGCGGCAATCCGGCAGCACTCGGGCGCGCCGGCTGGTCGCTGCTCAGAACCAAGATCGTGCTGTTTGCGCTGACCGGTCTGTTCGGCGTGCTCTCAGGCATGGCGCTGATCGGCATCACCACCTCGGCCGACGCCAATATCGGCAATGGCTATACGTTGCTGGCGATCGCCGGCGTCATTCTCGGCGGCGGCGAATTCGTCGGCGGCCGGGTGTCGCCGATCGGTGCTGTGCTCGGCGCGCTGACGCTGGCGCTCGCCGCCTCGCCACTGCTGACCTTCATGCACATTCCACCCGACTGGCAGGTCGCCGCCAATGGCGCCATCCTGATCATCGTGCTGGCGGCCCGGGTGCTGATCAGCCGCAAGGAGAGGTGAGATGGCCTCGTTGCGGATACTGCTCGTCAAACCCTGGATCTGGTCGTTTCTCGGCGCGGCTCTGGTGTGGCTGGCGACCATCGCCTTCACCGGCGGCTATGGCGGCGGCGGCATGATCACGGCGGCGCTGTCGCTTGCCGTGTTCACCGTCATCGTCGGCGTCGGCCAGATGTTCGTCATCACGCTCGGGCCGGGCAATGTCGACCTGTCGCTGCCGGCCAATATCGGTCTGGCCAGCGCGGTTGCGATGAAGGTCATGGACGGCAACGACTCCATGATCGCGGTCGGGCTGCTGGCGGCGCTTGCTTGCGGCATGGCCATCGGCGCCGCCAATTATCTCTTGATCTGGGCGCTGCGCATTCCGCCGATCATCGCCACTTTGTCGGCGAGCTTCATCATCCAGTCGATCGACATCAGCTATGGGCGCGGCCTGCAGATCAAGCCGCCGCCGGGCTTCGCCGATTTTGCCAACTGGCAGATTTTTGGCATTCCGGTGCTGGCGATCCTCACCGTGCTGTTCACAATCGGCGCTGCCGTCGTGCTGCAACGCATGATCTATGGCCGCTCGGTGCTGGCGATCGGCCAGAACATCCGCGCCGCCTGGCTGGCCGGCGTCAATGTCGGCCGCATCCGCTTCCTCACCTACACGCTGTCGGGCGCGCTTGGCGGCATCGACGGGGCGCTGCTGGCCGGCTATTTCCGCGGCGCCAATGTCGATATCGGCAACGAATATCTGCTCGCCTCGATCGCCGTCGTCGTCATCGGCGGCACCTCGGTGGCCGGCGGCAAGGCCAATGTGCCTGGCGTCTGGGGGGCAGCACTGTTCCTGGTGCTGCTGTTGACCATGCTCAACACGTTCGGTGTCAGCGCAGGCGTCCGCCTGTTGCTGACCGGACTGATCATCGTTGGCGTGATCACGGTGGCGGGCGGGCAGAAGGCAGTGCGTTAAAGCGGCCGCCATTGATCCAGGGCTGGCAGAATATCGGCGTCGCCGGAAATCCGGTTCCAATCGGCATATCGGCCCTGTAAACACCCGCTGGCGCGGTTCGCTATGCGGGAGGTTCTGCTTGTCCGATTTCGTCAGCGTTACAAGAGACGGCGGCGTTGCCGTCGTCACCATCGACAATCCGCCGGTCAACGCGCTCAGCTTCCATGTCCGCGAGCCGCTCATGCAGGCGCTGACCGTCTTGCGCGACAATTCCGATGTGGCGGCAATCGTCATCGCCTGCGCCGGGCGGACTTTCGTTGCCGGCGCCGACATCACCGAATTCGGCAAGCCGATGCAGCAGCCGGAGCTGCGCGCCATCGTGGCGGCGCTCGAGACCATCGCCAAGCCGACAGTGGCCGCCATCCATGGCACCGCGCTTGGCGGCGGCCTTGAACTGGCGCTCGGCTGTCATTTCCGTGTTGCCGATGCCCAGGCCAAACTCGGCCTGCCGGAGGTGAAGCTCGGCCTCTTGCCAGGCGGCGGCGGCACGGTGCGGCTGCCGCGGCTTGTCGGTGCGGTGAAGGCGCTCAGGATGATCGTTTCCGGCACGCCGATCGGCGCGGAAGAAGCGCATGCCATCGGTCTTGTCGACGCCGTCTTCGAAGGCGATCTGACCACGCACGCCGTGAACTTCGCCCGGGAGCTGGCGCGCAAGGGCGGGCCGTTCACGCCGGTGCGCGACCGCGATGAGCAGCTTGGGGAAACCGATCTCACTGCCTTCGACGCCGAGGCGGCCGACCTCGCCAGGAAGGCGCGCGGGCTCGAGGCGCCGATCGCCTGCGCGCAGGCGGTGCGCAATGCGCTCACGCTGCCCTTCGACGAGGCGCTGGCGGCAGAGCGCGCGCTGTTCGTGAAACTGGTCGGAGGCGACCAGTCGCGTGCCCAGCGCCACCTGTTTTTCGCCGAACGCGAGGCGGCAAAGCTGCCCGGCAAGGATATCGTCAAGCGCCGGATCGCCCGGGTCGGGGTCATTGGCGCCGGCACGATGGGCGGCGGCATCGCCATGGCCTTCGCCAATGGCGGGTTCTCGGTCACATTGCTGGAAACCAGCGACGAGGCCTTGCAGCGCGGCCTTGGCACGATCAACAAAAACTATGCCGTGTCGGTTACGCGTGGTTCCCTCACGGAAGAGGCCAGGCGTCAGCGGCTCGCTCAGTTCAAGGGCTCCACCGACTATGCCGATCTTGCCGATTGCGACCTGATCGTCGAAGCGGCGTTCGAGGACATGACGGTCAAGAAGGAGATCTTCGGCAAGCTCGACGCGGTGGCCAAGCCCGGTGCGATCCTCGCCACCAACACGTCCTATCTCGACATCAACGAAATCGCCGCGTCGACCTCGCGGCCGCGGGATGTGCTCGGCCTGCATTTCTTCTCGCCGGCCAATGTGATGAAACTGCTGGAAATCGTGCGCGCCGAAAAGACCGCGCCCGACGCGCTGGCGACATCCGTCGATCTGGCACGGCGCATCGGCAAGGTGGCCGTTGTCGTCGGCGTCTGCCACGGCTTTGTCGGCAACCGCATGCTGGCAGCGCGTGGTTCAGAATCGGAAGCGCTTCTGCTGGAAGGCGCGACACCCAGCCAGATCGACAAGGCATTCACCGATTTCGGCTGGCCGATGGGCCCGTTCCAGATGGGCGACCTCGCTGGCCTCGACATTGGCTGGCGCAACCGCAAGGCGCGCGGGCTGACGGCAGTCATCGCCGATACGCTGTGCGAGCAGGGCCGCTTCGGCCAGAAGACCGGCAGGGGTTTTTATCTCTACGAGAACGGCGGACGCACACCCGTCCCGGATCCCGAGGTCGAGGCGCTCATTCGCGAGAAGGCTGCCTGGAAGGGTATCGCGCCGCGTCCGATCGGCGCCGAAGAGATCATCGAGCGCACGCTCTATCCGCTGGTCAACGAGGGCGCCAGGATTCTGGAGGAAGGGATAGCAACCCGCGCGTCCGACATCGATATCGTCTGGGTCAATGGCTACGGCTTTCCCATAGGCAAGGGTGGTCCGATGTTCTGGGCCGGCCTTGAAGGCGCCGCCAGGATCATCGAGCGGCTCGAACACTGGCATCAGCGGACCGGCAAGGATGTCTTCAAGCCGGCGCCGTTGCTCAAGGCAATGGCCGAGACAGGCTCCTGGGGCGCCAGCACTACGGCCTGATCGCGATCCCGGCGAGGTGCCTGCTATCCCTGGTCCCTCGCCAATACGAAATCGTGCTCGACCTCCCAGAACGGGCCGGCGAATTCGAGCTCCTTGGCGCGCGCCGGATTGTTGACCTGCTTGAATTCGGCGAGCAGGCTTTCCTTGACGCCAAACACCGCATCCGAGTTGATGTAGGGATCATCAGGGTCGAAGATGTGGGTGGTCAGCGTCTCGAAGCCGTCGGCTTTCAGGATGTAGTGGAGATGCGCCGGGCGGTAGGGATGGCGGCCAAGCGCGTTGAGCAGCTTGCCGACCGTGCCATCGTCAGGGATGGGATAGAATTTCGGCTTCACGGCGCGGAACCAGTAGCGTCCATCGGTGCCGGTGCGGAAGACGCCGCGCAGGTTGAAGTCAGGCTGGATGCCTTTTTGCTGCACATCGTAAAAGCCCTCGTCATTGGCTTGCCAGACATCCAGCACGGCATTGGCGATCGGCTTGCCTTCGGTGTCGAGGATGCGGCCATGAATGAACATGTCCTCGCCCTTCTGGTCGAGGCAGATGTTGGCGCCCATCGGCAGTTCCGGCGCATCGGCGAGGTGGAAGGGCCCAAGAACGGTCGATTCCGAAGCGCCTGACGGCTTGCGGTTGTTGATGGCGTCGACCAGCATCGAGACGCCGAGTACATCGGACAAAAGGATAAACTCCTGCCGCCATTCCGTGGACAGGTGCCCGGTCCTGGTCAGGAACAGAATGGCGTCGAACCATTCGTCCTGCGTCGGTTCGATTTCCTTCACCGCCTCATGCAGCTTGCGGGTCAGGACCTCCATCACCGCTTTCAGCCGTTCATCCCTGGCATTGCGGTTACGGCCGGTGACGACCTCCACCGAATTCTCTTCGGTAAAGAAGCCTTTTTCGTGCGCTTCCATCGTTGTCCTCACCTGTCCAGAATTGACGTCATCACGCGGCGCAAGTCGGCCGTGGGGTCGGCGCTCATGGCATCGCAGCGCCAGCCGACATGCTGGTCCGGGCGCACCAGCAGGATGCCGCTGTCGCGCACCTCGCGGGCGCGCGCCCAGTCGCCGGAAAAATCCTGCCAGGGCTGGCGCGGCCCGATCAGGTGACCTGCGATGTCGATGCCGAGTTCCTTGCCGACCGACTTCGCGGCGTCGAGCCAGCCCTGCCCGCCAATGCCTGTCAGCACCGTAAACGTGCCGTGGCCGGTCAGGTCGAGCGTCGAGGCCTTGTCACCTTTTTCCGAATGCACCCAGGCGTGCGGTAGCCGCGCCCCCGGCCAGGAGGTCGGCTGATAATGGAGCTCGGCGTCCTTCTCGAAGGCCGGCTCCTTCTGGCCGTCGGTGACGACGGCATCGGACTTGTAGCGCTGGTTCATCTCGACGCCATGCGCATCGAACTCATAGACCTTGGAGGCAATGGTCTCGCGGATCTTCGCGCGCTGCGCCTCGGCCGCCGGCGTGTTGTCGCAGCGGGCGTCCATGTTCGACTGCATCTTCACCGGATCGATGGAATCGAGCAGGCCAAGCGCCTTGAAGATCGGGCCGAATTCCTCGATCGATTTGTTGGCACGGGTGACGATCTGCTTGGCGACCGGCGCGCGCTCCTGCGAATAGCTGTCGAGCAGCCTCTCGCCGGCCTTGCCCTTGATGACATGGGCAAGCTTCCAGGCGAGGTTGAAACCATCCTGGATCGAAGTGTTGGATCCGAGACCGTTTGATGGGGGGTGGCGATGAATGGCATCGCCCATGCAGAACACCCGGCCTTTGGAGGTCTGCGTGGCGTACATATTGTTGACGGTCCAGGTCGACACCGACTGGATGTCGATCTCCAGTTCGGGGTCGCCGACAAGGTCGCGCGCCACTTTCCTGGCGAAGGCGTCGTCGACCTTGGGCGCCGGCTGGTTGATGTCGTAGCCCCACACGATCAGCCATTCGTTCCATGGCCGGATCATACGCACCAGGCCCATGCCGATGCCGCCGACATCGGCGCCCGGCTGCACCACCCAGTAGAGAACCGATGGGCGATGGGCGACGTATTTCGACAGGTCCGCCTTGAACAGGATGTTCATCGAGCCGCCGACCCCCATCTTGCCCTCGAAAGGCAGGCCGGCGTGCTCGGCGACCAGCGAATTGCCGCCGTCGGCCCCAACCAGGTATTTCGAGCGGATGGTGATGTCCTTGCCGGTCAGCCGGTCGCGGCAGGTGGTGGTGACGCCGTCGGCGTCCTGCACGTGAGAGAGATACTCCATAGACATCCGCGATTGGGTGCCGCGCGAACAGGCGGTCTTGAACAGCAGCGGCTCCATGAAGGTCTGCGGCAGGTCGTTCATATGCGAGGGCGATGACAGGAGATGTTCGGCCCGGCTGAGCGGATGTTTGCCCCAGCTGCGCATGCGGCCGATTTCCTCGCCGGCCAGCGACGTGCAGAACACGTTTTCGCCCATCAGGTCCTGTTCGGTGGCGTGCATGTAGGCTTCCGCCTCGACCTCCCTGCCGAGGTCGCGCAGCACCTCTATGGTGCGCTGGTTGGTGATGTGCGCGCGCGGCGTCGCGGCCAGCCAGCGGTAGCGGTTGATGACCATGTTCTCGACGCCATAGGTCGAAAGCAATGCCGCGGTCACCGAGCCTGCTGGCCCGGTGCCGATGGTCAGCACGTCGGTGGTGATGTCAGCCATGCGGCCCTCCCTTGGATGGATCTGATTTGCTTGACGATACAGGTCCGCCGGTCAGCCGGCGACGGATGGGAAACAGCTGGATGCCGGTGCGCTCGGCGAACAGGCCCCACAGGCCGCGCGGTGCGAACAACATGATGGCAATGCCGATCAGGCCGAGGATCAGGAGATACCAGGAACCGTAATCAGCCAGGATGTTGCGCAGGACGAAGAACACGATGACACCGACGATCGGGCCTTCGATGGTGCCGATGCCACCGATGACGACGATGAATATGACATAGGCGGTAAAGTCGACGACCGAGAAAGCGGCGTCCGGCGAGATGCGTGCCTTCTGCACATAGATCAGGGCGCCGCAGAGGCCGGTGCCGAAGCCGGCGGCGAGATAGACCAGCGTCTTCATGCGGCGCGCGTCGACACCCACCGAGCGCGCGGCTTCCTGGTTGTCGCGCACGGCGGCCAGGCCCAGCCCCTGTTTCGAGCGCAGCAAGCGATAGACGAGGCCGATGGTGGCGATGGCGAGCAGCAGTGCCAGCCAGTAGGTGAGGATGTCGCCGGCG
>JBDSLV010000147.1:0-9258 GCA_039916205.1 Mesorhizobium sp. | reverse complement strand
GCGCAGTGGCAACCGCCAGGGATCTGGGATTATGCTTCGGATCCCCCGCGGAAGCCCTGGCTTCCTTGGGCGTCGTCTTTACGCCAGCGCCGATCGAGGTGACTGGATCGGTACCCGCCGGCCGGGTGGCGATCGCGCTGCGCGGCGATGCGATGTCGACCCGAAACGAGTTGGGGAACGCCGTGCGTGGCACCGACAGCGAAGCGACCTGATATTCATCCAGCTTCGTATTGGCCTGGTCGAGGACGGGCTTGACCTCTTTCGGACCAGCCGTATCAGGCTCGGCAGGTTGCTGAGCCCAAGAGGCATCGTTGGCAGTTTGGTTGTGCGCTGCGGTATCGGCCAACGCCAGCAGCACGTGCTTATCCTGCGGTGAAAGGTCAGCCGGCAGTGAACTGTCGGGACGCCAAGTTGGCAACGGAATGTTGTTGACCGCAACCTGGGCCAGGTCCGACGCGGTCGACGGATCGGCCATGCCGACTGGAAGTTTCGCCGGCGCATGTGCGGTCGCCACGGGCTGTTCGGTCGTCGCTGTCGCGTCCGCCATGGCAAAAGAAGCATCCTCAGGCCGCTGGGCGCCGACCTCGGCCTTCGGCCGCGGTGCGAAGTCAGGCAGCGGAATGCTGCGCGCAGGCAGTGCCGCGATAATCGTCTCGGGCGTGTCCTGCTGCGACCGCGGCTGCGCGACATTGTCGTCGGCAACCTGCGGAACTTCGGTAGGCTGCGCATCCTGCGGCGCCACTACAGCAATGCCTGGAAGGTTGCCTCTCTTGGCCGCCGCCGCAGGCTTCACGTTTCTAGCCCTTGGCGCTGGCGCGGCCGTAGCCGTCTCGACATCGGCGCTGTCGGCGGACTCGTCAGAACCGCCGCCGAACAAAGCAGCCAGAAGACCACCGGATCTTTTGGAACCGCCGCTGGCACTGGCCATCTCGATAGCTGGAGCGCCGGAGCCCTTGCGTGTCTTGTATGCGGCAAGCGCCAGCTCATAGCCAGGCAGCGGCCTGCCGTCGGTTGGCACATGCAGCGTCTTGCCGTTGGGGAACAGGCTGACCAGTTCCTGGCGGCTGATGCCCGGCCAGTGGCGCACATTGCCGACATCGAAGTGGACGAACGGCGAACCCGACGTCGGATAATAGCCGACACCGCCGCCCTGCAGCTTTAGGCCGATGTTGCGCAGCTTCTTCAGCGGCACGCCGGGAATGTAGAAATCCAAAGCCTTGCCAAGCATGTGCTGGCTTTCTTTGGCTACACCCCTGCTGCGGCTGCGCAGCATCGAATTCGTCGCCGGCGAGCGATAGCCGCAGACAACCTGGATGTAGTCGGTGGCGCCGCTGGCGCGATAGGTTTCCCAGACCAGATCCAGCAGGCGCGGGTCCATCTTGGTCGGCTCGTTGCGGCGCCAGTCGCGCAAAATGATGTTGATCTTTCGCAGCCCTTCCGGATCGTAGCGGCCATTGCGCTTAAAGACGATCTCGGCCTTTTCTTGTGTGTGCAGATGATAGAGTTTCAAGGAACGTGTTTCGGCGTTCGCGCCGCCAACCATTGTGGCAAGAACCCCAAAGGCAAAAATCACCGCTACCAGCCATCTCGGCCAGACGCTCGTGTGATAATGCCGTCCGTTTGCGTGTCGTTCGACTTTGTTCAAATCAAATGGCCTTGCAGGCTGCCGTTTGTCCCCGGATTTGCCCAAACGGATGCGTGATTCTCAGCATCCGAATATCGAGATTAATGGTTAACCTTCGCTTATTAACCCATGCTTATTGAAAGGTGAAATGCGGTAAAACCGTGACTAAATTCCGCGATGGCAAAAGCGAGGAAAGCGGGGCGATGGCTCGTTACCTTGCCGACACCCGGAATCGTCGAGGTCGCCAGATTACAGCCGATAAGGTTCGATCGCACCTCATTCGCCCGGCGCATGAGGATCCGCCAACGCCGCGTCAGGCCGACTGATCGGTACGTCATCCAATGACGTTTTCTGGGCTAGCACCGCTGCGCCGCGGCCTTTGAGCAGTTTCCGGAAACTTGGATGCATGCCGCCGTCTGAATATGCGTGAGCCGAGATGTTCGATCCGGAGGCAATAACTACTTCCATCTTACGTAGATCTGAATCGCGCCGAGAAGCCACGGCGCCGTCTTCGGCACTTAGCAACGGCGGGCATTGAGCGAGCGGATCGCGGGGGTCGCCACCCTCAAAGGTTGCGTCGAAAACGTACCGTTTGCCGCAATAGGAGACCTTGGGTTGACGGCCAGTGACCTCCAGAATGTCGTAGCCCTGTTTAAGATTGGTCCAAAAATCGAAATTCGGATCATTCCGGTTCCGCGCCATGTTTTCAGGTGTCATCCGGAATGGGAAAGCCTGAACCTGGAATGAGGACTGGCCACCCCTGATGGCTTCACGGGCGATAGCGTAGATTTCCGCAACGCCAGCATCCGTAAGCGCGAAGCACCCTGACGACGAACAGGCTCCATGTACCATCAGGGCTTCGCCGCTGTAGCCGAGGGCGCTTTCGAGTTTGTTCGGGTAGCCGAGGTTGAAAGAGAGATAATATTGCGAGTTCGGATTCAGCATGCCCGCCGTGACGTTGTAAAATCCTTCTGGAGCTTGCCGATCCCCATTTTTCGTCTTAGGGCCTAGCTTCCCCGACCAGCGGCACATCGGAAAGGTCTTCAAAAGCGCGTACCGCCCGGTGCGATCACGTTTCCAGATTTCAAGCTCGCTTTCATCCTTGAAGATACGAATCAGAATCGGATCAGCCGGCGTCATTTTCCGCTTGGCCATGTCGCTGACGAAACTGGCTGGAATCGGCTGATTTGCCTTGTTGTCGACGTCAAGAACGGTCGACACGCAACCTGAGATGACCAGTGCGAGTGTGGGCGGTGTCAAAAATCTGAGCAGTTTCTGAAACAAAGTAGTCTCGACCTTTGCGTATCGAACCTTAGGCGCCCACCCAAACGTTAAAGGGCCGATGCGAATTACGCGTTGATAGCAATAGCAGGATTGTTCGTCACCAAGGTTAATGAAACTCAAATTTCCGCATGTCAGCTTTGACTTCTCTCAACCAATTTGGAGGCGACCCGGACACTAAATCTGGTTGTGACGACGTGAGCCGGCTGGGTAAAAGTCTGACGGGCACGAGGACGCCCGAAATAGGGGAGTGCAATGAATTGATACGGGCGATAGCGAGTCAGCGAGTCCATTCGCAGGTTGGTCTGGCGCGCACCGCTTCATCACATCTTGGCGAGCGGGACTGTTCCAGCGTTGCGCTCTCCTAGTTTTGACTTGCAAAAAGGATGTTTCGAGACCAGCGTGAGAGGATGATGATATGTTCATCGCCAAAACACGTCCTTGTCATGCTGCTCGCGGGTTTCCTCGCCGTCGGGCTCAGCCTTACTACGGTTCAGGCCAGCGTCATGTCGGCCAGGATGATGATGATGACCGGCAGCGGGATGACCGTGCCCGGTACGTCCGCGATCGTCGACACTGCCATGGATGGAGCTTGTAAGGCATGCCTCAAGGGCTCGGGCGATAGCGGCAACGTGATACACTGTCCGCCCATGTGCGTTGCACCTGTCCTGGCTGTGCTGCCGCATGGACTCGCCATGAGGATGGCTATGCGGGCGCAGCGGCTGTCAGCCCGCCCAGCCCCATTGCTGCACGGGCGACGTTCCGTGCCCGATCCATTTCCTCCCAGACCTAACGATCTCCTCTGACACCGTCTCAGCCGCCCCGCGGCTGAGTTCTGGCGTTTGATCACCCGCCACGCGCGATTGCGCCGCGGGTCAGGATAGCAATCAATCGATGGAGCCATCGGTTGAGATCTCAGAGGGAATAAGGGTGAATTCAGATCCAAGTCATTTCGTGTCACGTCGCGGATTTCTCGTTGCCGCGGCGGGCGTTGCGTCAACAACTCTGTTGACCGCGAGGTCGCTGCGAGCATCCGAGCTCGATGAGCGTGAGCTAAAAGCAACGCACGGCCATGCCAATCTTGCTGGTCCCGACAGCCCTTGGACACCTGTCTGGGCCTACGACCGGACAGTGCCAGGTCCGACTTTGCGCGTACAGCAGGGCAGGCCGGTTCGTATTGCTGTCGAGAACGGACTGAATGAGGACACGACAGTTCACTGGCACGGAATCCGGCTGCCGAACGCCATGGACGGCGTGCCCGGCCTGACCCAGCCGCCAATCAGGCCGGGACAAAATTTCATCTATGAGTTCACGCCACCCGACGCTGGAACCTTTTGGTACCATCCGCATGCAGACAGCCTGGTGCAGCTTGGCCGAGGCCTCGCCGGCGCTCTCGTCGTCGAAGAGGCCGAGCCCGTCACGGTCGATAGCGACCTTCTGTGGATGTTGCAGGACTGGCGGTTGACCGAGGATAAGCAAATCGCTCCTGGCTTCGGGAACACCATGGACGCGGCGATGTCCGGTCGCGTTGGCAACGTTGTCACGATCAACGGGACGGTGGCGGCCGATCAACTCGTGAGAGCGGGCGCGCGAGTCAGGCTGCGGCTCGTCAATGGATGCATCGCCCGTATGATGGCACTGCGCTTCGAAGGTCACCGTCCGGTTGTCGTCGCCATCGATGGCCAGCCCTGCGATCCGCACGAGCCTGAGGATGGCCGCTTGGTGCTGGCGCCGGCGATGCGCGTCGACCTCGTGCTCGACATGCAGGGAGACCCCGGCAGCCATCATGCGGTAATCGACGACTTCTATGAGGGCCTCGCCTATACGCTGATCACGCTTGCTTACGACAACGCGCCGCCGCTGCGGGCTCATCCTCTGGACGCGCCTGTCAGCCTCCCGCGCAACCCCTTATCCGAACCCAATCTCGGCAATGCTGAACGCCAGGAGATCGTCCTGCAGGGCGGCATGATGGGCGGGGGCAATCTCGCTGGCGTCGGCGGCATGATGGGCATGGCGACACCCGGCATGACTGGGGGTGCGGCATGGGCGATCAACGGCATGTCGATGACCGGAGACGGCCACGCCGCCATGGCGCCGCAGTTCACCTTGCCACGCGGCGCAACCTGTCATCTCACCATGCGCAACGAAACCGCTTGGTGGCATCCCATGCATCTCCATGGCTTCACTATGCTGGTGCTTTCGCGCAACGGTTCTCCGGTGCCGCACCGGCAATGGCAGGACACGGTGCTGCTGGCTCCCAAGGACACGATCGAATGCGCCTTCGTCGCCGACAATCCCGGCGACTGGATGCTGCACTGCCATATCGCCGACCACCAGATGGCCGGCCTGATGACCGTGTTTCGAGTAACCTGATTCTTTCGCCAATCGCTGAACCTTTTCGCCAACCAGACCAACCAATGAACCAAGGAGAACTGCAATGAAACGGACTTACTCACTCGCCGCCTTCGCTGTGGCGATCGCTATGCCGCTGCCCGCGGTTGCGGCCACCATCAACGCGGTGATGAACAAAAACCCCCAATGCAGCTGCTGCGAATCCTACGCCCGGTATCTGGAACACAATGGCTTCAAGGTAGACATCAAACCCGTCACCAACCTGTCCCAGATCAGCAGCGACGCGGGCGTTCCAGCGGACTTGGAAGGCTGCCACACCCTCATGGTCGACGGCTATGTCGTTGACGGGCTGGTGCCAGTCGCTATCGTCAAGAAGCTTCTGACCGAACGGCCTGCGATCACCGGCATCACGCTAGCCGGCATGCCGACCGGCGCGCCCGGCATGGGCGGCGAAAAGGCTGGTCCCTTCACGGTTTACGCTTTCACCAAGGATGGTAAGGCGCCGACCATCTATGCGACGGACTGAAAGGCAACCGCAATGTTGATGAACATGTCGGATTGCCCGGCCAGAACCTGGCTTGCAATCGGGTTCATGTCGATCGTGGGGTTCCTCATCGTCGTTCTGCTGCTTGTGGCCATCGCGGCGCTGGGCAGATATGTGCGGACTGGGGTCGGCAGCCGGCGGGATCCTCTGCGATGACCGCCACCATTCCTCAAGACGGCTCCACTCGGCGCCGTTCCACCACCACCAAGGTTCTAGGCAAGCTGGTTGTGGTAGTGGCCGTCATACTGCTGGAGCTTTTGCGCCCAGCGACAGCTGCCGAATCGCCGCAGAATTTTGCGGTTCTCCAGGCTCCGGTGCCCTTGCCCGAAATCCGTTTCGCGGACAGCAGCGGGCAAGCTAGAACGCTTGCCGATTTCCGCGGCAAGGTCGTGCTGCTCAACATCTGGGCGACCTGGTGCGTTCCCTGTCGAAAGGAAATGCCAACACTCGACCGGCTGCAAGCAGAACTCGGCGGGCCGGGTTTCGAGGTTGTCGCGCTGTCGATAGATCGTAGCCAGGACACGGTGAAACAATTCTTCGCCGAGATTGGCATTCAGCACCTTGCCCTCAACATCGACGTATCGAGCAAGGCGATGTTCGCGATAGGCGTCTTTGGCCTCCCGACAACGTTGCTAATCGACGGCGACGGCAAGGAAATCGGCCGGCTGATCGGGCCGGCCGAATGGGATTCACCCGAAATGGTCGCCTTCATCCGCTCTCATGTCGACGCCAATTGAGAAAGGAAATGAGATGACTACCACGGAACTGACGCTAGCCAGACAGGCATCGCCCGGGCACGATGTCACCATCCGCCATTATCTTGGCAGTCGCCGCAGCCTGATAGCTGCCGGCACAGCCATTGCCATCGCCGGCCTCGCCTTCAACTGGACCTGGCTGGTCGCAGCGGGAATTGCGCCGGTATTGCTCAGCGTCTTGCCCTGCGTTGCCATGTGCGGGCTTGGCTTGTGCATGAACCGCGTGACCGGTCAAACCTGTTCGACCGAGAACGTTTCACCAAAAGCAGGCGGGGACAGCGATGGCGCTGCGAAAGGCAGCGGCTAATGCTTGACGGGGCAGAGTATGAGCCAGAGGCTCGGTGGGTTGCGTCAGTTTTGCGCGAGCCCCTGCTGCGCGGCCTGATCGCATTGACGGCGCTGATCGTTGGCTTTGCCCACAGTGCGCAAGCGCACTCGCTGGATGAGGTCGATACCATGCTTGAGGGCGACGAGAAGTACTTCCAACCGATCGACAGGTCTGCGCCCGACTTCATGCTGCGCACCGCCGACGGCCGCGTCGTGCGAATGGCCGATTTGCGCGGCAAGGTCGTTGTCCTCCACTTCATCTACACATCGTGCCCGGATGTGTGCCCTCTCCATGCCGAGAAGATTGCCGAAGTCCAGGCGATGGTGAACGGCACGCCGATGAAGGATCAGGTCACCTTCGTGACAATCACCACCGATCCGACGAGGGACACGCCGGCGGTGCTGCGCGGCTACGGACCGGCGCATGGGCTCGATCCGATCAATTGGTTGTTCTTGACCACGGCCCAGGATCAGCCAGAGGACATGACCCGCAAGCTGGCGGAAGCATTCGGCCACAAGTTCACCCTGACGGATGACGGCTACCAGATGCACGGCACCGTCACTCATGTGATCGACAAGGAAGGCCGCTGGCGAGCGAATTTCCACGGCCTGAATTTCGCGTCGGTCAATCTCGTCACCTTCATCAATGCTCTCACCAACAACATTGAACACTCGCATGATGAACCGGGTGAGGGCTGGTTGGCAAAATTGAAAGACCTCTTTTGACGGATTTTCGTCGGCGTTATGCCGCCCGGACCGCCTTAACGGTTAACAAGGAGAGACGCACATGATCAGCAGAGTAAAATGGGCAAATCGATACGGGGGCTGGCTTGTCCGCACGCTTCTGCTTGCCGGAGTGACAGGATGGTTCGTTCTCAACGCGGGCTTTCAGGGCGCGCAGCGATCGGCGATGGCGGCCGGCGAAATCTCTCAGGACCAGTTCGACCAGCGGGTGCATGACTATATCCTCGCGCATCCGGAGGTCATCATGCAGGCGCTGCAAAGCCTGGACGCGCGCCAGCGCGAGGCCGACGCGACCGCGGCAAAGGCCGTTCTTGCAGCGCGTGCCGACGACATATTCCGAAACAAGCAAAGCCCTGTCGGCGGCAATGCCCAGGGCAACGTCACCATGGTCGAATTCTTCGACTACAATTGCCACTATTGTCGCCAGGTGGCGCCGATCATGGAGCAAGCCATGGCCGAGGACCCGAAGCTCAAGATCGTCTACAAGGAATTCCCCATCCTCGGCCAGGATTCCGTATTCGCCGCCAAAGCGGCACTCGCGGCTGACAGGCAAGGCAAATATGTCGCGTTCCACAAGGCGCTTTACGAGGTCAAGACAAGGGTGACCGAGGCGGTAGTGCTCCAGGTTGCGGCCTCGACCGGCCTCGACCTCTCGCGTCTGAAGACTGACATGCAGCAACCCGATATCCAGGCATCGATAGCCCGGAACGCGGAGCTGGCTCAGGCGCTGAAGATCAACGGAACGCCGGGCTTCGTCGTCGGCGACCAGATCTTTCCCGGCGCCACCGATCTTGCAACGATGAAGAATCTGATCGAGCAGGCAAGGGCTCTGCAGAAATGAGGCACTTGCCGGCAAGAAAGCGCAGCTGATCGATGCCCGAAATCTCCAATGTAGGCGTGCTGGCTGCCTTCGCGGCGGGCGTTGTCTCATTCCTGTCGCCCTGCGTGCTGCCGCTGGTGCCTGGCTATGTTTCCTATATCGCAGGGCGGACGCCAATGTCAGCATCGTCCGATCACGCAACCACGAGCCGTTGGTCGGCGGTCGGCCTTAGCTCTTGCTTCGTGCTCGGATTTTCGTCCGTTTTCATCGTGCTGGGGGCGAGCGCGACGGCGCTGGGCCGGCTGGCGCTCGGCTACCGCGTCGAACTCAACATTGTTGGCGGAGCAATCGTCATCCTGTTCGGGTTGTTCCTCACCGGCCTCATTCGTCCATCCTGGATGATGCGGGAAGCGCGGTTTCATGCGGATATCCCCGGCGGGCGGGCGGTGTCGGCCTACGTTCTCGGGCTCGCCTTCGCCTTCGGTTGGACACCGTGCATCGGCCCGATCCTCGGCGCCATCCTTACTGTCGGGGCGGCGTCGGCCACTGTCGCCGATGGCGTTGCGCTGCTTGCCATCTATTCGCTGGGCCTCGGCATTCCGTTCCTGCTTGCCGCCGTGTTCACCAACAGCCTGACGAGGCGGCTGAAGACGATTCGCAGGACGGGCTGGATACTTCAGCTCGTCGCCGGCGGCATCATGATGGTCATGGGAGCCGCCATGATCACCGGACAGATGTCGACCTTTTCATTCTGGCTTCTCAATCAGTTTCCAATTTTCACGCAGATCGGCTGAACCTTTGAGGTGTAACA
>JBDSLV010000146.1:0-3610 GCA_039916205.1 Mesorhizobium sp. | reverse complement strand
CTACACGCTGGTCGAACTGCTTTCGGGTTTCACCATCGGCGCCATCATCGGCCTGGTGCTGGCCGCGGTGATCACGCAGTTTCCGTTCGCCGAGAAGATTGTCGCGCCCTACATCCTGCTCCTGGTCACCACGCCGATGCTGGCGCTGGTGCCGCTTCTGATCCTGCGCTTCGGCTTCGGCTATACACCGCGCATCATCGCGGTGGCGCTGGCCGCCGGGCCCATGGTGATGATCAACGCGGCGACCGGGTTCCGCCGCGTCGACAGCGCCAAGATCGCGCTGGCGCGGTCCTACGGCGCCAGCACCTTGCAGATCTTCTGGAAGATCCGCGCGCCGATGGCGCTGCCGATGATCCTGGTCGGGCTGATGATCGGCGCCATCTTCGGCCTGCTGACGGCGGTCGGCGCCGAGATGGTCGGTGGCGGCTTCGGCCTCGGCAACCGCCTGACCACCTATTCGTCGATGATCCAGATGCCGCAATTCTTCGCGGTGGTGCTGATCCTGTCGACGCTCGGCATCCTCATCTACGTCCTGTTCTTCCTGATCGGCAAGAAGTGGGCGAGCTGGGAGGCATAAAGACTAAAGACTTGACGCAGAAGCAGACAACGCCCGGGAGGCGGGCGGCAAGGCAAGACTGACAATCAACAAAAAAGGGGAATGCCATGACCAAAAATTCCATCGACCCGGCGGGAATCAGCCGCCGCTACTTCCTGCAGGTGACCGGCGCTGGACTGGTGGCGGCGACCGCGCTCGGCGCATCGGGCCTCAGGGCCAAGGCCGAGCCCTACGGCAAGTTCACCTGGATCTCGCCGCGCGGCACGCTCGAAGTTCTCGACGACTATCCCTATTGGGCGGCCAAGAAGGCCGGCTATTTCGACGGGCTCGACACCGACATGCAGCCGGGTCCATCGGATGGCACGGCGACGGTGAAATTCGTCGATGTCGGCCAGGCCGACATGGGCTTTCCGTCGCCCGGCGTGTTCTCCTTCGCCATCCAGAACGGCATGAAACTGAAGTCGGTGTTCCACATGGGCGCGCGCGATACTTTCAGCATCGCCTTCCGCAAGGGCGAGGGCTCGAACGACCTGAAGAAGCTGGAAGGCAAGACCATCCTGCTCGGTTCCGCCGCCTGGCAGTCAATCACCGATCCGCTGCTGGCGGCGCAAGGCGTCGACATCAAGAAGGTAAAGTATGTCGAGGCCGGCTGGCCGACCTGGGGCACGGCATTGGCCGGCGGCCAGGGCGACGCGGCGCTGGCATGGGAAGGCCTGCGCGCCGAGTGGATCGCCAAAGGTCTCGACTTCGAATACTGGCTCGGGGTGAAGAATTCCAAACTTCCGGCCAACACCTTTGTCGTGCGCGCCGCCGATCTCGCGGATCCCGACCGCAAGGCGTTCCTGGAAAAGTACCTGCGCGGCTGGGCCATGGGCCTCGAATTCGGCTATCAGAACCCACGCGCGGCGGTGGAAGCCGTGTTCGAGCAGTTCCCGACGCTGGCCAAGAACCTCGGGCCGGAACTCGGCACGACATCGATCCTGCAGCAGATCAACGTCTTCCGTGGCGACATGGACAAGCGCGGCGGCTGGGGCTCGCATGACATGGCGAGCTGGCAGGGCTTCTTCGACGAGATCCACAAGATCGGCCAGATCACCAGCCCGGTGAAGGCAGAGGATGTCTGCAGCAACGAGCTGATCGAGGCGGCCAATGCTTTCGACAAGGCCAAGGTCAAGGCCGATGCCGACGGCGTCAAACTGTCGGAAGGCTTTGCCGCGCTCGATGTCGAAAAGATCAAGGCGCATTTGTTCGATTCGGCGATCAAGTAGGGGCGCAAGATTGGGCCATGTCGGCTCCGCCCCTCATTGCCCTGCCGGGCATTTCTCCCCGTCTAGGGACGGGGAGAAACGCGCTGCCATCGACGGCTTCGCCAATCGCCGGCGCTGCAAGAAGGGCGCCAACATCGCGGTCATCTCCCTTCTCCCCGTCACTATACGGGGAGAAGGTGCCGGCAGGCGGATGAGGGGCAGCGCAAACCTAAAATGATTGCCTTAGGCAATTGTTCAATGCGGGCGGTGGCGCAGTTGCCGTCCAAGATTCAATCAAAACTTGGGAGCTCGTGGTGGCCGGAAAAGTAAAAGTGCTGGTGGTTGGCCTGGGCAATATGGGCGCGTCGCATGCCAGCGCCTATCACAGGCTCGACGGTTTCGAGATCGTCGGCATCATGAGCCGCTCGATCAAGAGCAACACAAAGATCCCGGCGGAATTGTCGGGCTATCCGCTCTATGAGGATTTCGACCATGCGCTGAAGGAGACCAGGCCGGACGCCGTCTCCATCAACAGCTGGCCGAACACGCATGCGGAATACGCGCTGAAGGCGATCGATGCCGGCTGCCACGTGTTCATGGAAAAGCCGCTCGCCACCAACAACGCGGATGCCGAGAAGGTCGTTGCCGCGGCGCGGGCGAAGAACCGCAAGCTGGTGCTCGGCTATATCCTGCGCGTTCATCCCTCGTGGATCAAATTCATCGAGGTCGGCAAGACGCTCGGCAAGCCGCTGGTCATGCGCCTCAACCTCAACCAGCAGAGCAGCGGCAGCGCCTGGCACTGGCACAAGAACCTGATCGATTCGCTGATCCCGATCGTCGATTGCGGCGTGCATTATGTCGACGTGATGTGCCAGCTGACCGGTGCGAAGCCGGTGCGTGTGCATGGCATCGGCGCCAAGCTGTGGGCGGAAGCCGACAAGCAGAATTACGGCCATCTCCACGTTACCTTCGACGACGGTTCGGTCGGCTGGTATGAGGCGGGCTGGGGCCCGATGATGAGCGAGACGGCCTATTTCGTGAAAGACGTGGTGGGGCCGAAGGGCGCGGTTTCGATCGTTGCCGGCCAGCAGGCGAGCGCTGCCGCTGACGCCGCCGAAGTTTCGAACTCCGCCGATATCGACCGGCACACCAAGACCGACGCGCTGAAAATCCACTACGCTCAGGTCGATGGCGACAAGAATTTCTCCAAGCCCGATGAGATCGTCAGCATGGAGGACGAGCCCGGCCACCAGGAGCTTTGCGATCGCGAGCAGGCATTTTTCCTGCGCGCCATCCGCGAGGATCTCGATCTCTCGGAACAGATGGATGCGGCGGTGAACAGCCTGCGCATCGTGCTGGCCGCCGAACAGAGCATCGAGCAAGGGCGGACCATCGACCTGGCCTGACGCTATCCGGCCACTGGCGCTGGAGGCGGCGCCGGCGTCACCACAGCATGATGGAGAGTCAGTGCAGGCTAGAGTTTTACAGAACAATCGCGTCAGATTTGCGCTGCCCCTCACCCTTACCCTCTCCCCGTATAGGGACGGGGAGAGGTGCCGGCAGGCGGATGAGGGGCAGCGCAGACGCGGGCAATTGGCTCGGCGCAATGGCTCAAGCACCTCATTGGGTGACATTGAGGACATGGAAAATTGAGAGAGACACACATGGTCACAGACAGTCTGTTGCGGACCTATGCCGAGTCCGACGCGCTCGACCTGGCCGGTCTGGTGCGAAGCGGCCAAGTCACGCCCGTGGAACTGGTCGAAGCGGCAATCACGCTGGTCGAGCAGCTCAACCCGGCGCTGAA
>JBDSLV010000145.1:0-8436 GCA_039916205.1 Mesorhizobium sp. | reverse complement strand
CCTGAAGAGCACGCAGTGGAAAGATGTGCCGCTGTTGTCGGCTGCTGCGCCGTTCAAAGCGGGTGGGCGCAACGGCGCCGATTACTACACCGACGTGCCGGTGGGCGATATCGCCATCAAGAACGTCGCCGACCTCTACCTCTACCCAAACACCGTGCGTGCGGTCGAAATCACCGGCACGCAGGTCAAGGAATGGCTGGAAATGTCGGCCGGCATCTTCAATAAGATCGAGACAGGGAAGGCTGACCAGGCGCTCATCAACACCGAGTTTCCCTCGTATAATTTCGATGTGATCGATGGGGTCAGCTACAAGATCGACCTGTCGCAGCCGCCGAAATATGACGCTAAGGGAGGGGTGGCGAATGCCGGTTCAAGTCGCATCGTCGACCTGATGTTCGATGGAAAACCAATTGATCCCAAAATGAAATTCGTCGTTGCCACCAACAACTACCGTGCTGGCGGCGGCGGCAATTTTCCCGACATCAATGCTTCCAAGATCATCTACGAGGCGCCGGATACCAACCGGGACGTCATCGTTCGCTACGTCGTCAGCCAGGGCACGATCAATCCGTCAGCGGACGGCAACTGGTCGTTCGCGCCGCTGCCTGGAACCAGCGTTATGTTTGAGACCGGAGCCAAGGCAAAGGATTTCATCGCCGACGTCAAATCACTGAAGATCGAACCCGCGGGCGATGGCGAAGCGGGTTTTGCGAAATACCGCATTCTTCTCTGAGGCAGGGCTCGGGAAAACGCGGATTGTACGTCTCGACCAAGTCCCCAAGCCCGTGCGGCATGGGGACTTGCCACGCAGTTCGCCCAAGTCGCGCACTACGCCTTGTAGATCACCTGGCGCACATCGATGTAGCTGGCCCGGAACCCAGCCTCGCAATAGTGCAGGTAAAACTCCCACAGTTTCTTGAAGCGGTCGTCGAAGCCGAGCGGAACGATCTTTTCCCACGATGCCCAGAAGCGCTCACGCCAATCGGCCAGCGTGCGGGCGTAATCCTCGGGGAAGACGCGCTCGCGCAAATGGGCCAGGCCATGGTTGGCACCCAGCGTTTTCAGGATCGAGGGTGTCGGCAGCATGCCGCCCGGAAAAACGTAACGCTGGATGAAATCCGGCCTGGCGCGGTATGTGGCGTAGGCGGCCTCGTTGATGGTGATGATCTGCAGGCCCGCCGTGCCGCCTGGCCGCAGGCAGGCCTTCATCTTGCCGAAGAACACCGGCCAGTATTTTTCGCCGACCGCCTCGAACATTTCGATGGAGGCGATGCGGTCATAAGTGCCGGTCTCGTCGCGATAGTCCTGCAGCTTGATGTTGACCTTGTCGCTCAGCCCGGCTTTCTCGATGCGAGCCTTGGCGAAATCATGCTGTTCGCGGCTGATCGTCAGGCCGGTGACACGGCAACCGATTTCACGCGCCGCGAACTCGGCAAAGCCGCCCCATCCGCAGCCGATCTCCAGGACATGGTCCTTTTTGCCAATGCCGATATCCTTGGCCAAGGCACGATATTTGGCGGCCTGCGCGCTTTCCAGATCATTGGCGCCGGTCATATACAGGGCCGAGGAATAGGTCATGCTCGGGTCGAGCCATTCCTTGTAGAAGGCATTGCCGAGGTCATAGTGCGCGGAAATGTTGCGTTTCGACCCGGTGCGGGTGTTCTCGTTGAACCAGTGGCGGATACGCTGGACAGTGTTGATCACCCAGCTGGCGCCGCCGGCGACACGCTCGCCAATGGCCGAATTAATGACGAACAGTTCGAGGAAGCTGGTCACATCAGGGCTTTCCCAGTCGCCGTCGATGTAGGATTCGGCAACGCCGATGGTGCCGCCGGAAAATGCCCGGCCAGGCAGACGCCAGTTCTTCAGCACCAGTTCGGCATCGGGGCCGGGACCTTTTCCGCCGACGAGAACGGAGCGGCCGTCAGGCAACCTCACCTTGAGTGAGCCGCGCGGCAGGTTCATCGCCGCCGATAGCACCATCCGCGCCTTGGCAGGCAGACCCTTGACGATCTCGGCGAAGTTGAATTCGTCGAGCTTGATTGCATCGCCCGACGCAATTCCGGTGTGTTCCTTGGTAGTCATTTCACGTCCCTGGAATCGTTTTGCGGGGCCGGCAACGAAATTTGCCAAACTCCACACCCTCTCGCAGTCATTCGCCAGGTTCGAACGCCGCTCCATGGTCCCGATAGCTGGCCGATTCGGGCGCGGGCGGGCTCGAACGAAAACGCGCACCCTTTAACCAGAGCTTCAGCGCTTCCCAGTGAATTCCCGCCACAATCTTCCACGTCATCAGTGGGAACTTCAAGAGGCAAGTCGCAAGCTGGGCTGTGCCAAGCTGTTGACCCTCGCCGGCAAAGGTCGCGGACAGCAGCGGTTCGCCCTTTTCCGTCTCGTGAATGCGCAGGCGCACTACCTTGCCCGGAGGCATTATATGGAAGTGGTAGCGCGCGCCCATGTCGATGAAAGGGGAGACGTGAAAGATCTTCGTCCTGACCTGGCGCACGCCGGCCGAACTGAGGTCGCCGGGTTCGATCGGAGCGACATAACTATGCCGCTCGCCGAACGTATTGCGCACGGCGTAGATCATGGCGATCAGCACGCCGGCATCATCATAGCAGAAATAGACCGAGATCGGATTGAAGGCGTAGCCGAAGATGCGGGGGTAGGCGAGCAGCAGGATGCGCGCGGCGGGTTTTGTCAGGCCGGCGCCAGCAAGCAGCCGGTCCACGAAATTTCGCAAGGTCTCGCCCTGCCGCTCGACATGATCGCTTTCATGAAATGAGGACAAGCCGCGTCGGTTAACCCTCAGCAACCACGTCATGCGGCCTAATTCGGTCAGTCGGTCGATGTCGACGAGCAGCGAAAACACCGAATAGACGAAACGATGGCCGAACGGTTTTAGCCGTGCGTGCATGACGTCGCCAGGGTAAAGCACACCTGCCGCCCGTGGCGGTGGTCCGTTTTCGGTCATGGTCGAGATGCGTTGTCTGGCCATCGCTCTTTTTCTTGCTATTCGGCGGCCAGCGCGAGTTCGGGCAATGCTCTTGCGGCTCGCCATGGCACCGTAGCACCAAGCGCGATCGCTGCGTCGAGGCCCGAACGCAGCCCATCTTCGTGAAAACCGTGGCCGGTCCATGCGCCGGCAAAATACGTACCGCGCACGCCCTGGATGTCGTCCAGGCGCGCCTGGGCCGACAAGGCGCGGGCGTCATATTGGGGATGGTCGAAAACCCATTCGCCGAACACCAATTCTTCACGCGGCTCGACGACCGGATTGAGCGAAACAAACAATGGCTTGTTCTCGTCGATGCCTTGCAGGCGGTTCATCCAGTAGGTGACGGATACTTCCGTCTCGTTGCGATCGCAGGACGAGCGAAGATAGTTCCAGGCCGACCAGGCAGCGCGGCGTTTCGGCATCAGTCGCGGATCGCGATGCAGGATTACACGGTTGGGCCGATAGGGAATGGCCGAAAGGATCGTCTCCTCCACGCTTGAAGCATCACCCAGCATGGCAAGCGCCTGATCACTGTGGGTGGCGATGATCACATTGTCGAAACGGTCGGGCGGCATGTCACCGGCCCAAACAGTGATGCCAAATGCGTCGCGAACCATGGTTTTGACTGGTGCGGCGAGTTTCAGGCGCGAACCGAGCGGCGCCAGCAATTTCTGGAGATAGTTTTTTGAGCCGCCGCTCACTGTCCGCCATGCCGGACGTTCGCTGTGTATGAGGCGGTGGTTTTCGAAAAAGGAGATGAAACTCGCCGCCGGGTAATCCAGCATCCTGGCCCGTGGTGTCGACCAGATCGCGGCGGCCATCGGCATCAGATAGTTGTCGCGGAATACAGCCGAGTAGCGCTTCTTCTCCAGATAATCGCCGATAGTGATATGTCCGAGAGTGCCGCTGTCCCGGTCAAGGACGCATTCCTTGTTGAACCGCAGGATTTCACGCAGCATCCACAGAAAGCCCGGCGAGAAGAAATTGCGTTTCTGGGCAAATATCGTGCGCAGCGTCGAGCCGCACCATTCGAGCTTGCCGCCGTCGAGCGATAGCGAAAACCCCATATCGCTCTCATGCGTGGCAACACCCAGATTCGAAAACAACGCGGTGAGGTCCGGGTAGGCCAATTCGTTATAGACGATAAAGCCTGTATCGACAGAAACGGGCGTGCCGTCATAGTCGACATCAACCGTGGCTGTGTGCCCGCCGGGACGGCCGGAGGCTTCGAACAAGGTGACATCAGCTGTCGGATCAAGTGCCCATGCCGCGGCGGCTCCTGAAATTCCCGATCCAATGACCGCGATCTTTTTTCTGCCGCCGTTCTTGCCGCGGTTGATAGGCACGATGTTCATTGGGTCCCCTTGCATCGACTTTTGGCTGCCATGACGCCGTTGAAGCGCCATGCGGTGGTCAATGAAGAAGTACGGGGCAATCGACGCCGAGTTTCACGCTCCAGGCGGACAAAATGTCTCGGCGTATCGAAGCCGGCTTTCAGAGCGGGCAGGGGCCAGCAGGTGTGACTTGGCGAGAAAGATCGTGGGATGGACACCGGCCGGCATTGGAATTCTATGGTCGAGGCCAGCCTGATGCGGTAGCTTTAGCCATGCGTTATGTAATCGTCATCTCCATCGTCGCTTTCTTCCTGATCTGGGACGGTCTCTACAATCAGGGCCGCTATCTCGATATGGCGGTCAGGCAGATGGCCCACGCCGTGCACTACGTCACCGGCAAGTAAGGTTGGCTCCTTACCTGGCGAATTCCCACGCCAAAGCCCGCATCAAAAACCGCATGCTGTGCGGCCAACGGAAGCGCGGCGTTGTGGACGGTTGACGCGACCGTTTCGCCGTAACAAAAGACCCCGGCATATTGATCGAGGAGGCTGGGTTGATCCGGCATATCGTTTTCTTCAGCGCGCAGCGTAAAGAGGATGTTGAGGCAGTGCGCACCGGTTTGCTCGCGCTCGGCGGCATCCCCCATTCCAGCCTGTTCGAGGTAACCTACAACACCAAGGTCGATCCGCTGTCGGACGCGATCGACGTGGTCGTCTATGCCGAGTTCGCCGATGATGCGGCCCTGGCCGCCTACAAGGCGCATCCGCTCTACGCAAAGACGACCAGCCACGTCAAACCATTGCGCGAACTGCGCTATTCGGCCGATGTCGTAGCCGGGAGCTGATCCAACGCTGGGATTGTTTCCGTGGCCGTTGTGGCATGCCGAGGCCGGAGATGGCGATCAAGCCTTGAACCGTTTTGCGGAATGATGCACATCGCGCCGGATGACCCGTACAGGAACCGCCGGCATTCATCCGCTTGATCATCTGGTGCTGCCGACGCAGAGCCTCGATACGGCGCGTGCGAGGCTCACCGCGCTTGGCTTTATCGTTGCACCGACAGGAGTTCATCCTTTCGGCACCGAAAACTGTTGTGTCTTCCTCCCGGACGGCACCTATCTTGAGCCTCTGGCCGTCGGCGATGAACACGCGGCGATGAAGGCCATTGCCAGCGGAAACGTCTTCGTCGCGCGCGACCGCACCTATCGCGACAGCCGAGGCGACGAAGGGTTTTCCGCACTGGTTCTGAGCACCGACAGTGCCGATTCGGACCACGCGCGTTATGTCGAAGCCGGAATCTCGGCAGGGGACATTCTCAGTTTTTCGCGCGCCTTCGCTGACCCGACAGGCAAGAGCGATATCGCATCGTTCAAACTTGCCTTCGCATCCAATGACACGGAGGCGGATGCATTTCTGTTTGCCTGCGAGCGGGTCAACGCCCCGAAAGTCGACCGCACAGCGCTGCAGGCCCATGCCAATGGTGCCGAAGGGATTGTCGAAGTCATAGCCATCAGCGACGCGCCTGCCACGCAGCGGCGCCTTGTCTCGATCGCCACGGGCACGGTGGAACAGAGCGGCACGGTGTTTCAACTGCCGAATGCTACACTGACCCTGCTGGACCCCAAGGCTTTTGAAGCGCGTTTCGGCATAGCGACCGGCATGCCGTCGAAATTCCGCTTTGCCGCGATCCTGTTTTCGATCCGCGGCCTTGACGCGATTTCGGCGCTGCTTGCAGCCAATGCCATCAACCACGATATACGCGGCAACGATATTGTCGTGCCGCCGGCACCCGGACAGGGTGCCGCCTTTGTTTTCCAGGAGACCAGATGAGCAAGCCCAATTCGTCCGTGACCGTCGGCAATGTCGTCTTTGACAACGCCGCGCCGTTGTCGCTGATCGCTGGTCCTTGCCAGTTTGAATCGCGCCAGCACGCTTTCGACATGGCCGGCGCGCTGAAGGAACTGACACAGAAGCTCGGCATCGGCCTCGTCTACAAGACCAGCTATGACAAGGCCAACCGCACGTCGCTGTCCGCCACCCGAGGCGCCGGGCTGGACGCGGCACTGCCGGTCTTCGACGACTTGCGCAAGGAATTCTCGCTCCCGGTGCTGACCGACGTCCATACCGAGGAACAGTGCGCGATCGTCGCCCCGCATGTCGACATCTTGCAGATCCCCGCCTTTCTCTCGCGCCAAACAGACATGCTGGTCGCCGCCGCGAAAACCGGCAAGATCATCAATGTGAAAAAGGGCCAGTTTCTCGCCCCCTGGGACATGAAGAACGTCGTCGCCAAGATCACCGGTTCAGGCAACGCCAATGTTCTGGTCACAGAGCGTGGCGCGTCCTTCGGTTACAACACACTGGTCTCCGACATGCGTGCGCTGCCTGTCATGGCCGAGATCGGCGCACCGGTCATTTTCGACGCCACCCATTCGGTGCAACAGCCAGGCGGGCAGGGCGGTTCTTCGGGCGGCGAGCGCCGCTTTGTCGAGACGCTGGCCAGAGCTGCCGTTGCCGTTGGCGTTGCCGGCGTCTTCATCGAGACCCATCAGGACCCAGACAATTCGACATCATCCGATGGTCCCAACATGGTGCCGCTGAAAGACATGCCGGCACTGCTCGAGCGCCTGATGGCCTTCGACCGCATCGCGAAGAGCTGACGACGGGTCGGTTGGTCTGGCTTATCGCCTCATGTCGATCGCGAAGACGGCGTAGTAGTCGACCCCCGGCATCGGCGCGGTGACTGTCAGGATCCAGCGTACATTGCCATGCCGGCGTTCGTATACCGGTGGCCCGACCGAGGGCGGCGCATCGGCAGGGATCGCGAAGGCGAAGGGGATGCCGACGCTCGACTGCACCGAAGCGCGCGGGACGGCCAGCTTTTCCTCGTATTTGATTTCTTCCCTGTAGGTCGATTTCTCTCCCGCGACTGTATTCACAATCGGCCCGCCGACCCGGTAGGTGCGGATGCATCGCAATTTGACGATGTAGTCGCCGGAGGGAACCAGATCGCGGCTCGACCGGAGCATGCCTTCAAACCGTCCACCAGGTCTTGCCGCGCCGGCGTGGAGCGTCGTCGCGCCGAACTTGCGCACGCGCAGCGTGTCGCGGATCGCCTTGAGCAACGCATAGAGCCCGATGACGGCGAAGACGACCGGGACAAATACCAACGGATTGAATTCACGATCGGTGACGTCGAACTTGAGCGGCAGCTCGAAATACCAGGGGATCAGGGCCGCGATCACCCCCATGCCGCCGGCAAAGAAATAGCCACTCGACGCATTCGCCGCGTTAGCGTAGACCACCGGTTCCGGCGGCTGCCCCGCTGCTGGCTGCTGACTGCGCCTTCGGGCCATTGCCGCCTCACCAAACATCGGGACATTCTTCCAATGCCATGCCGGGTGGCGGCGTGACAATGACCTCGGGTGACGAAGCTTGTCGCCGGCAAAGGCCGGTTGTAGGCTTCTTTCCGCAAATAAGCGTATTGGTCAGGAGGAAGTCATGTCTGTTGCCCGCGTCACCGAAATTACCTCGTCGTCCAAGAAGAGCTTTCAGGACGCCATCGAAAAGGGAATTATGCGCGCCTCGAAGACCCTGAAGAACGTCGAGGGCGCCTGGATCCAGGACCAGAAGATCGTTGTCGAGGACGGCAAGATCGCGGCTTACCGCGTCAACATGAAAGTCACCTTCATCCTTGCGGAATGAGCGCCAGACGCTCGAATAAATCGGGAACCTTCCCCCGTGCGCCTCATTGTCGAAGTATCATTAACGACAACAAGGAGCATCAGATATGACCACCCAGACAGGCCACACTGAAGCCATCGCCGCTTCGCGCGTCATCGGCACGTCGGTCTACAACACCGAAGGCAAGAGCATCGGCAGCATTGAAGACATCATGCTCGACAAAACGTCGAACGGCATCATGTTCGCGGTGATCGGGTTCGGCGGTTTTCTTGGGATCGGCGAGAAGTATCATGCGATACCATGGGCAAGCCTTGATTATGACCAGGACAGAGGCGGCTATGTCGTGCCTTTCTCGAAGGATCAACTGAAGGCAGCCCCTGCCTATTCGATCAACGAACTGGCCGGTGCCGATGGTGAGACC
>JBDSLV010000144.1:0-4227 GCA_039916205.1 Mesorhizobium sp. | reverse complement strand
ACTCGGCTTTCCTGCGTCCGCGCTCGCGCGGCACGGTGCGGCTGAAGAGTGCCGATCCGGCGGATCATCCGCTGATCGATCCAAACTACTGGTCCGATCCTTATGACCGCGCCATGTCGCTGAAGGGATTGCGCCTGGCGCGCGAGATCATGCGGCAGAAGGCACTCGCGCCTTACGTGCTGCGCGAAGTGCTGCCCGGTCCATCCCTCGCCAGCGACGACGAGTTGTTCGACTATGCCTGCCGCAGCTCCAAGACCGATCATCACCCTGTCGGCACCTGCCGCATGGGCCATGATGAGATGGCCGTGGTAACGCCGGATCTCCGGCTGCGCGGCATCGAGGGCCTGCGCGTCTGCGACGCCTCGGTCATGCCGCGCGTGCCCTCTTCCAACACCAATGCGCCAACCATCATGGTTGGCGAAAAGGGCGCCGACCTGATCCTTGGCCGTGAGCCGCTGCCGCCGGCGGTGTTCTCCGGCAACCGAGCCGCCTAATTCCAGGAAAAGTGTGGAGCAAAGAATGATCAGGCACTGTGTTTTCGTCAAATTCCGCAACGATGTCGGCAACGGCGAACGCAAGGCGATCCACGCCGACCTTGAGGCGCTGCGACAGGTGATCGACGGGATGGCTGCCGTCCAGTTCGGCGCCAATGTCAGCCCGGAACCTTTCGCGCGGGGCTTCACCCATGGCTTCACCATCGACTTCCGCGATGCTGCCGCGCGTGATGCCTATCTGGTCCATGAGGCGCATCAGCGCGCCGGCGCCCGCCTGGTCGCAGCGCTCGAAGGTGGCACGGACGGGCTGATGGTCTTCGATCTGGAGATCTGACCAAGGCTGGAATACGAAAATGTGAACGCCGGTTTCTTCGAAAGCCTGCCGGCAACCGTTCTCTTTTGCCAACCGAGCGACATATCGCTTCTCGGGGATGGCAAAGGAGGAACGCCTTGAACCTCAATTCACAGCAGAAGAAAACCGTCCTGGCATCGTTTCTCGGCTGGACGCTTGATGCCTTTGATTTCTTCCTTCTGACATTCCTGCTCTCGGATATCGCAACCGAGTTCCAGACAGATGTCCCTGCGGTCTCCAAAGCCCTGTTCCTGACCCTGGCGACGCGCTTCATCGGTGCATTCTTCTTTGGCATGCTTGCCGACAGGTTCGGGCGCAAGCCGATCCTCATGCTCAACATCGTCAGCTATTCAGTGATCGGCGCACTGGCCGCCTTCTCGCCCAATCTCGGCATCTTCCTGGCGCTGCGCGCTTTGTTCGGCATCGCCATGGGCGGCGAATGGGGGCTTGGCAGTTCGCTCGCCATGGAATCCATCCCGCCCAGCGCGCGCGGCATGGTTTCAGGCATCCTGCAATGCGGATATCCGGCGGGTTACCTGCTGGCGGCGGTGGTCTACGGCCTGCTCTACCAGCAGACGATCGGCGGCTACACGATCGGCTGGCGGGCCATGTTCCTGCTCAGTTTCATCCCTGCCCTGATCGTGCTGTTCATACGCTCGCACGTGCCGGAATCACCCGCCTTCGTCGAAGCCCAGAAAACGGTCCGGCCGGGCCTTCTGGAGACGCTACAGAAGCACTGGGGTGTCGCCCTCTATGCCGTCGTGCTGATGATGTTCTTCAATTTCTTCAGCCATGGCACGCAGGACCTCTATCCGACTTTCCTCAAGAAGCAGCATGGCTTTGATCCGCATACAGTGAGCTGGATCACCATCGTCGCCAATCTCGGCGCCATCGTTGGTGGTCTGGCATTCGGCGCGCTTTCCGAGAAGATCGGCCGTGTGAACGCAATCACCCTGGCTTGCGTGATCGCCTTGCCGTCAATCCCGCTATGGGCTTACAGCACCACGCCCTTCATGCTGGCGATCGGCGCCTTTGTCATGCAGGTCGCGGTTCAGGGTGCTTGGGGCGTCATCCCCGCTCACCTCAACGAGCTTTCGCCAGGCGTGGTGCGGGCGACCTTGCCGGGCTTCATCTACCAGGCCGGCAACCTCGCGGCGTCCTATGGCGGCCCCTATCAGGCCGGCATCGCTGAAGCCGCCGGCGGCAGCTACGGCTACGCGCTGGCGCTTTTCGCCGGCGTTGTCGCCGTCTGCATCATTGTCGTCATCCGCTTCAGCCCGGAACGGCGCGGCCAGGTGATGACGGTGCTCACTTGAAGCGGGGCTAGCCAAGTCTCAGCGCAATGACGCCGGCGACAATGCTGAGCGCGGCGGCGCCGCGCCAGCCCGTCATCTTCTCGCCGAGCGCGAAGACAGAGATTACCATCGCGAACAGGATCGAGGTCTCGCGCAGCGATGCCACCGAGGCGATCGGCGCCTTGGTCATCGCCCACATGACGATCCAGTAGGCGGCGCCGCTGAGCACGCCGGTGAACAGGCCTGTCTTCCAGTCGCGCGCCAGCACCGGCAGCGCCTTCGGCCCCCGGAAGATCAGGCACAGAACCAGTGCGCCAAAGGCATCGCAGATGAACAGCCAGGCGGCATAACTCTGCGCCGTGGCGGCCAGCCGCGCACCGCTGCCGTCGGACAGCGTGTAGCTGGCGATGAAGATCGACGTGCCAAGCGCAAAGCCGACCGCGCGTCGGTTGAGCTTCTCCAGATGCGCGCCGCCGCGAAACGACATCACCAGCGTTCCAGCCGACAGCAGCAGGATGCCGACAATGGCGAGCGGCGCCGGCACTTCGGCAACGACGAACATGCCGCCGATTGCTGCCAGCAAAGGCGCCGTGCCGCGCGCCAGCGGATAGGTCTGGGCGAAATCGCCGGACTCGTAGGCGCCGATCAGGAAGGTCCGGTAGCCCATGTGAAAAATCACCGAGGCGATGATGTAGGGCCATACTTCGGCTTTCGGCACCTCGACGAAGGGCAGTACAAAAAGCGCGGCAAAGCCCATGCCGAGCGTCATCAGCGTGATCGACAGGAAGCGGTCGAGATGAACCTTGACCAGCGCATTCCAGATCGCGTGCATGGCGGCAGCGGCAAGCACCGCGAAGAAGACGAAAAGCGTCATGCGCGGCTCATGTGGCAATGCCTGGTGTTTCGAGATCGATGTCGACCCTCACCGGAAAATGGTCCGAGGCGATTTCGCCGATATCGGCGCTGACCGAGCGCACGCGGCCAGCGAACGTGCCGCCGACAAAGCAATGGTCGAGCCGACGCTTAGTAAGCTTGCCATCGATGGTTTTCACATGTGTATGGAAATCCTGAACCGGTTCGCTGGCGACAGAAGCGGCATCGACGAAGCCGTCGAGATAGGCGGCGGCGCGATGATAGGGAGTGCTGCCGACAATGCGGCGGTATTCGGCACTGCCCGGCTCCATATTGAAGTCGCCCATCCAGATCGACGCGGTTGGATTTTCCGGCTGCCGCTCGCCATGCGTCCAGTTGCGCGACGGCTCGTCATCGGCGCCGCTCCAGGGGCCGCCATCGGACGGCGCGCGGCGATGCTCGGCCAGGAGATAGTCGATCTGCTCCAGCCGCTCCTCTTCAGCGATATGGGCGAGATGCAGCGACAAAACCCGCACCGGGCCTGCCGGTGTGCGGATCATGCATTCGAGCGCCGCGTTTCGGGTGTTGAGCGGCCGCAGCGTGCGGCGCATCGGCAGCGCATGCAGCCGCGACCAGACGATCGGCAGCTTCGACAGAACCATGGTGCCGAACTGCCGGCGCCGGTTGACCACGCGCCCATCGCGCCTTTCGCTGGCGTCCATGTCGAAGGCGGGGCCATAGACCCAGTGATAACCGGGCAGAAGGCTGGAGAGCAGTGCCGGCTGGTCATCGAAATTGCTGCGCTGCCAGTGCCGCTCGACTTCCTGCAATGCAATGATATCGGCGCCGTCAACGATGCGCGCCGCGCGCGCCAGGTCATAGCGGCCATCGCCGCCGAACCCGTACTGGATGTTATAGCTGACCAGCTTCATTGCTTATCCGGCTCACTTTTGGTGATGGCAGTAATGGTTCGGCAGGTTGGTTGCAATGTGCAGAAATACGGAACGGGCTTGGGCCAGAAGCCCCTGCCCCGTCCAGACGGCACCATGCACCGATTCCAGAACAGCCGGGTATCCCTAGTGCGCCGAAAAAGGACGCGAAGGGTCAGGCTGTTCTACGTCGTCAGCGACTGGAAGCTTCCGGCGGGCGATGCCGCCAGTTCCGACCAGTCGATTTCCTCTTCCAGGCGGTGATAGGCCTCATCGCCGATCGTCCCGTTGCGGCGCAATTCCTC
>JBDSLV010000143.1:0-13166 GCA_039916205.1 Mesorhizobium sp. | reverse complement strand
GGCGGCTTCGGCCATTTCTATGCCTATGCGCCGACCAAGATCGAATATGCCATCGACCGCTTTTCCATGGAGACCAAGCGGCAGATGGACGTGCTCGACCGCCGGTTGGCCGAGACCGAATATCTCGGCGGCAGCGACTACACGATCGCCGACATGGCGGTGTGGCCCTGGTATGGCGGACTGGCGCTCGGCCGCATGTACAATGACTCCGGCGAGTTCCTGCAGGTGCAGGACTACAAGCATGTGCAGCGCTGGGCCGCCGCGATTGATGCGCGTCCCGCCGTAAAGCGCGGCCGCATGGTCAATCGCGCCTTTGGCGACCCCTCCATGCAATTGCATGAGCGCCACGACGCCAGCGATTTCGACACCAGGACGCAGGACAAGCTGGCGGAAGCGGCGGAATAGCAAAATGCTGCCGCGCCGGCGTTAGAGATGACGCCGGCGGGGTGGCGCTAAGCCGTCACCTCGTCAGACATCAGCGCTTCGACAAACGCGAACGGTGCCTCCAGGGTCCATGTGACGCCATGACTGTCATACTGGAGCACGCCGTGACCGCTCATCGCCTGAGGCGCGACACGTTCGAGCACGACCTTGCCGAAACCGCCCTTGGCGATGTCGCTGACGCGAGGGCCATCGGTTTCTGACCAGGACAGGAAGAAGAAATCCCTGTCGTCGCGCTTTTCCCTCCTCCAGGTAACCGCGATGCGGCCGCTGTTCCCGGACAAGGCGCCATACTTGGCTGAGTTGGTGGCGAGTTCGTGAAAGGCGATGCCCAGGTACTGCGTGGCATTCGGGCTTAACGTGATCGACGGCCCGGACATCGAAATGCGTTCTTCGTTGCCGAATGACTTCGCCTGCGCCAGCAGCAACTCGAAGATGGTTGCACCCTTCCAATCCGCCGAAACGAGAAGGTCATGCGAGCGCGACAGCGCCATGATCCGGTCGCGAACCTGCTTTTCGAATTGATCGGAACTGTCAGACCGTTTGTTGGTCTCGCGGATCATCGAAAGGATCACGGCATACTGGTTCTTCACGCGGTGATTGACCTCGCGCATCAGATTTCGGATCCGATGCTCGCTTTCCTTGGCGGCTGTGATGTCGCGCGCGATTTTTGATGCCCCGGTGATGCGCCCGGCGGCATCGCGTATCGGGGAAACCGTCAGCGACACCGGCACCAGGCTGCCGTCTTTGCGCACGCGGACGGTTTCGTAGCTTTCGACCCGTTCCCCGCGCTTGATACGCTCCAGGATATGAGGTTCCTCATCCCGATGATCCGGTGGGATCAGCAGGGTGATCGACTTTCCAATGGCCTCTTCCGCACTGTAGCCAAACAGCCTTTCAGCGGCACGGTTCCAGCTTGTGATTACGGTGTTGAGGTCCTTGCTGATGATCGCGTCGAACGAGGATTCGACGATCGGAGCCAGTCTCAGGGCCGCGCCTTCCGCTTGCTTCCGGTCGCTCAGGTCAACCAGCATGTTGATAGCGCCAACCATGACGCCAGTCTCATCGAACAGCGGCGTCGGAAAAGGCAGGAAGGGAAAGAACGTACCGTCGGGACGCTGCGCGATTGCCTCCACGTTCCGGACTGGCCGCTTCTCTTTCAGCGCGATGGCCATCGGGCACTCATCGTGCGGCAATTCCTTGCCGTCAGGTGTGAACAGCCTGAATGTCACGCACCACTCATCTTCGCCGATCTTCGGCTCGCGGCCAGCCAGATCCGCCGCCGCGCGATTGAAATAGGTTATCTTGCCGTCGCTGTCCGTCGTATATACCGCGACAGGAAGCGCATTGAGTATCTGGTGAAACTCATCGTGCTTACGGCCGAGTTCCTGGCGCGCGCGACGAAGATCGGTGACATCGGTGGTAAAACAACGGGTGTAGAGCAGTTCTCCGTCCTGGAACCGGCCGCTCGATGTGATCTCCACATGCCTGACCGATCCATCACGCGCCAACATGTCAGCCGGAAATCTCCGCAACGTCTGGCCGGCCCGCAAACGGCCCAGAATGTCGTCGATTTGTGGCCTGTGGACGTAGAATTCCGCGATATGCCGGCCGACATAATCCTCCGAGGCGTAGCCAAGAAGCTCCAGCTCGGCCTTGTTGGCCTGCAGGACGGTTCCATCCCCGCTAACCACGTGCAATGCGACATCGCCTTGCTCGAAGAAATCCTGGAAGTCGAGTTCGATGCCGCCCCGCGCAGGGTCTTCCGCGGCACCCTTGCCCTTTCCGCTGCCGGTAAGCGGACGCTTAAGTTCGTTCATTGAAATGCCAGTCCCTCGCCGCACCATTTGCGGCAACGTCCAAATGCCAAATTTGTTCCTGCGGCACGAATTGGCCGTTCTCCACGACCTGGCGTGGATCGGCGGCGGCAACGCCTCGCTGATCGGATGCAACCACTTTCTCACACTGACGTTCTGCCCAAAATCCAGAACCTCAAAATCCAGAACAAGGCGAACGTCATGGCTCCACGCCCCTCCGTAAGAAAACACCCTTTCACCCTGATGCTGGTGGTGCTGGCTCTCACCGCGCCCTTTGCCGGGCTTGCCTGGCGCACGCGCGAATGGATGGGCTGGTAGATTTTTTGCGCGATCGAGGCCGTCCTGGTGATGCCCTCAGGGCTTCGCCGGCTTCGTCTTCTTGACCGCTCCAACCGCAATGGACGGCGGCTCCGGCTGAGGGGCGGCAGCGACAGGCTTGGCCGGCTCGGCCGGCGGCTTGTCCGGCGCCCGAGGCCCGCCGGGGGTAAGATTGACCGCGACGCCAAAGATTTTCCACTGGCGGTTCACCGGCTCGAACAGAAGCTCGAAATTGATCTGCAGCGGCGCCGACGGGAAGAACCCGGCCATGTGCAGCATGCCGCTCGGTTCAATTTGCGGCAGCAGCGTCAATTGCGGGTCAAGCACCGCGATGGCGCTGAAATCGAACCCCTGCTTGCGCTGGTTGGCAAAGATTTCTCCGAGTTCAGCGGCACTCCTGGCCTGGAAATTGGGCGACCCGAGATCGCGCAACACAGTGTAGTTGCCGGTCTTGTTGGCATGGTCGAGCGCCAGCAAGGTGCTGCGCGTCAGGATCAGCACGCCATTGCGATCGATATCCGCCGGCTTGGCTTGCGCCTTGCCTGTCTGCGCCACCGCCGGCGACGACAGAACATTCGCGGTCAGGCATGGTGCGCAGAGGAGGAGCAGGCCCCCCGCCGCGCGCCTCCTCCAGGTCCGCGAAAAGGAGGCGCGCGGCAAGCTGAACACCATTCCGGCAATCCCGGCCCTTGCCTCTACCAGGCCACGGTCACGCCGGCCCGTCCACCAACCGTGTGATTGCTGGCGCCGTAACCGATGCCGCCGCTCAGAACAACATTCTCGCTGATGCGGGCCTGGGCGCTGCCTGCGAAGGCGTTCTCGCCCTGGAAATTGCCCCAGTTGAGCGAAACCGCGTAGTTCTTGTCGCCGGGAAGGCCGCTGCCGGCCATTGCCAACGCCATGGCCGTGCCCTCGAAAGCCTTGTCTATCCTGCCGTTGACGGCGTTCAACCCGCCTTCCAGACTGTCGACGCGCCCGTCCAGCAGCCCGATGTCGTTGGTGTTGGTCGCGATGTCGGCGGTGTTCGTGGTCACCCTCGTGTCCAGCGCGGCGATCTGGGTCGTGTGCAGCGCGATATTGGTCGTGTTGTTGGTTATGCGCGTTTCATGGTTGGCGAGTTCGGTCGTGTGGCCGCCCACCGTGGTGGTCAGGTTGGTGATGTTGGTGGTGTTCTGGGCGACCGTCGCCGGCAAGGCCGACAGCGTGCCGACGTCGAATGTCGAGGCCGCCAGATTGCCGGCACTGTCGGTGGTCACGATGTAGGTGCTCCCCGACTGGGCGCTGGTGCTGGCCGCCGAGGCAAGGCCCGCCAGCGTGTAGGTGTTCGAAGCGTTGCCGATCGAAACCTGGTTGTCGCGGGTGGTCTCCACGGAATTGCCGATGGCGACCGCGTTTTGCTGCAGCGCCTTGGCATGGTCGCCAAGCGCCATCGACTTGAACCCCGCGCTGGCCTCGGCACCCATTGCGACGCCGCCCTCTCCGGTGACGGAAGAGCGGGTGCCTATGGCAACCGAGAAGTTCGAAGAGGTATCGGCGCCATATCCCAATGCGACAGCCTCGGTCGCCGTGGCATTTGTTGACGAGCCGACAGCAACAGAGTGGTCATTGGTGATCGCTACGCTGCCCACCGCCACGGCCGATTGGATCGCATTCGCGCTATTGCCGAGCGCGGTGCCATTGCTAGCCGCGCCTGCTTGGAAGCCGATGGCGACGCCGATATCGGTGACAATGGACCCGGACCCGCAAGCAAGAGCCGCGATCGTGCCATCGCACTCGCCGTCACCGCCTTGGGCGGCGGGGTCGGCGCGGGCGACGGCCGCGCCAGCCATCACCAGCATTCCAGCCATGGCAATTTCCGCCATGCCGCGACGCATGAGAAAACCAATCGCGAACAACGAACCTTTCGCCGGGCCCCACTGTCTTTTCATCCTCAAACGCCCCCGCCTGACCGAACACAAGATTCGCATTCAGGAAAAATGCTAACGGCGACTTTGCGGCACAGCATCCACCATTTGGCGGATACGGCTCGGCATCGGGAAATGTATGAGGGCAGACAGGATGGCTAGGCAACGTTACCGCCCGCCTAGCCAAGACTGCCACGCTATGCTGTATTTCGCGCGTGGCATGCTTTCGGGGGAGAGTTGGCTTTGCCTGATGAACTTTTCGAAATTGTCAGGATGATTGGCGGCTTCTACGATGCCGTCATCGATCCCAGCCTGTGGCATCCGGCTCTTGATGACATGCGGCGCCATTTCGGCTTCCACCTCGGCGCCTTGTCGATCATGGCGCTGCCGACCGGCAATGCCGTCGTGCAGGTGACCATGAACATTCCCGACGACTATCTCGCCGGCATGCATCTCTACAATGACGATGTCATCCAGCTCTGGGGCGGTGCGGCCCGAATGGCCGAATTGCCGCTTGAAGAGCCGATTCTCCAGTCACAGATCACCGGCCCCGAGATCTGGGAAGGAAACCGCTTCTACGAAGAATGGTCGCGGCCGCTCGGCCTTGTCGACCAGGTCGGCATCATGCTGGCACGCGACAGGACCATGGTCGGCAATCTCGGCCTTGGCCGTCACGAATCCGCCCCGCCGCTGACGGAAATGGATATGGACGGGCTGCGCATGCTGGCGCCGCATTTGCGGCGCGCCGTCACCATCAGCCGCATCCTGGACGTTGCGACCTCCGCCGCCACCACTTTCGAGGCCGCGCTCGACGCCACACGTTCGGCTGTCGTGCTTGTCGCCGAGGATATGTCCATCGTCCATGCCAACGCCGCCGCCAGGGCGATGCTGAAGGCCGGTGATCCCATACTTGTCGTACGCGGCAAGCTTGCCCTGCTGCGCGAACTCGTCCCCAACCGCTTGCAGGCAGCGGTGCTGGCGGCGGCGCGGGCCGAACAGGAGCTCGGCCGCCGGGGCATCGGCATCGCGGCGAAATCGCGCGATGGCACCGCCCTTGGCGTCCAGGTCATGCCACTCGAAAAGCGCTCGCTGCGCGGCGGGCTGGACCGCCGGGCCGCCGTGGCCGTGTTCATCGGCGACGCCGCCGCACCCATCGAGATGCCAGCCGATGCCATGCGTCTGCTCTACGAACTGACACCGGCCGAACAGCGGGTGTTCGAACTCGTGGCGGCGGGCCACAGGACGGCCAGCATCGCGCAAACGCTCGGCATCGCGCCAAGCACGGTGCGAACGCACCTGCTGCGGGTGTTCGAGAAAACCGGGCGGCACACCCGCGCCGAACTGGTGAAGCTCAGCCTCGAGATCACATTGCCAGGATGACTGTCGACAAAAACAAAGATTTGTAGACGCTTCATGATTCAGCAAAGCTCGGCTAGCGAACCCAAAGGTTGGTCAAACGCCCCCGGGGAGCGACACCAAAAGCCCGCCACCTTTCGATGGCGGGCTCCGGTTCTCGACAGGACCATTTTGGCAAGCGGAAATTTCCCCGCTTGCCGGCAGGATAAGTGCGCCGGCGGCGAAAACGTTCCCGCTGCCCTGTTCACCGCGCGCTCACCGAAACGTGAACCGCAGCTAATATACCTGCCCCATCAAGCACCTTTTCCGGTGGTATTGATGGGCAGCCCTCATCCGGGGGCGAAAACAGGGAAGAGATCCATGAACATCAAAACCGTCTGCCTGGGAGTCTTGGCTGCATCAGCAATCGCCGGTTCTGCATTGGCTGGCATTCTCGACGAGCCCAAGATGATGGCCCCCTTCTTCACCGACAAGGCCATGACGACCATGAAGTCCGATGCCGACATGAAGAAGGTGTGGGCAAAGGAGTCCAAGAAGAACCAGGCCGCCATGATGAAGGAATGCAACGATGCGGCGATGAGCAAGCCGCATGCCGTATTCTGCGAGAAGCTGCACGCACTCGGCGGCAAGGCCTGATTTCGCAGGCCTATGCCAAACATGCGGATGGCGGGCCGGACCGGCCCGCCATCTCCTGAGAGAACATCGCCCAAGGCGCGTCCTGTAGACCGTCTTGGATTTCCTGGCGCATAGCGGCGGATACCGCCGCCGTCAGCTGATGACGTGAAATTCTGTTGCGACAAACGGGGCTTGGCGCGACCTTACCCCTGGCGGACCGCAACAGGAAAAATCGGCCCTGGGGGGACAAATGACACTCAAACTGATTGGGGCCGGTTTCGGCCGCACGGGCACGTGGTCGACTTTTGCCGCGCTGAACAAGCTCGGCCTGCCGAGCTACCACATGCAGGAAGTGATCATGAACAAGGCCAACAAAGGCCATCTCGATTTCTGGCGCAAGGTGGCCAACAGCCCGCCCGGCACCCAGCAGGACTGGAACCAGGTGTTCGCAAATTACACGGCGACGGTCGACAATCCCGGCTGCTGCGTCTGGCGCGAACTGATGGCCGCCTACCCCGATGCAAAGGTGCTGCTGACGCTGCACCCGCGCGGCGCCGAAGCGTGGTACGAAAGCACCATCGACACGATCTACTTCACCGAGAATGTCTGGCAGTTCAAGATCCTGGAATGGCTGACGCCCTTCGGCCGCAAATTCGGCGACATGTCGCGCAAGCTGATCTGGGGCCGCACGCTCGCCGGCGTCATGGGCGACCGCGACAAGGCCGTGGCGCGCTATACCTCGTATATCGACGAGGTGAAGGCCGCGGTGCCGCCGGAAAAGCTCCTGGTGTTCAAGGTCAGCGAGGGCTGGGCGCCGCTCTGCGACTTCCTTGGCGTGGCGCAACCCAATGAGCCGTTCCCCAACCTCAACGACCGCGAGACGATCAAGAAGATCATCGCCGACATCATCCGGGGCTCCTACATCATGTTGGCGCTGGCTATAGCGGCGATCATGGTGGTACTGGGCGTTCTGTGGTGGTGGCTTGGGTAGCGGGCACTCCAGATCAAAAGCGGCCGCTGGACCAAGCTCGCGTCAGTAGCCAGACCTAGCCTTATCGCCGCTGGCCGCCGAAGCCAGCGTCGCCTACCATGTGGGCGCCGCGCGATCGATCATCACCATGAGATGCGACCACCCGCGCCGCGCCAGCGCCGATACTCGTTCTTCGACAAGATCGGCTTGGCACATGTTTTCTTCATGGTTCCGTCCCACACATCCGTGACAGTGCGGACGCGACGATCCATTTCCCGACCGATGGCTGGCGACAGCGTCCCATAGGCCCGCCGAGGAAAAGCCCCAACGCCACATCCTCGGCGAACCTGCCGCCCGCATGAGGGACGAAGGCGGCATAGACTCTACGAGACTGACACCTGCAAAGTTGCGCGCCGCCTAAAAACGATCTTCAAGACAAGATGAAATGGCCCAGCAGGCAGGCCGCTGGGCCATTTCATCAGATCAAGCCTTATTTCAGGACTGCGACGATCTGGTGGGTCTCGGGGTCGACCAGGACAGTCTGGTCGTTGATAACCGCCACGCGGTATTTGACGTTGGGCACCTCACGCAGCTCAACCGTATCCGGCACAGGCGAGCCGAGCTTGAGTTCAACGCCAAGAAGGTTGACGGATGCCAAAGGCTGCTTCTTGACATACTCGCGCACCACGGTTTCCTGTTCCGGCTGAACCACGATGACGTCTTCGGCAATCGCGGCACCGACGCCGCCCAACAGAACCAAGGCAACTACCGCAAGATAAGCTTTCATAACACTCTCCATTGTGGTTGTTTCAAATCCACCCGGAGAGAACAATTCGACCAAACGAAAGAAGTTCCAACAAAATTTTCAGTTCGCGTTTTCTATACAGAATACCGATAATATATAGTGTTCTATACAGCCTGACGTGACAGCCTACCTAATTGTTTGATTTTGCATCATGTGAGATCATTGCGCCAGGGTTTCTCCGAGCGCCAAGCCCTAGCGAAGCCGCTGCTGAACGGCGCCCAGATCAACCCATGCTCTTGCGAGTGCCTATCTGAGGCCAAAGAAGCTGAGTATCGCAAGGACGATGACGACGGCTCCAACAAGCCAGATGATATTGTTCATCGGTTCTCTCCCTTTAGACGAGGCTAACGTAAAGGGAGGGATCTCGTTCCAATCGGCTTTCCTACAGGGTGCATGTACCTTCTGCCGCTGGCGTTTTCATGGAATAGGCAAGCGCATTCGACACTTGCCGATCGCGCTGCGGCGCCAAGCGAGACACCTCCAGCGCGCCGCACCCCGGCGATGCTTCGGCGGTCATGGACAAGCCTGTGAAAACCAGGTTTCCGGCGTGGCCGCTGATGCCCTCGGGACACAGCAGATCATATTAAAGGCCTTGCTCTCGTCGCCATTTTTGCCGCCCTTTCCCCCTGTATCAGGCCTCGAAGCTTCAAATCAATATATCTCGATTGGCTAAAGTAGCCGAACGTCCAGTGGACATTGCCGGAACCGAACAAGTCCTCTCAGACCTTTGCTTCAAGCACATGGGACCTTAGTCCGACAAGAAAACGCAAAGGGCTTATGTGACCGGACTGAGGCCCGGCGAACGGAACAACTGGTCTTTTTCACCGTTGCCGCTCGGTCCCCGGCATGACACCGCCGGACCCAGAAAGGGAAGACAGAGTGATGACCCATCGATCCTCCATCGTCAAAACAGGCCACGGCCCAGGCTCGGCGATTGCGGTGCTGATGGTCGGGCTGATGGCGATAGGCATCGTGTTCCTGGTGCTGGGCGGTTCGCTCTATCTGACCGAGCCGTCCCCGGATCAGCATACTCTGTCTTCCACGCCCGCCCGGTCGATTCAGAATGTAGAGCGCACAACGGCGAACTGAAAATTCGGCATAAACGGCGGAACATTCCGTCCGCTTCTTCATTATATAAGACATAACTAATATGAAAGGATTCCCCAATGAAAGGCATGTTTCTTTCGGCTCTTGTCGCACTCTCTGTCGTGGCACCGGCCATCGTTGCCCCGGCGCAGGCCGCAAGTGTAGTCATCACGACCGACAACAACATGGGCATGGGCCATCACTATGGGCGCGATCATCGCTGGCGCGATCATCATTGGCGCAAGCATCACAACCGCCATTGCTTCGTGAAGGTCAACAAGCGTTGGCGTCACCATCACTGGGTCATCACAAAGGTGCGCGTCTGCGACGTCGGCCGCTTCTGACCGATGTTGAAGCAGCCGCAGCCAAGGCAGCACCGCAGGCTCCGCCTGAACGCAGGCAGTCTCGTGACTGTAGCTGTCTGGGGCGCGGTGGTCGTCATGCTGGTGTTGATGGCGACCGGCGCTGTCGGCTTCTGACTGCCTGGCCCGATACCTTCTGTCTCCAGACAACAGCTTCTGTCTCCGGACAGAGGTTATCCCCAGGCAGGCATGGACGCCTTGCGTATAAACATTAGAGATTGCAAATATAAGTGATGACCGGCGTCCGCCAGAAGCCGGTCCGGCCCGGTGAGCCTGTCCCTGGACAAGACCACCGGGCCATTTTTTATCTTTCCGTGCTCCTGCATGCCTGTCCGGTGCAGTGGATCAGCGCACACCGCCTTGCCTCCCCGCGCCGACCGGCTTGTGATCCGGACGCGGGCCGGGCAGCGGCTCTTCACGCTCCAGGTTTGTCGAAGCATCGACGATCCGCTCCGGATCGAAACTGGGGGCGGCGGCACCTGATGCGGGAGGACCGGCCCGTTCGCGCCATTTTCCTGGTGTGATCCCGGTCACGCGTTTGAAGGCGCGATTGAATGCCGCCTCGGATTGGTACCCGACGCCAGCCGCGATGCTGGCAAGGCTTTCACAGCCGAGGCACAGGCGCTCTCCCGCCAGCTGGATCCGCCAGCTCGTAAGGTATTCGATCGGCGGGCGACCGAGCAGCATCTTGAACCGCTCCGCCACGATCGTTCGCGATGAGCCGACCTTGTCGGCAATCTGATCGACAGTCCAAGCGCCCGCCGGATCAGCGTGGAGAAGCTGCAATGCCCTCAGCACGATCGGATCGTTAAGCGCCGCGAACCAGCCCTTCGAGCCCGTTGGCAGCCGCGCCACATGGCGCCTCAGGACCTCCAGGAACAAAAGCTCCATAAGCCGGCCCAGCACCGCCTGGGACCCTGGTATCGCCGCCTCGGCGCCCAGATTGATTTCGCGCACCGTCGAGGCGATCAACTCGCCAACCTTGTCTTGCGATGTTTGCTCGACGATCAGCGTCGGAAGCGACCTGAAGACCGGGGCAAACAGAAATTCCGAAGATTCGAGGAAGCCGCAAACCATGCGAAGCTCGTCACCGCCTCCGCCATGATTGACGGACCACATCCCTTCGATTCGACCCTGCTGAACGATCTGTCCGGCCTCGACCATCACGGCAGGCTCACCTTTCCAGAACTTGTGATGATCGGCGAATGGCAGAAACAACAAGTCGCCGGCCACGACTTCCCGCCGCTCGCCATTTGCAGCTTCGAAGGTGCAGCTGCCGGTTACGATCAAATGGAAAATGCTGATGTGGCGCAGATGAGCCATTGGCGTACCCGGCTCATAATATTTCGGCGACACAATTCCGAACGGAGCGCTGAAGCAGCCGCTCAGGAAGACAGAACCCGTCAGGCGTAGGGACTTGAGCATCTCCGACAGCAGATCCGGCCCGGCAGGAGGCGCGCGATCCGGTGTCCCTGCATGTAAATCCGATGTTGCAATCATTGTTGATCCTGAAGCTTGGGGACTACACCTGCCAACGCAGCAGCTCGGCCAAATAGTCCCGAAGGCGCCCTCAGCGACCTGGGTTATCAACTGTCGAGCTTAACAAGAAACGCGACCGTTCTGCCAACCAAATGGAAAGATATCATGCTCAAGCTCGCCTCCGCACTCGCACTTCTGCTTGTTGGAACAGCGCCCCTGCTGGCTCACGACATGCCGGTCAACGCTGACGGCATCAAATGGGGGCCTGTCCCAGCGGTCCTGCCCGCCGGTGCGGACATGGCAGTCATAGCCGGAGATCCTTCAAAGGACGGCATCTATGTGCTGCGGCTGAAGATGCCCGCGGGTTACAAAATTCCCGCCCACAATCATCCTACCTCGGAATATGTGACTGTGATCTCGGGCAGTTTCCACATCGGAATGGGCGATAAGCTCGACGAGACACAAGGCATCGAACTGACCGCCGGCGGCTTCGGTGTCGCCCCGACCGGAATGAACCACTTCGCGTGGACGACAAGCGACACGATTGTCCAGGTTCATGGCGAAGGGCCTTTCGCGATCACTTATGTGAACCCAGCGGACGATCCGAGCAAGAAATAACTCATTACTGGCGTCCAGGCGGGTAATCCGACCTCCGCCGCGTCCGTCGCCAGACGAGTTTCTGGCAAATCCAATCACATTTCTAACGTGCGGCGTTGCGGGTGGCGGCGGTTGGCATTCTTGCCCCGCTTGCCAATCCCGCATCGGGCACCGTTGCGACTTTCACGGAGTTACCTGGCAATGACAAATACGCTCATTATCGCATCCGCAATGATCCTGATGACCGGCTCGGCCTTCGCGGCCGACACTGTCATCCATGACGAGGCGGGGCCGGTCGAAGCGGGCTTTACCTGGTCCGGCCTCTATGCGGGCATGGATTTCGGCTACGCAGCCGGAAAATCCAGCCTTTTCATCGGCGGCGCCGACGGCTTCGATATCAATCCGGACGGCTTTATTGGCGGCGTCCATATTGGCGTCAATCATGAGATGGCGAACCGCTTCGTGCTTGGCGTCGAGGCTGACATCACCAACAGCAATGTGGAGGGGCTGACGACCGTCACCAACGCGTTGATCAAGAACAAGCTCACGTGGTCGGGTTCCGCGCGGCTGCGGGCTGGTTATGCTTTCGATCGCACCCTGCCCTACATCACCGCCGGCGTTGCTGCGGCAAGATACGAAGTGGCGGGGATCATCGGGGCCGGCGGCGGCGTCACCGCTGAAATACCACTTCATGACGACACCCATATCGGCTGGACGGTTGGGGCCGGCGTCGAGCAGGCCTTCACCGACAAGTGGATCGCTCGGGTCGAATATCGCTACACCGACTTCGGCAGCAAGGACCTTTCGGGAGCGGCTGCATCGACCGGGGCCAGTGTCGATCTCAAGACCAACGATGTCCGGGTCGGCCTCAGCTACAAGTTCTGACCTGCTTGCCCGCCCGATACACCGTGCGCCCCTTGGGCACCGCCACCACCGCTTCGGGCACATGATGCGCTTCCATGGCCACGAAGTCCGCCTTGGCGCCGACAGCTATGCCGTAGCCCTCAAGGCCCAGCGCCTTGGCGCCGGCATAGCTCACCACGTCGAAGGCCGAAGCCAGTTCCCAGTCCTCGTAGAAACCCGAGCGGTAGCCGATGAGGTTGGCGCGAGACAGCATGTCGCCGTCGCCATAGGGCCACCAGGAATCGCGGATGTTGTCGGAGCCGCTGAACACGGTGACGCCGGCCTGGCGCAGGGCCGCGACCGGCGGGAAGGCATGATTGCCCGGCGCGTTGGTCATGATCGCGACGCCCGCGGCGGCCAGCATCTCGCCGGCCTTCAGCAAGGTGTCGGCCGGGATATCGCCCAGCCCATAGGCATGGCTGACGGCGACATGGCCCTGCATGCCGAGCGCTCTTGTCCGCGCGGCGATCTCCTCGACCTGGAACAGGCCAAGCGTGCCGCCGTCATGCAGGT
>JBDSLV010000142.1:0-4848 GCA_039916205.1 Mesorhizobium sp. | reverse complement strand
CCGCCTCCAGGCCGGCCGAGAGGTAGTTGCGCGGCTTGAGCAGCGACAGCACGTCTGACAGAGGATCCATAGGCATTTCCGGACGATTGCGAAGATAATGCGGACCTTAGAGCATAGATCGTATTTCCTCAACCACTTACCTTGATTGCAACGGGCTGCAGCCGCGGTTCTCAATCAGATCAAGGATAAATCGTCATGCGTGTTTTCGTTACTGGAGCGACCGGTTTTGTCGGGTCCGCTGTTGTTCAGGACCTGGTTTCGGCGGGCCATCAAGTGCTTGGCCTTGCCCGTTCGGATGCGGGTGCGAAGTTGCTCGCCGCTGTTGGCGCCGAGGCTCATCGCGGCGATCTCGAAGACCTGGATAGCCTGCGCAGCGGCGCGGCGCAGGTGGATGGCGTGATCCATACCGGCTTCAATCACGACTTTTCGAAGTTCGCTGCCAGTTGCGAACTGGACCGGCGCGTCATCGAGACGATCGGCGCGGTGCTCGAAGGCTCCGAGCGCCCGCTGCTGGTCACGTCTGGCCTGGGCCTGGTCAGGGACGGCGGCGTGGCGACGGAGGCCAATGACGCTATGCCCGTCTCCGCCGCCATTCCGCGCGCCTCGGAAGCCGCCGCTGAGGCGCTGGCGGCGCGTGGCGTGCGGGCGTCGGTGGTGCGTCTTTCGCCCTCGGTCCATGGCGAGGGCGATCATGGCTTCGTGCCGATGCTGATCGATGTCGCGCGCCAGAAGGGCGTCTCGGCCTATATTGGCGATGGCGCCAACCGATGGCCGGCAGTGCAGAGGCTCGATGCCGCGACATTGTTCCGGCTCGCCCTGGAGAAGGGGGTCGGCGGCGCTCGCTATCATGGCATCGCCGACGAGGGGGTGCCAACACGTGAGATCGCCGAGATCATCGGGCGTCGCCTGAGCTTGCCGGTCGTCAGCAAGACGGCCGAGGAGGCCGCCGGCCATTTCGGCTTCGTTGGACATTTCTTCGGCAGGGACTGGCCGACCTCAAGCGAGAAGACAAGGGATGTGCTGGGCTGGCAGCCGAAGCAGCCGGGGCTGATCGCCGACCTTGACCAAAGCAGCTATTTCGGCGGCTGAGCAAGCCAGGCTGCTGACGTATCGACATGCGTCAGCAGCCAGTCGCGAAAACTCGCGACCGGCGGATGGCCACGCTTGTCGTGCGGCACGACGAGGTAATAGGCGCTGCGGCTTTGCATCGGCTGGCCGGGCGCCGGCACCAGCTGGCCGCGCTGCAACTCGCCGGCGATGAGGATTTGCGGCAGCAAGGCGACGCCGAGCCCCGCCATGCAGGCCTGGGCGGCGGTGCCGAACTGTTCGAACTGCATGCCGGGCCCGGTCGGCGCACTCATCCCCTGATGCTCGAACCACTCGGTCCAGGCACCGGGGCGTGTCGCCATATGCAGCAGCGGCAAGCGGCCGATATCGGCTGAAGTGGCGATGTTGCGACCGGCCAGAAATTCCGGTGAGACCACCGGTGCCACCACCTCGCGCACGAGCAACGTGGAATCGGCCTCCGGCCAGTCGGGCAAGCCGTAGTGGATGGCTGCATCCAGCCGCTCCCTGGTAAAGTCGAAGCGGCCGACGCGGGTGACGAAGTTGATGGTGATATCGGGATTGCTTTCAACGAAATCCGGGATCAGCGGCATCAGCCAGCGCGTTCCAAAGGTTGGCAAAATGGCCAGGTTCAAGATGCCGCTATGCCGATTGCTCATCAATCCAAGTGCGGCGTCGCGCAACTGGCCAAGTGCTGAACGCACCGCATCGGCATAGATTTCGCCCGCACTCGACAGCCTGACATTGCGGCTGTCACGCTCGAACAACCGGCGGCCGAACTGGTCTTCCAAAAGCCTGATCTGCCGGCTGACGGCCCCTTGAGTCAGATCAAGCTCCCGGGCCGCGGCGGTGAAACTGCCAAGACGCGCCACCGCCTCGAAGGCGGCAAGGGCGCTGATATTGGGCAAAAGACGACGCTGAACACTCATTATCCATTACTAACGCTCATTGATTGGCGAAGCAATTTCGTTTGATTTTTTTGGACCGGGGGATGATAAGCCGGGCACTTCAAGATTATTGTGCCTGTCGCCACCCTGATCGCTGAACGGTCTGGGCGACAGACATCAGGTTGGGAGAGAGCCATGGCCGCCGACAAGAATGCATTCGTCTGGGAAGACCCGTTCCTGATCGAGGACCAACTTTCGGAAGACGAGCGCATGGTGCGCGATGGCGCGGCTGCTTTTGCCGCCGACAAGCTCGCTCCGCGCATCGAAGACGCCTACCTCAACGAGACCTTCGACACGGCGATCTTCCAGGAAATGGGCGAAGCCGGTCTGCTCGGCCTCAACATTCCCGAGGAATATGGCGGGCTCGGCGCCAACTACGTCACCTACGGCCTGGTGGCGCGTGAAGTGGAGCGCGTCGATTCCGGCTATCGCTCGATGATGTCAGTGCAGTCGTCGCTGGTGATGTATCCGATCTACGCATATGGCTCGGAAGAGCAGCGGAAGAAATTCCTGCCCAAGCTCGCCAGCGGTGAATGGATCGGCTGCTTCGGCCTGACCGAGCCGGACGCCGGTTCCGACCCGGGCGGCATGAAGACACGCGCCGAGAAGACGGCGAACGGTTACCGGATTTCCGGCTCGAAAATGTGGATTTCCAACGCGCCTGTCGCCGATGTGTTCGTCGTCTGGGCGAAGCTGAAGGGCGAGAACGGCAAGGACGAGATCCGTGGCTTCGTGCTCGAAAAGGGCATGAAGGGGCTTTCGGCGCCGAAGATCGGCGGCAAGCTGTCGTTGCGGGCTTCAATCACCGGTGAAGTGGTGATGGAAGGCGTCGAGGTTGGCGAGGACGCGCTGTTGCCCAACGCCAAGGGCCTTGGAGGCCCGTTTGGTTGCCTCAACCGCGCCCGCTTCGGCATTTCCTGGGGTTCGATGGGAGCGGCTGAAGATTGCTGGCACCGCGCCCGCCAGTACGGTCTCGACCGCAAGCAGTTCGGCAAGCCGCTGGCCGGCATGCAGCTTTACCAGAAGAAGCTCGCCGACATGCAGACCGAGATCGCGCTGGCGCTGCAGGCATCCTTGCGCGTCGGGCGGCTGCTGGATGAGGGCAAGATGGCGCCGGAGATGATCTCGATCGTCAAGCGCAACAATTGCGGCAAGGCGCTCGACATCGCCCGGCAGGCCCGCGACATGCATGGCGGCAACGGCATCCAGATTGGCTACCACGTCATGCGTCACGCGCAGAACCTGGAAACCGTCAACACCTACGAGGGCACGCATGACGTTCACGCGCTGATCCTTGGACGGGCGCAAACCGGTCTGCAGGCGTTCTTTTGAGCCGGGCAGTGCCATAAAGGCGATTCGCACCTGAATGGGTTGCTGATCGCGTTGATAAAAGTCTGCGCGATGAGGACCGCCTTCCCCCACTCCGTCTCGACTTCGCCGAGCCACCTCTCCCCCCGGAGGGAGCGGAAGGGAGCCAGTTGGGATGGTCTCGCGCCCTTCCTCTACCCCGTCGACCGGGAGAGAGGTGGCTCGGCGAAGCCGAGACGGAGTGGGGGTCGACCTGCTTGAGGAGACGAAACAAGGCTTTCGATTGGGTGCACCGCAACATCCGCTTGGAGATCGGCTATCATCTGTGTCAGGGTCTGGTGTTCGTTCTGAAACGCCGACCTCCGGGGCCCCATGGCAATTCTGGCAGCTGTCTATCACCTGACCCACTACAAATATGACCGGCCGGTGGTGCTTGGTCCCCAGGTCATCAGGTTGCAGCCGGCGCCGCATTCCCGCACCAAGGTCTTGAGTCACTCGCTCAAGGTCGAGCCGGCGAACCATTTCGTCAATCTGCAGCAGGACCCCTACGGCAATTTCCTCGCCCGCTTCGTCTTTCCCGAGCCGGTGACGGAGCTGAAGATCGAAGTCGATCTCGTCGCCGACATGACGGTCTACAATCCGTTCGATTTCTTTGTCGAACCGTCGGCCGAGGCATTTCCGTTCGAGTATCCGGAGGAAATACGCGACGACCTGACCATCTACCGGACGCCGGAACCGGCCGGTCCGCTGCTCTCGGCGCTTCTCAAGACCATCGATCGCCAGGCGCCCAACACGGTCAATTTCCTCGTCGATCTCAATGCCCGGCTGCAACGTGAGATCGCCTATATCGTGCGCATGGAAACCGGCGTGTTCTCACCGGAGGAGACGCTGGCCGCCGGTAAAGGATCGTGCCGTGACACGAGCTGGCTGCTGGTGCAGATCCTGCGCAATCTCGGCATAGCCGCACGCTTCGTCTCCGGTTACCTGATCCAGTTGAAGCCCGATCTTGTCGCGCTCGATGGTCCAGCCGGAACCGCCGTCGATTTCACCGACCTGCATGCCTGGTGCGAGGTCTATCTGCCGGGCGCCGGCTGGATCGGTTTCGACCCGACCTCCGGACTGCTCACCGGCGAGAGTCATGTGCCGCTGGCGGCGACGCCGCATTTCCGCAACTCGGCGCCAATTTCGGGCATGGCGAGCTTCGCCAATGTCGAGTTCGGCTTCGACATGCGCGTCGACCGCATCGCCGAACATCCGCGCATCACCAAGCCGTTCTCGGATGAAAGCTGGCAGGCGCTCGATGCGTTAGGCAACAAGGTGGATGCCGTACTGAAGGCCGAAGACGTACGGCTGACCATGGGCGGCGAGCCGACCTTCGTGTCGATCGACGATTTCGAGTCGGCCGAATGGAACACGGCCGCTGTCGGCCCGACCAAGCGCGAGAAGGCCGATGCGCTGATCCGCAAGTTGCGGGAGCGCTTCGCTCCGGGCGGTTTCCTGCATTACGGCCAAGGCAAATGGTATCCCG
>JBDSLV010000141.1:0-16782 GCA_039916205.1 Mesorhizobium sp. | reverse complement strand
ACGGTGATCAGCGATCCGGCGGCGCCCGGCTTTCGCCGTTCGCGGCCATGGCAGGTCAGCTACATCTCGATCAACGACGCCGACAAGGTGTTCAAGTTCCTCGCCTCCACCGGCCGCATCGAACTGCCGCGCGCTTCGTGGATCGAAACATCGGGCTATCTCGAGCACCGCGCCGAGATGGTGGTGCGCGCGCTGATCCGCGACGCCGATCCTAACCGCAACCTGACCGATGTCGACAAGGTCTGGCTGCAGACCTGGATCCAGAGCCATGCCGACATGATCACCAAGGACGGCGATTTCCCCTTCCTCAACGCCGCCAAGCGCGAGATCGCCCAACTTGGCCATCTCAAGATCGAGGATGTGTTTCCCCAGCAGCGTTTCCTGGTGATCCGCGGCAAGCCCGATCACCCCGACGCCTGGCTGACCAACCGGCTGATCTCGGATTTCGTGCCGTCGGACTTTGTCTCGCGTTACATCTTCAACAAGGACGGCTTCTACAAGGATTATGAAGGCTTCAGCGACGCCTGGCGATCGCATGTTGTGGACGTTCTCAAAACCACATATTTGAAGGACAAGGTGGCGTTTCGCACGCGCCTCTATGGCCTGACGGACTGACAGACGAGGGGGTAACATCGCCATGCTCGATCCGATCGTGAATTTCTTCACCCGGATTTTCCAATGGATCGGCCGCGGCATCGGCCTGCTGATCGGCGTTATCCTGTGGCCCTTCCTTTGGGCCGGGCGCTGGTATACGCAGCGCGGCTGGATTCTGAAGGCCGCTGTCGGCCTGGCCTTGCTGGTCTTGATCGGTCTTTACGTCAACTTCTTCTACGCCACCCAGTGGTGGAACAATTTCAACCCGAACTACCCCGACACCTACACGTTCGAGAAACGCAACGTTTCCGCTGGCGAACAGGTGGCGGCGGGCGCGGGTACCGATACGGCCAAGACCTGTGGAAATTCCGGCATAGCCCAGGTGGCGGCCGACCTGACCGACTTCAATGTCAACCAGAACGCCTGGATTTCGTCGATGATCCTCTACAAGGTCGGCCTCTTCGGCGTCGACTGGGACCACACCCCCTGGATGGACAACAAGGCCTCGTTCCAGCGCGGCATCAACCAGGCCGTACGGCGCACCGCGACCGAACTCGCCGACAACCTCGGCCGCGTCAGGACGACATCGCAGATCGACGCCGATCTGCAGGATGCGCGCGGCAATCTGCAGTTCGATGAATACACCTGGTACTTTGGCCTCAGCCCGTTTGGCCCGAAGACGCCGACGCCAAGCTACTATCGCGACGCGGTGCGCAAGCTGCGCTCGTTCAATGCCCGCCTCGCCACCTGCCAGGCGACGTTCGACGCCCGCGCCGACAATCTGAAACAGTATATCGACCGCATCGCATCCGACATCGGCTCAACCTCGGCGATCCTCAAGGAACGCGCTGAAAATCACAACAATGGCTGGTTCGATTTCCGCGCCGACGACCGCTACTGGTTCGCCTATGGCCAGCTCTACGCCTATTACGGGCTGATGAAGGGCGCACAGGCCGACTTCGAGGACGTTATCAAGGAGAAGCACCTGCAGAGCCTTTGGGACACGATGGACGCGCAGTTCGTGTCGGCGCTGAAGATACAGCCATTCATCATCGCCAATGGCCGCGAGGACGGCTGGCTGCTGCCGACGCATCTGACGACGATGGGCTTCTATGTGCTCAGGGTGCGTTCCAATATGGTCGAAATCAGCAACGTGCTGACGCAGTAAGCGCGTCCGCCGCAATGCATGTCGGCCAAAAGTGTTCCCGGTGTTGGGAGAACGACATGCATAAAGACAAAGGGCCAAAGCGCGATGCGCTTTAGCCGGTCGATGGCGAATTTGCGCCGTCGCCTCTGTCGCATTCCGTGCATTGCGCGGCTGTTTTGAGACGGCGGAACGGCGCTTCCTCTGGCTTCTATACGGCGCGGCAACGGAGCCAGGAAGAACCGGCGGAAGGTCGGCCGGCCGCGGAGAAATTTTTCTTCATAGGAAACATAGTTGCATGAAAGTTGACGCCGCGGCAGCGACAGGGTTAGAACATGGCCCCGCGCCCGTTGCCAACATGCATGCGAGTGAGATCAAACCCGTCCCCTCCACCGTCCAATCCAGAGGAAAGCCGTCATGGCCGAAGTGAAGTCCGACATCGAGATCGCGCGCGGCGCCAAGAAAAAGCAGATCCAGGAGATCGGCCAGAAGATTGGTATCCCGACCGAACACCTGCTGCCCTACGGCCACGACAAAGCGAAGGTTTCCGCCGAGTTCATCAAGTCGGTGAAGTCCAACAAGGACGGCAAGCTGATCCTCGTCACCGCCATCAACCCGACCCCGGCCGGCGAAGGCAAGACGACAACCACGGTCGGCCTCGGCGACGGCTTGAACCGCATCGGCAAGAAGGCGATCGTCTGCATTCGCGAGGCCTCGCTTGGCCCGAATTTCGGCGTCAAGGGCGGTGCCGCCGGCGGCGGCTACGCGCAGGTCGTGCCGATGGAGGACATGAACCTCCACTTCACCGGTGACTTCCACGCCATCACCACGGCGCATAACCTACTGTCGGCGCTGATCGACAACCACATCTACTGGGGCAACGAGCTCGGCATCGACACCCGCCGCGTCGCCTGGCGCCGTGTCATGGACATGAACGACCGTGCATTGCGCGAGATCATCTGCTCGCTCGGCGGCGTCGCCAACGGCTATCCGCGCGAGGCTGGGTTCGACATCACCGTCGCCTCGGAAGTCATGGCGATCCTGTGCCTGTCCACCGACCTGAAAGACCTGGAAAAGCGCCTCGGCGACATCATTGTCGCTTACCGCCGTGACAAGTCGCCGGTCTATGCTCGCGACCTCAAGGCGGACGGCGCCATGGCCGTGCTGTTGAAGGACGCCATGCAGCCAAACCTCGTGCAGACGCTGGAGAACAACCCGGCCTTCGTGCATGGCGGTCCGTTCGCCAACATCGCCCATGGCTGCAACTCGGTCGTCGCCACCACGACGGCGCTGAAACTGGCCGACTATGTCGTCACCGAAGCCGGCTTTGGTGCTGATCTCGGCGCTGAAAAATTCTTCGACATCAAGTGCCGCAAGGCCGGTCTGAAGCCCGCGGCCACCGTCATCGTCGCCACCGTGCGCGCCATGAAGATGAATGGCGGCGTCAAGAAGGAAGACCTCGGCAAGGAGAATGTCGAGGCCGTCAAGAAGGGCTGCGCCAACCTTGGCCGCCACATCGAAAACATCCGCCAGTTCGGGGTGCCGGCGGTGGTTGCCATCAACCACTTCTATTCCGACACCGATCCCGAAATCCAGGCGATGAAGGACTATGTCGCCTCGATGGGCGAAGAGGCGATCCTGTGCAAGCACTGGGCCCACGGCTCCGCCGGCATCGAGGAACTCGCCAACAAGGTGGTGGCGCTGGCCGAATCCGGTGCCTCGCAATTCGCACCGCTTTATCCGGACTCCATGCCGCTGTTCGAAAAGATCAACACCATCGTCCAGCGCATCTATCGCGGCTCGGAAGCGATCGCCGACAAGTCGGTGCGCGACCAGCTCAAGGCCTGGGAAGACGCCGGCTACGGCCACCTGCCGGTCTGCATGGCCAAGACGCAGTACTCGTTCTCGACTGACCCGAACCTGCGCGGCGCGCCGACCGGCCACACCGTGCCGGTGCGCGAGGTCAGGCTGTCAGCCGGCGCCGGTTTCGTCGTCATCATCTGCGGCGAGGTCATGACCATGCCTGGCCTGCCGAGCAAGCCATCGTCGGAAAAGATCTTCCTCAACGAGGCAGGCCAGATCGAAGGCCTGTTCTAGGATCCTTGGACACCAATTGAAAAAGGGCGCCGCATCGCTGCGGCGCCCTTTTTGTATTTCGAGCTGATATTTATGCGGCGTTGCGCGCCAGCGCCCGCTGGTTGGAGGCGACGATCGTGTCGCGCTCCGGCAAAGTGCCGGTCTTCAGGCCGTCGACCCAGTCGGCGGTCTTGAGCACAGCGGCGAAGCGCGACTGAAAGATGACGGTGATCACACGGTGGATCTCCTCCGCCGAGGCATAGCCAGCGCTGTTGGCGTAGGGCAGAGAGCCTGAAGCATCGGACAGGAACTCGACCGCGAAGCCCATATGGACAGCGTGGATGACGGTCGACAGATCGCAATTGTGCGTCATGTAGCCGACGACAGCGATCGTATCGATGGCATCGGCGCGCAGCCATTCCTCGAGGTCGGTGCCGGTGAAGGCGGAGGGCATTGTCTTTTCGACATAGTGGTCGCGCTTACGCCGGGCGATCTCAGGGTGCAGTTCGGCGCCATGGCTGCCCTTGGCGAAGACCGGTGCGGTCTCTGGCGCCAGCTGCTTGATAACCACGACCTTGATGCCGGCCGCGGTAGCGGCGTCCATGGCACGCGCGACATTGACCACGCTGTCGCGGAAAGGCGGGTGCTGAATGGCGAGGTTGCCGCCGTCATAGTCGTTCTGGACATCGATGACGATGAGCGCGCGGCGTGGTGTGGTGTTGATGGGGTCAGACATGGCGTTTTCCTTCCGGCTTGAATGCGATGGGGCGAAAATAGGCGCGCCGCCAAATTGCTGGAAGTGTCCTGATTGACATCATTCGAAAGAATTGGGACAAACACTTTTCAGTCCTCCTGGAGCCCCCAATGGCCGATCCGATCATTGCCGTCATCGCTTTCGACGGCATCAGTCCGTTCCATCTCTCGGTGCCATGCCTGGTGTTCGGCACAGACCGAACGTCGCTTGGCCTGCCGCGATTCGACTTGCGCATCTGCGCGATCGAGACCGGGCCGGTCCACACCGACGCAGGCCTGACCGTGGCCGCGCCGCACGGACTCGATGGTTTCGAGGAGGCCGACATCGTTATCGTGCCAAGCTGGACAGACCTGGAAGCGCCGGTGCCGGTGGCGCTGGTGGAGGCGCTGCAGCGAGCCCACGGCAACGGCGCGCTCATTGTCGGCCTTTGCCTCGGCACCTTTGCCATTGCCGCGGCCGGGCTGCTTGCGGGCCGTCGCGCGGCAACGCACTGGGCCTATGCCGACCGGCTGCAGGCACTCCATCCCGACATCAGCGTCGATCCCGAAGTGCTCTACATCGACAATGGCGACATCGTCACATCGGCCGGCGTCGCCGCCGGGCTCGATTGCTGCCTCCACATCATGCGCCGCCGCTATGGCGCGGAGGCCGCACTTCGGCTGGCCCGGCATATCGTCCTTTCGCCGCACCGGCAGGGCGGGCAGGCGCAGTTCATCGAGCGGCCGATGGCGAAGACGGCCAGCACGGACCGCTTTACCCAGGCGCTCGACGCGGTGCGTTCCTCACTTGGTGAAGCGCACAGTCTCGACCGCGTCGCCGATGCCGCCGGCCTGACCCGGCGGACCTTTACCCGCCGCTTCCAGAAATCGATCGGCACGAGTTTCGGCGACTGGCTGACGGACCAGCGCGTCGAACTGGCACAGAGGCTGCTGGAAGCAACGGACAAGTCGATGGACGTTGTGGCCTTCGAGGCCGGCTTCGGCAGCGCCACGTCGTTGCGTCAGCATTTCGCCGCGCGGATCAGGACATCGCCAGTGCAATACCGGCGTGAGTTTTCCAAAGGCGTGAGCCCGGCCTGAAAAGGACGCCACAACGATGCGGCGTCCTTCCAAATCAGGTTGCAGGCCAGTCAGGCAACGTCATCCGGCGATGGAGCCCGTTTGCGGCCCGTAACCATCGCGCGAACAAGGTTCTCGTGGTGGCGCAGGCTTGCCAGCAGCACGCCGCCGACATGCAGCCCGATCAGCACCAGGATGCCGTTGCCCAGGATCTTGTGCGTGTCCTCGACCCAGGCCACGCCCCAATAGGCATCGGTTGTCTGCATCCAGCCTGTCAGCGCTATTGCGGCCACACAACCGAGCAACGCCAGCACCATGGCGCCGCCGGCAGGATTGTGACCGAGATAGCGCCGTTCGCGATGATGCGCGACATCGGCAAGATATTCCGTCACCGCGCCCGGACCACGCACGAACTGTCGAAACCGGGCGTATCGCGATCCCAGGAGCCCGGCGAGCAGCCGCGAAGCGATCAATATGCCGGCGCTATAACCGGCCAGTTCGTGTACCTTCATGATCTCGCCCGAGGACAGCCACGCCACCGCCACGCACAGCACCAGCGACCAATGGAACAGGCGGATGTAGGGGCTCCAGACCTTGACCAGGGATTTCCCTGTCGAAACGGTGGCGTTCATGGCGATCAACCGTCGTCGGAATCAGCACCAACGGTCTCGAGCGTCTTGGGGTTGAAGACAGCTTCCAGCTTCTTGCCCTTGGCGTCGATCGCCTTCGCCTCGTAGCAGCCGTTTTCGCTCTTGATGCTGCGGACCTTCCAGCCCTCGCCTTCCAGCTTCTTCTGCAGGGCTTCGCGCGGCTGCCACTGGTCGGTCGGCACATCGCATTTGTCGGCGGCAAGGGCCGAACCGGCGAAGCTGCCGGCGAGCAGGAAAGTGGCGAGAATTATCTTCTTCATGGCATGTCTCCATCGGTTGATCCGATGTCACCGAACCTGACCAGGAAACCTGACAACAGCCTGAACGGTGCCGATGCCACCAGAATGTCGCGATCCGCCTCTGTTCAGGCTAGTGTCAGACTCCAGCTGCATGGAGAGCACATGTATCGAGTGCGGGGGTGATGTGCGGGTTCTGCTGATCGAGGATGACCATGTGCTAGGCGAGGCCGTGCGCGACCACGTCGCCGCCGACAGCCATGCCGTGGACTGGAGCAAGACGCTTGCCGGCGCCCGCGACCATCTCAATGTGGTGTCTTACGAACTTCTCCTGCTCGATCTGCACCTTCCCGACGGCAGGGGCCTGGATTTCCTCAAGGCATTTCGCCAGCAGGGCAAGGATACGCCGGTGATCATCCTGACCGCCCGCGACCAGTTGTCCGACCGTATCGAAGGGCTGAACTCCGGCGCCGACGACTATCTGGTCAAGCCGTTCGATCTGGGTGAATTGTCGGCCCGCCTTGCCGCCGTCGCGCGCCGCTACGCCGGAAACCCGAACCCTCTGATCCGGCTCGGACCGATCGAAATCGACCAGGCCCGCCGCCGCGTTGTTGTCGACGGCGATGAGACGATGCTGACCGCGCGCGAATGGGCGGTTCTGGAGCAATTCCTTGGCCGGCCGGGCGCCACCGTTGGCAAAGGCCAGATCGAGGACGCGCTCTACGCCTTCGGCGCCGAGATCGAGAGCAACACCGTCGAGGTGTATATCAGCCGGCTGCGCCGCAAGATCGGGCGCGAGGCGATTACCACAATAAGAGGACTGGGCTATCGCCTGGCGTCCCGAAGAAACTGTTCCACAGCCTCATCGGCCGGCTGGTCGCGTCGCTGATCCTCGTCACGATCGTGTTCGGACTGGTTGCGGCAGCCGCCGGAAGCATCACCTTGCATCGCGAAATCAATGAAGCCATGGACAACTCGATGCAGGAAGCGGCCCGCCGGTTACTGCCGCTGGTCATCGACGACCTCTTCGAGCACGAGACGCCGCAGTCTCCGCGCAGGCTGGCGGAAGCGGTTTCCGACGATGAAGGCGGACGGCTGGTCTTCCAGGTGCGCGACGGAAGCGGCCGCGTGCTCATTCATTCTTACGCGGCTCCCGCGGAGCCGCTCACCGCCGAACTCGCGCAAGGGTTCTCGGAGCAGGCAGGGTGGCGCATCTATACCGAACCAGCGGTCAGCGGCACGGTTTTCGTTCAGGTCGCCGAGCTTGAGACCCGGCGCGACGAGGAGACTTTCGAGGCCGCCATCGGCTTCCTGGTGCCGATGGTGGTGCTGACGCCATTGAGCGCCATCGTCGCCTGGCTCACCCTGACGCATTTCCTGCGGCCGATCGCGGCGTTGCGCGGCGAAATCAGCGCCCGCCACGGCGACAATCTCGTACCCATCCGCACCGAGCAGCTCCCCTCGGAACTTGCCACCATTGCCAAATCCGTCAACAGCCTTATGCGGCGCCTGCACATGGCGCTCGACGCCGAAAAGGAGTTTACCGCCAACGCGGCGCATGAGTTGCGCACGCCGATTGCCGGCGCTCTGGCGCAGACCGAGCGCTTGATAGCCGAGGCGCCGGACGAGGCCGCAAGGAAGCGGCCTCGCCAGATCAGGACGGCCTTGTCCGATCTCGCCCGGCTGTCCGAAAAACTGATGCAGCTGGCGCGGGCCGATGCCGGCATGGCGGTCGGCGGCAAACCGGTCGACCTCGCTGCCGTTGCGGCGCTGGTCGTCACGGATTTTGAACAGCACGACGAAAGCCGTGGCCGCATCCGCCTTGAACTGCCGACGAAAGGCGAGGTGCGTGCGGCAATCGACACGGATGCGCTGGCCATTGTCTTGCGCAACCTCATAGAAAACGCCTTGCGGCACGGGGCCGAGGGCGGGCCCGTCATCATACGCGTCGGCGACGATGCCACGCTTCGCGTGATCAACGAAGGTCCGATCGTTTCAGCCTCGTCCTTGAATGGGCTGGTCAGGCGCTTTGAGCGCGGGGCGACCCATGCGGAAGGATCGGGCCTCGGACTGGCGATCGTCAGCAAGATCCTGCAGCAAACCGAGGCGACGCTTGCACTGAATTCACCGGCATCGGGCCAGCAGAATGGGTTCGAAGCGGTGATCCGGTTTCCCCGGACTTGAGGATCAGCGCTTGATCGGCTTCGCGGGGTTGCCCACGACAGTGGTGCCGGCGGGCACGTCACGCGTCACCACCGCGCCGGCGCCGACGATGGCGGCCTCACCGATCCTGACGCCGCCCAGGATGACCGCGCTGCCGCCGATCCAGGCGTTGGCGCCGATCTCGACCGGCTTGGCGATCTCCAGTCCGGCCTGCCGCCCCGCGGCATCCCGGTGATGTTCGGCGCAGTAGATCTGCACGTTGGGGCCGAGCAGCGTTGCCTTGCCGATGCGCACCGGTGCCGTGTCAAGGATGGTGCAGCCGGCGTTGAGGAAAGCCCCCTCGCCCAGAAAGATATTGAAGCCATAAGCACAGTGAAACGGCGCCTCGATCCGCGCGCCCTCGCCCGCTCCGCCGAGCAACGCCAGCAGGGCCGGCCCCAGATTGCCCCGCTGTCGCGGCGGCAACATGTTGTGCTCGAACAACGCATCGCGAGCCGTTACGCGCAGCGCCTCCAGCTCGTCGTCCAGGCATGTGTACCATTCACCGGCCGCCATCTTCGCGCGCTCGCTCTCAGCCATGGCCGTGCCTCCAGTTGATCGTCGTTGGCAGAGCATAATTCCGATGAACCGAAAAGCGCCACCGCGAAGGCTGCTTGCTGGCAAACAACGAATGCAAAAAACCCTTCCGATTCCTGGCGGCGCACGCTGGTGAAAAGCCGGGCCTGTGCTAGCTTCCCCTCAGCGGGGCTCTCCCAGCCCGGGCTTTGAGGGGACCAATCATGCTGTATATTCTCGCACTTCTGATCGGCGTCATCGCCGGGCTGCGCGCCATGACCGCGCCGGCCGCTGTCGCCTGGGGTGCCTACCTTGGCTGGCTGCCGGTCGCCGGCACCTGGGCCAGTTTCATGAGCCATTGGGCAGCCGTTGGCATCTTCACCATCCTGGCCATCGTCGAGCTGGTCACCGACCAGCTGCCCTCGACGCCCAGCCGCAAGGTGCCGCAGCAATTCGGCGCCCGCATCATACTGGGCGCCTTCACCGGTGCCGTGATTGGCGCGACCGGTGGTGCCACCATCGGCGGCCTGATCGCCGGCGCCATCGGTGCTGTCATCGGCACGCTGGGTGGTGCCGAAGCGCGTGGCCGGCTGGCCGCCGCCTTCGGCAAGGATCCGCCCGCGGCCTTCATCGAGGACGCGGTGGCGATCATCGGCGGCCTGCTGATCGTGGCTGCGGTGGCATGACAGCGAAGGTCTTCGACGCCATCATCATCGGCGCTGGCCAGGCGGGGTCGCCGTTGGCCGGGCGGTTGACAGCCGCCGGCATGAACGTGGCGCTGATCGAGCGCAAGCTGGTCGGCGGCACCTGCGTCAACACCGGCTGCATGCCGACCAAGACCATGGTCGCCAGCGCCTATGCCGCGCATCTGGCGCGGCGCGCCGCCGACTATGGTGTGACGTTTTCGGGCCCGGTCGGGGTCGACTACAGCAGGATCAAGGCGCGCAAGGACAAGGTCACGAACGATGCCCGTGGCAATCTGGAGACCTGGATCGCTGGCATGAAGGGCTGCACGCTCTATCGCGGCCACGCGCGCTTCGAATCCGCGAACACCGTGCGCGTCGGCGACGAGCTTCTGACAGCGGAAAAGATCTTCCTCAACACCGGCGGCCGCGCCTCGGTGCCCGACCTGCCGGGCATCCACGACATCGATTTCCTGACCAACTCCTCGATGATGGATCTCGACGTTCTGCCACGCCATTTGATCGTCGTCGGCGGCAGCTACATCTCGCTCGAATTCGCGCAGATGTTTCGCCGCTTCGGCTCGGAAGTCACCGTCATCGAGAAGAGCCCGCGCCTCACCGGCCGCGAGGACGAGGACGTCTCCGACGCGATAAAATCCATTCTTGAGAACGAAGGCCTCGCCATTCATGTCGGCGCCGACGACATTGCCTTTGCCAGGCAAGGCAAGGACATCGCGGTGACCTTCTCCGCCGGCAAGGCACCAGCAGTCGGCTCGCATGTGCTGCTGGCGCTGGGGCGGGTGCCCAACACCGATGATCTCGGCCTGGACAAGGCCGGTGTCGAGGTCGACAGGCGCGGCTTTGTCAGCGTCGACGACCAGCTCCGCACCACGGTACCCGGCATCTGGGCGATGGGCGACTGCAACGGCAAGGGCGCCTTCACCCACACGTCCTACAACGACTACGAGATCGTCGCCGCCAACCTGCTCGACAATGATCCGCGCAAGGTCAGCGACCGCATCGAGGCCTATGCGCTCTATATCGATCCACCGCTCGGCCGCTGCGGCATGACAGAGGCGGCGGTGAAGAAATCCGGCCGCCGCGCGCTGGTCGGCCAGCGGCCGATGACCCGCGTCGGCCGCGCCGTCGAGAAGGGCGAGACGCAAGGTTTCATGAAAATCCTGGTCGATGCGGACACCAGGGAAATCCTCGGCTGCTCGGTGCTTGGGCCCGGCGGTGACGAGGCTGTGCACTGCGTGCTCGACCTGATGTACGCCAAGGCGCCGGTCGATACGCTGGCGCGCGCCGTGCACATCCATCCGACGGTCTCGGAACTGCTGCCGACCATCGCCCAGGAGCTGAAACCGCTGGTGTAACGCCGCCGAAAGGGCGCTCGATTTCAGCCGAGCGCTAGCGGTTGCGCGAGCAGCTGCCAGCGTTTCTCGTCTGCTCCCCGCTTTCTGCATTGCTGCATTGCAGCAATGGCGCTTGTCGACCGGGCATGTCCTCGCGCAGTCTCGTTTTTGAACCGATTCAGTCTGGACGCCTCATGCCATTGCCGATCCTAGCGCTTGCCATTGCGTCCTTCTGCATCGGCACCACCGAATTCGTCATCATGGGCCTGCTGCCCGAGGTTGCCGCCGATCTCGGCGTGTCGATCCCGGCGGCCGGGCTGCTGGTCACCGGCTATGCGCTGGGCGTGGTGTTCGGCGCGCCAACTGTCGCCATCGCCACCGCACGCCTGCCGCGCAAGCCGGTGCTGGTCGGGCTGGCAGCGTTGTTCGTCGTCGGCAATCTGTTCTGCGCCATCGCGCCCAGTTACTGGACGCTGATGGCTGCGCGCGTCTTCACCGCTTTCGGCCACGGCGCTTTCTTCGGCATCGGCTCGGTCGTCGCCGCCAGCCTGGTGCCACGCAACAAGCGCGCCAGCGCCATCGCGCTGATGTTCGCCGGATTGACGCTGGCCAACATTCTCGGCGTGCCTGCCGGGACAGCACTTGGCGAGGCCTTCGGTTGGCGTGCCACATTCCTGGCCGTCGTCGGCATCGGCCTGATCTCGGTCGCGGCCATTGTCTGGCTGGTGCCCTCAGGCGTCGCCCAGCCGAGCGGCGGCGGCCTGCGCGCCGAAGTCCGCGTGCTCGGCAAGCTGCAGGTGTGGCTCGCCATGCTGATCGCGGCGCTGACCTCCGCCAGCCTGTTTGCCGTCTTCACCTATATCAAGCCCTATCTCACCGACGTGTCGGGCCTCTCCACCGCTGCTGTCACCTGGGTGCTGCTGCTGTTCGGCGCCGGCATGACCCTCGGCAACATCATTGGCGGCAGGCTCGCCGACTGGAAGCTGATGCCGACCGTCATCGGCACGCTGCTGCTGATGGTTCTGCTGTTCTTCTTCTTCACGCAGTTCGGCGCCAGGCCAGGCATCGCCATCGGCATCGTCTTCCTGTGGGGCCTGCTGATCTTCGTCGTCGTGCCGCCGTTGCAGATCCGCGTCGTCGAGGCGGCGTCCGAAGGTCCGAACCTTGCCGCGACGCTGAACCAGGGCGCGTTCAACGTCGGCAACGCCAGCGGTGCCTGGATCGGTGGCCTCGCGCTCTCCTGGGGCGTCTCCTATGCCAACCTGCCGCTTGTCGGCGCTGCGCTGGCGCTGCTGGCCGTTGTCGTTGCGGTGATGTCGCAAGCCTTGGACCGCCCTGTAGCGCTTCAGGCTGCGGCCGAGTAACCTCCTTGCGCCCATAGCGCGACACGTTGGACCAATCGACATCGGCAGCATCAAATGGGCATGTCACGCGCACTTGATGGAGGATGTCATGCAGAAATCGATCGAACGCATCAGCGGCGACAGCGAAGGCGTTTCCTACGAATTTCCGGTATTCCGCTTTGCCGGATCCGACAAGGCGGCCCCTACGGCCTATCTTCAGGCGGCACTCCACGCCGGCGAACTGCCGGGTGTCGTCGCCATCGATGCGCTGATGCCGATGCTGAACAAGGCCGAAGCCGAAGGCCGCATCAAGGGCGACATCACCATCGTGCCCTGGGCCAATCCAATCGGCCGCGCCCAGTATCATTTCGGCGAGCATCAGGGCCGCTTCCATCTGGGCACCCGCACCAACTTCAACCGCGCCTTCCCGCTGCTTGCCGCGCCGGATACCGCACTGTTGCCCGCCACCACGCATGGCACGCCTGACCAGCGGCTGAAGACGCGCCTGCTGCAGCTCTCGCTCGGCCACGACATCGTGCTCGACCTGCATTGCGACGATGAAGGCCTGGCCTATCTCTACGTCCACGCCAGCCTGTGGCCGGCCATGGCCGATTGCGCCGCCGCCATGGGCGTCGATGGGGTGCTCTTGTGGAGCGAAGACACCGACGGCACTTTTGAAGGTGCCTCGATCATGCCCTATCAGAACGTTCCCGCTACTGTGGCAAAGCTCGACCGGCGCGTTGCCACCACGGTCGAATATCGCGGCATACTCGATGTCGAAGGCGATTATGCCGCCTCGGATGCCGAGGGGCTCTACCGGCTGCTGGCGGCGCGTGGCGTGATCACCGATACGGCCCTGCCCGCTCCCGGTCCATTCACCGGTGTTGTCGCGCCGCTCGAAAACATCGACATGATGCCAGCACCCCGTGCCGGTGCTGTCCTCTACGACGTCAAGCCCGGCGACCGTGTCGCCAAGGGGGCGCGGCTCGCCACCATCGTCCACACGCCAGGCGAAGCCGGCGGCCGCACGGAAGTGTTCGCACCGCAGGCCGGCATTATCCTGACGCGACGCTCCCGCCGCATCATCCGCACTGGCGAAGACCTGCTGAAACTGGTCGGCGACAGGAAGAGCGGCGATGCCAGGTCAGGAACACTGGAGAATTGACCAGCGCCTGCGCGCTGCCGACCGCTGTTTCGAACAATCACGAATGACCCGGCCCGGACAATTGTGTGCTAGTCTTGCGCGCTACCAACTGGACCGGGTGATACGAAATGTTGGAAACGGACAAGCTATTCGCCGGGTCGATTCCGGAAAACTACGATCGCTACATGGTGCCGTTGATTTTCGAGGCCTATGCCGCCGATATGGCGCAACGTGCAGCGGCCTTGTCGCCGAGCGCGGTTTTGGAAACCGCCGCTGGCAGCGGGGTTGTCACCCGTGCCCTGGCACCAGGACTGCACCGGGACGCCACCTATATCGTAACCGATCTCAACCAGCCGATGATCGACTATGCCGCGTCACGCCAGCCTGCCGACAGCCGCATCCAATGGCGCCAGGCCGATGCTTTGGCGCTGCCGTTTGAAGACGCGGCCTTTGATCTCGTTTGTTGCCAGTTCGGCGCGATGTTCTTTCCCGACCGCGTAGCTGGCTACCGCGAAGCAAGGCGGGTCCTGAAGCCCGGTGGACATTTTCTATTCAGCGTATGGGATCGCATCGAGGAGAACGTTTTCGCGGATGATGTGACGAATGCTCTCGCGAAGGTTTTTCCAGACGATCCGCCGCGCTTTCTGGCACGCACGCCACACGGCTATCACGATACGGCGCTGATCCGCAGCCAGCTGGAGGACGCGGGTTTTTCGCAAGCGATGATCGACACGAGAGCCGAACAAAGCCGCGCATCCTCGCCGCGCATTCCAGCCGTTGCCTATTGCCAGGGCACCGTTCTTCGCAGCGAAATCGTGGCCCGGGATGCGGCAAAACTGGAGGCCGCAACCGACTACGTCGCATCCGTGATCGCCGACAGACATGGCCGCGGCGAGATTGCCGCCAAGATCCAGGCGCACGTGATTACGGCTGTGGCCTAAAGCAAACAGATAGACCTACATCCCGATTATGCCGGGATGGAACAGGCCTAGCCTGAAATCGCCTGACGCGCCTTGGCTTCCAGCCATTCGGCCATCTGCCGATACGGCACGGGACCATGACTGATCCTGGAAACACCGAGTTCCGCGAGGCGCTGGCGCGGCGGCACATGCGCCAGCGCAATGATGTTGACCGGCAGCTTCGTCGAATTGCACAGCGTCTCGATCAGGCCCTCATCGCTAAGACCCGGTGCGAAGAGACCGCTCGCGCCGGCCTTCTCGTAAGCCTCGGCACGCTCGATGGCCTGGTCGAGCAGCACGTCATCATGCGCATCCGGCTTGGCCTTGAGGAAGATGTCGGTTCGGGCGTTGATGAAAGCCGGGATGCCGGAGGCCTTGACGGCGCTGGCCGCGGCTTCGATGCGCTTCACCTGCACGTCAATGTCGTGCAGGCCGCTGCCGCCAACGATCTGATCCTCGAAATTGAAACCGATGGCGCCGGCACGCAACGCCAGCGTCACCGTTCGCGCGACGATTTCCGGGTCGACGCCGTAAGCGCCCTCGAGATCCATGGTCACCGGCAGTTCCACCGCCGCGACAATGCGCTTGATGTTGTCGAGCGCGAATTCTAGAGGGATTTTCTCACCATCGGCGAAGCCAAAGGCCGCCGCAACCGGCCAGCTTCCGGTCGCTATGGCCTTGGCCCCTGCCTTCTCGACGATCTTGGCCGAGCCTGGATCCCAGGCATTGTACAGGACGACAGGATTTCCCTTCACGTGCAGGGCGTGGAATGCGCGTGCGCGGTCGACTTGCTCGGTCATGTCTTGCCTTCCTGTGTCTCAGCCGGTCACCTTGTCTAGAGTGCGGCCTTGACTTTGGCGATGGGGCAGCCTGTGCGGAAACGACAGCCACGCCACGGAGCTTTTCTAAACCTGTTGCGCATCCTTTTATTCGCCGCTATGGATTTCGCCATGAACATGCGTTCGATCAAGACCATTTGGTGGTGGGCCTGCTGACAGCGGCCTGTTCGAACGCGTGCGCGTGAAAATAGAAGGTGGCCGCAACGGAATGTCCGGGCGGCCATTTGTTTTTTCAAGCCATTCCCGGGTCGGTTGCCCCAAGAAGCTGACAATACGGTGGAGACGGCAATGACGATGACTGTTCTGGAAAACGGCGCTGAGCGCTTTGTAACCGCGGGTGGCATTTCCATCACCCGCGAGCGCCATGACCGGCCCTATGAGGGCGCGATCGACAGCTATATCGACGGGCTGAATTCACGCCGTGGCGCGGTATTTTCCTCGAACTACGAATATCCCGGCCGTTACACCCGGTGGGACACCGCCATCATCGACCCGCCGCTGGTGATCTCGGCTCGCGGCCGCGCGATGCGCATCGAGGCGCTGAACAGCCGTGGCGAAGTGCTGTTGCCTGTCATCGGCAAGACGCTCGCGGGCCTCACCGAGGTGACGGTCACCAAGACCTCGAAAAAGCTGATCCGCCTCGATGTCGCCAAGCCCGGCCGTGTCTTCACCGAGGAGGAACGCAGCCGCGTTCCCTCCGTCTTCACCGTCTTGCGCGCCATAACCGCGCTGTTCAAGACGGCCGAAGATGCCAATCTCGGCCTCTATGGCGCCTTCGGCTACGACCTTGCCTTCCAGTTCGATCCGGTCGAGCACACGCTGGTGCGCAAGGAAAGCCAGCGCGATCTGGTGCTGTTCCTGCCCGACGAGATCCTCGTCGTCGACCACTATTCGGCCAAGGCCTGGACCGACCGCTACGACTATGCCGGCGAGGGATTTTCGACCGAAGGCCTGGCGCGCGATGAGGTCGCCGAGCCGTTCAAGACCGCCGACCGCATCCCGCCGCGCGGCGACCATGAGCCGGGCGAATACGCCAACCTGGTGCGCAAGGCGATGGATAGTTTCAAGCGCGGCGACCTGTTCGAGGTCGTGCCCGGCCAGATGTTCTATGAGCGCTGCGAGACGCAGCCATCCGAGATTTCGCGCAAGCTGAAGTCGATCAACCCGTCGCCCTATTCCTTCTTCATCAACCTCGGCGAAGGCGAATATCTGATCGGCGCTTCGCCCGA
>JBDSLV010000140.1:0-7273 GCA_039916205.1 Mesorhizobium sp. | reverse complement strand
GGGAGGGTCAGATCGAGCAGAATGATATCGTAGTCGTAGAGCTTTCCGAGATCGACACCTTCTTCGCCAAGATCGGTCGTGTAGACGTTGAACCGTTCCGACTTCAGCATCAATTCGATACTTTGCGCGGTTGCGGGGTCGTCTTCTATCAGCAGAACGCGCATCTCAATGCCTTTCCTGAGAGCGCACGGACTAACGGTGTGTCGTAGGCCCAGCCCCTGATGAACTCAAAAATTCGCATCAAATGGTTAACAAATCCTTTGTTTTGACAGTACGTTGATACAAATCGTTAATCATAAATCGATGGGTCCGGAGCTTGCGCAATAGCGCGGTGAGATTCCCGCAAATGGCGAACACACCCTGTTCCAACACAGAAAAGGTAGGCCCGGCAGAAATACGGCTTACGAGAAAAGACAAATACGAAGCGCGCACAATCCGCGAGGCCGAAGCGGCTTCCGCACAGGCTCCAACCAGCGCTCGGTGGCGACTGCCATAGATGAGTATGTCTCGGGCGGGGGCGTTCTGCCGCCAGAACTGCAAAATCTGATCTCCTTCCTGTCACCGTAGGAACTCGACGACGCTCTGTCGCAAATGTCGGGCGAAATCGGGACTTCGGTTGCGCCAGCGGGCACGTTTTTGTCTCAAGTCTTCAATGAGCTCAACGATAGTAGCGAGAGCCTACAGGCAGGACCGGACCAGTCCCCAGGGCATCAAAGGCCGACCGATAACGCCCCCGCTACCTTCAAGACTCTCGGATATGGACCTGATGAAGCACGGCCGGGATCGGTTGCGGGTTTGTCGACTTTCGACCGCGCATCATCGCCCGATCTGCGGCGTTGGAACGCCTGGGTCGCCGGTTATGGCGACAGGACCACGGCGGACGGCTCGTTCACAGATGGCACTCGCGGTTCGACCACGGACTCGGCAGGGCTTTCGGCGGGAGTGGACTACGGGATAACTCCGAACGCGCGCCTGGGCGTTGCCGTTTCGGGCGGACGCTCTAATTTCGATGTCGCGGACGGCCTAGGCAGTGGGCACAGCGACATTACGCAGGTCGCAGTCTACGGCCGCACCAATTTCAATGCCGCTTACCTTGCTGCCGCACTGTCGTTTGCTCATGATCGGGTCTCGACGGACCGTACCCTCACATTCAATGGCGGTGACCGCCTCACCTCCTCGTTATCCGCCTATGATGTCGCCGGCAGGGTCGAGGCCGGTTTGCGATGCCGGACATGGCCGTGCTTCCAGGACCATCCGGCGTCACGCCTTATGCCGCCCTCCAGGTCCAGGAATTCACACACCTTCCTATTCCGAGAGCAGCGACTCCGGTAACTCGCCGTTTGCATTGAATTATTCCGCGAACACAACAACATCGGTTCACTCGGAAATCGGAGCAAAATTCGACCACAGCTTTACTTTGCAGGACAACTCGATCCTCACGCTGCGCGGTGGGATAGCCTGGGCGCATGACTCAGGCGAGAATTCCGACATGCAAGCGGCCTTTCAGGGCCTTCCGGGCTCGAGCTTCAGGGTAGCTGGTGCCTACTACGGTAGCGACGCATTGCTCTTGTCGGCGGGCGCGGAAATCAAGCTGAAAAGCGGATTGGCCGTCTCTGGGCTACTCGATAGCAGGTTCGCCAACACGTCGAAATCATATTCGGCGACAGCGCGGCTCAGCTATGGTTGGTAAGCAAACGGGCGAAAAGTCTAAGCCGGCATTCTGGTAGGACGTTGGTTGTGGGCGGACATCATCGCGGCGCCACCTAACCCGTCTGCAGACTGGAATGGATGGTACTCGTCTACCGGCGGCGCAAAACCTTCCGACCAGTCGAGTCCGTCCATCCAGACATGGTAGAGCACGTGATCGGCCGCGACGAGAACAAAAACCAGGATGAGAATGAAGCCGACCAGAGCGCCGAGCGCATCGACGCCGCCGGGTTTCGTCGACTCTTCAGGCGGATAGATATACCAGGGTGTCTTGTTTCTCATTATAGATCCTAACGTTCGTGGTCGTCACGTTCGCGGTCCCGGTCTTTTTGTTGCTCGGCCTCGCGCCGCAAATCCTCCAGCCTCGGAATGTGCTGCTGCGCCGGATCGGTACGATTGGTCTCTCCCGGCCCCCGTGAACCCTCCAGCTCTATGGTTGGCCGCAACGGCTGATTTTGCTTCTCGCCTGGAGGTGGTGCAACATCATCGCTGGCCCTGTCGTCCGTCGTATCTGAACCGCGATCGTCATCACGGTTACGCTCAAGAGCCCTCGCGGCAGCATCCGCAGCCGTCGCGGCGTTCTTGCCACCTTCCGAGCGCTCCGCGGCATCTACGGCGCGGCGCAAATCTCCGTCGCTTTCCGCGACCTCACGCATGAAGCTGTTGCCGGCAACCGCGAGCCTGGCGGCTTCGCCGAGCGCGCGTGCATGGTCAAGTTCGGCGGCATCTGGCCTTCGTCCGTCCGCGCGCGCCCGGTCGATCCGCTCTCGCGCCGCGTCCACCTCGATGAGGAGATCATTGGCGCGCTCGACTACCTCCGCGCCGTGCATGGCAACCGCCTCTTCCCAGCGATCGTTGGATTCGTCGCGCGGCGTGTCATCACCATGCTCGCGCTGTCCGGTCAGGCTGGCCTCTTCGCGCACCAACCCACCCATCGCTGCACGGATTCCGTCATCGGCATTATCACGAATGAACGCGTTGCCCTGAAAGGCAAGTCGCGCCGCCTCATCAATCGCTTCCAGGACCGCGTTCTTAAATGGCTGGATATCCTCCCCTCTGTGTTCGGCCGCCCGGGCATTGATTTCCGCCTGTGCAATCCGGTCGAAAGCACCATGGCCGGCAATTGCCTGATCACGTCCATATTTTGCGACATCGCCAGGATACTGCTCGCCAAGCCTATCAGCTTCCGTCTCAGTAGCACGCAAACCGCTCCTTTCTTCCGAAAGCTCCAGAATTTCGCGCCGCACATCGACATGATCCCGCGCGGCGGATGCTATCTCATCAAAATCCGCCCGCTCATCTGTCGCGATCGACTGCTCGAACTTGAACAGGACGGTCTCAACACGTTTTTCATAGGCCTCGAATTCTGGTCGCGACATTTCCGGCATGTTATCGGCCTCCGAAACGATCTTTTCCAACAATACCATATTGGCTTCGTATTTCGAGCCGAAATCTGCTCCGGCTGCGCCCAAGCTTGGGGTTGCCCGATCATACTCGAACGCTGTTTCTATTCGCTTTTCTTTGGCTTCGGCATACGCGACGATTTTACGGTCCCCACTCACCATAGCCAGTTTCCGCCACTCATCGCGCGCCTTTATGGTATAGTCAAAACTTCGCGGCGCGCGCGCTGCCGTCGGCTGCTCGGTTCGCTTGGCGTCATACCGCGATTGGGCGGCCTCACTGGTGCCGACATGTTCGGTGCGGCCCTGGCGATTGAGTGGACGCACTTGGTTGCGCCCAAACGCCGGCGCGTTCGCCAGTTCGCGGCGATCCGTCATCTCCATCTGGATGCCATGCTCGCGGGCCTTTTCGGCCATCAAATGTCGCCAATCGCGAAACACTTTTGGACTGGTTTCGATACGCTCGCCGAACTCCGAGCGCATGGTGATGATCGCATGGACATGCACGTGCGGGCGCTTGCCGCCGTCGGCTTCTTCCTTTGGATCCTGGGTCGGGTCGTGCAGCGCGAACACGTATCGATGCCCCGAAAACTGCTCGGCCAGGAATTCGCGGGCCGCCGACTGAAAGGCCTCGACATCAGTGCCCGCCCGCGCCGACAAGATGAGGTGCATCACGTCGCGGCTCTTGCGGCTGTGCAGCTCGTGGCGCCAGTCCTTCTGGACGAGGTCGCCGGCCTGGATGTCATTTTCGATTGTTTGACCACGCTCGTCGCGAACAACGCCATCGAACTTTTCTACAAGCCGCCTGAGTCTGCTCGTTCCATAGTCGACGCCGTTTCCATAGCCACTGAAGGAAAAGACCGCCGATGGATCATTGGCTGATGACCTGGTGTCGTACCGCTCCTGAACAATGCTTGCGGCTTTGGCGTCGCCGGTCAGCCGCTCGCCGTCCGAGGCACGCAGGACGATAACCCCCTCGACAGCCAGCGCGTCGTTGCCGGATCGAGCGATCCCAAAAGCAAAGCGCCGACTGCCGAAGCCACGCGAAAGCGTCGCTTCCACAAGCGCCTGCAACTCGTCGCCCGACCGGTCTGGGATCGCCTCAATCGAGACGGAAAACACGCCGATGTCGCGGCTTTCCTCGCGGTTTTGAAAAAGATGCTCCCATTCGCTCCGCAACGATGAAAGCCGCTCCTTGCTATCAATGCGCTCGCCGCGGTCGTCCTCGACCTCGATATCGCCGGACCGCGACACATAATTCAACATCGCGCCCAATCGGACGCCGCCGCCATACGAGGCCATCTTGACGACGGCCGGCTGGCTGCCCTTGGCGATCCCCGAAAACCGCACCGCCATCGGCCGCGTTGTCTCAGAGCGGCCGCTGCGTCGTCCCGCCGTCCGCCAACCTCGCCCAGCTCCCATAGAGCCAGGGCGCGCCAACGACAAGCCGCCACCGCCCGTCCGTCGCTTGAACTCGTCTTCGTCGGCGCCGTCTTTCTTGCCGGTCGCCATCTCATGCAGCAGCGCCGCCTTGCGACGTTCCCACTCATCGGTGAAGGCGCCATAGAAGAACTCCATCTCCTACGCCTCCCCTCGCCGGCGCCGGCCGCCGCGCTTGGCAAGCGCCCGCAACTCGGCCAGCACCGCCGCCAGTACGATCTGCACCTCTCCGACATTGGCGTCGACATCAGCGAGCCGCACGGCCCTGCCGTTGTTCAATGCCCGGGCAACCTGGTTCAGATTGGTTCCGACAGCCCGCATCTCGTCGCCTAGAAATCCCATCACGGCGCGGTCTTCGTCTGCCAGCAAAGGCTGTACGCCCGCGCCCTCAAGAACCAGCGATCGCAGGAATGCCGACACCGTCATGTCGGCCGCCTTAGCAGCGCGCTCGACGGCGCCATACTCGTCCCGCGACAGGCGGGTCCGCACCACCTTGTCCTTCCTGGAAGCCGTCCGCCGAACCGAAAAACCCTCGCCGCTCATTTCCCCTTCCGGCCTTTTTTAAGCCGCCGAAGGCGGCGGATCGAGGGCTTATCCCTCGATCCTCAGGAAAATGTACCACATTTTTCCGTATCCTGCCACAATGAAAAGTAAATGGTTTAACGTCGACGCAAATCGCCGAACCCCACTATGCCGCGTCTCGAAGATCGGCATCGTTCGACATCACACACGATAATTCCACACGACATACAAATGTGGGGGAGCGACAGCGTGTGGACATGCGCTGTGGAATAAGTATCATAGGGTTTGATCATACCGTGTGTTCCTGTGTGCTAAAGAGCCGATTGCGGTGATCGAAATGTGCTTCAACGGGCCGGGAGACGCATGATGGTGCAGCGGTTTTCGGTCGTCAGCAGCAAGGGCGGAGCCGGCAAGACGACCGTCGCGATTTTGCTAGCCGGCGAATATGCGCTGCGCGGACGGCGCGTGCTCATGATCGACGCCGACAATCGCCAAAACCTTTCGGAGTGGTGGAAGCTTTCGCAGGACAAGGACAACGTCCCTGCCAACATCGATCTTGTGGCCACGTCGACGCAGCGGGGCGTCGAACAGGCGCTCGCGAAGGCGGACCACGACGTGGTCATCATGGATTCACCGGGCGTCGACAGCGTCATCGCCAACACCATCATCGGCAACTCCGATGTCGTCATATCGCCAGTTCAGGCCAATCAGGATGAAATACGATCGGTAGGCCAGGCAGCCGAAAACACGGCCGACATTGCCGAGGCTCAGGGTCGCGCCATCCCTCATGGCGTTGTCGTCACGCGCATAGCACTGACAGCGAGAAGCCTTGAGGCCTACCGCTTCATCCGCCCGTTCGTCGCCGCCTTGCGCGAGGCTGGGTACCCTTCAACGCTTCTGCAGACAGAACTGACGGAGCGGAATTGCTATCGCGAAATTCGCAACGGTTACGGAACCCTGCAGATGCTCGACCTCACCGAACCTGTGAAGAAGGGGCGCATCGAGGTGTCGGCGTTGCTTGACGAAGTCGAAGAACTTCTCGGGAGAGATCAGGGGGCCGCAGCATGAACAGCCGTCCGACATTGACCGTGGGCGATATTCCGATCGCGCCACGAAAAGCACGCCAGCCGATAGCGGCAGAAGCCGGGACCGATATTCCCTCGGAGCCGTCGAACGCGTCGGATGTGCCGCTAGCAATGGCGGATATCGAAACGAGGAAGCGGCGGTCCGTGCTACCGAAGGCGAGCACCGAGGAGCGGAGGGAAACAGCGGTCCAACGTGCCCTCGATCAAGAAAAAGCGCGGACCAGGCTGCGCGATCTGAAACGGGCGCAGACCCGCGAGTCGAAGCACTTTGTCAACGTGCCGCTCGACTACGAGACAAAGATGCGGCTCCAGAAGGCCTCCTTCGACAATGATCTGAAGATGACAGTGATCATGAAAGCCGCAATCGACCAGTACCTCAGGGACAACGGCTATTGAGCTTATCCTTAGTGGGTAAGTCGTCGCCAAGAAACTGGCTATTGTCGGGACATAGGAGGTGCTATGATTTGTGCGGGGACAGATGTGGGCTTTGGGTAAAAGGGAACAGGATCATTACTTGGTTGGGAACGCGGTCCGATGGGCGGCCGCGTAAGTCCGCCAGAAATCGTAATGATCTCAAAATGATGCCGCGCTTGACAATCCAAGAATGCTGGTACCCGTGCGGTCTTGCGCCCGCGCGCAGAAATGCATTCCACTCTATCCAACTTTTCGAAGCACGCGCCTGTTCCGACCGGGCAGGTATGCCTTTTTGCAACCCAGATAGGCAGAGTGAGGCATTGGATCGTGGCTAAGAATGACATTGCCTATGATGAAAAAACGGGGCTGGTCGCAACAACCGATCCTGAAATCGACAAACCGGTTTTCAGGCGTCCGGGATTCAACGGCATCGACAAGCTCGGCGAGATGGATGAACGGATTTCAGCATTCCTGCGAAAGGCCCGCGACGACACCGGCCTGACAAGGGAAGAGGTGGCACGCTATCTCGGGCTTTCGACGCAGGTGTTCGGTCGTTACGAGAAGGCGATCTCGAAATTGCATGTCACCCGATTGGTGCACCTGTCCGAGATCCTAGGTTTTCATCCGATGGAACTGGTCTACGCGGCGGCGCCGCATCTGTTCGGCAAAACGCCGGAAGAAGCTGCTGATCAGATAAAGCTCGGA
>JBDSLV010000139.1:0-6935 GCA_039916205.1 Mesorhizobium sp. | reverse complement strand
TGCCGGCGACCGCGTGAAACTCACGGTGCTCCTCTGCCAGCTTGTGAAGCTGTTCCGCGATGGCGAACCGGTGCGGATGTCGAAGCGGTCAGGCGATTTCGTGACGCTGCGCGAAGTGGTGGAGGAGGTCGGCCGCGACGCGATCCGCTTCATGATGCTCTATCGCAAGAATGACGCGCCGCTCGATTTCGACTTTGCCAAGGTCACCGAGCAGTCGAAAGACAACCCGGTGTTCTACGTCCAATATGCTTCGGCGCGGTGCCATTCGGTGTTCCGGCAAGCGAGCGAGCAATTGGGCGAGGCCAATTTCGACCGCAAGACCCTGGCGGCGGCCTCGGCGTCACTGACCGACGAGGGCGAGATCGGGCTGATCCGCAAGCTTGCCGAATATCCGCGTTTGATCGAGTCGGCCGCACTTGCGCTCGAGCCGCATAGACTGGCATTTTACCTCTATGACCTGGCTTCAAGTTTCCACGGACATTGGAACCGTGGCACCGAGAATCCGGACTTACGTTTTGTTAAGGTTAACGACCGACAATTGACTCATGCCAGACTAGGGCTGGTGCAGGCTGTTTCGGACGTTCTGACGTCCGGTCTGACGCTGATCGGGGCTGATGCGCCCACCGAAATGCGTTAGGTTGGACTAAAACACCTGTCACCTTTTGCCCACATTGCGCTGGTAAGGGCCAACCCTACGCGACGTCCATGGCGTCCGAATGAGTGCGAGTTCGGGAACAATGATGGCAGACAGAACCCAGCTGAGAGTAGCCGACCACAACGACATCGCTGACGATGATCCGTTCGCGGAACTGACCAGGATCATGGGTTTTGACCCGCGACAGCCGGTCAAGCCGCAGGTGCCTGCCCAGCCGAAAGCCGTCGTCACCGACCCTGTGGCCGAGGAGGGCGATTTCGACATCGACCTCGAGAAGGAGTTGATGGGCGAATTCGGCGCCGATGCGGGCGACACGGCTCCTGTTGCCGAGGCTCATGAGCCGGCGTTCGAATCGGCTGCCGCCGAGGCGATGGACAATGACTTCGCCATGTCGCTCGACGACGATTTCCATCTGGACACAGCGGAAGTTACTTATGACGACGCTAGCGCCAGCGACATTGCCGCTGCTGCGCCATCCGCTAAAGTGGCATTTGACTCTGGTTTTGACAATGCGGTTGCCAGTTCCCTCGAAGGCGTTTCGCCATTCGAAGACGACCAGCCGATGCAGGACGAGCTTGCGGCGTCGCTCGACCAGGACTTCCAGTTTGCCGAAGAGGCTGAAGAGCCGCGGCATGCCGTTGGCGTCGCCGAAGTTCCTGCGATGGCTGTCGAACCAGCCTTCGACCATGAATTCGACGATATGGTTGCGGGCTCGCTCGAAGATGAGCTGATGCTCGATGACCATGCGGCGGACGACCACTATGCGGCCGAGGCCGAGGTCAACTATTCCGAGCCGGTTCACGCCGTAGCGAATGAGGTCCACACGTCATCCGACCAGGATTTTGTCGGCCACTTCGACGAAGCCATGGCTGATGTCGACATGGATTTTGACAGCCCTGCCGACGAATTGGCGGCGGTCGAAGCGCCGGTGGCGCATGACCTGTTTGTCGCGGACGCAAGCGACGAGCTTTCGGGTGTTACCTCCGAAGAGGCTTTGGATGACGCTTTCGACCTGAATTTTGACGATGCGCTTGCCCAAGAGCCAACTGCACCGGTTGTTGTTGCACCGGTTGCCGTGGCGGCCATGGCCGAGCCGGCGATGCAAGCTCCCGTCGCCGACGGGCGAAGCCTGGAAGACGAGTTGAACGCGCTGCTGGGCGCCATGAGCGCACGCACCGCGCCCGTGGCCAAGGAGCCAGTCATGGTTCAGCAGCCAGTCGCCGCGCCTGCAAGGCCCGTCGACGAACCGACCGATCTCGTTGGCGACCTCGATTGGAATCTTGACGGTTCCGCACTCGATGAACTTCATCTTCAGGGTTCGGACGGCGCTACCGGCGATGTCGATTTCGACGATGATGCCTTTGATGCGGCTTTGGCCAAAAGCCTTGATTCTCGTGACACGGCAGCTTCGCGCCACGATCAGGCCGATTCCATGGATTGGCTGACGGAGCGCTCGCCGCAGACGGAGCCGACCCGTTCGTGGAGCCGCGTTACCCCCGTTCCGCAGCAGCCTACATTTGCCGCCCAGCCAATGGCTTCCGTTGCGCCCGTCGCGCCGGCAATGGTGCCGGCCTATCGTGCGTCCGAGCCGGTGGAGACCGTCGCCTACGCAGCCCCGGTATCCGTGCCACAATATCGGCAATCCCCGCGCTACGAAGAAATGCCTGATGTCGAGACGGTCGATGTGCCGGAGCGTGTGGTGGCGCTGGCCGACGATCTCGATATCCCGGAATTGCATTTCGAAGAGGACCGGCCGGCAGGAGCTGGCTATGACGATCTCGACGCCGAGTTCGCCAGCCTCCTCACCGAGATGAACACGACGGATGCCGCTCCGGCTCCGGCGCGTGCCGTTGCCTATGAGGACGAATCCTACAATGCCGGCTTCAAGCCCGGCTATGAACAGCACGGTGCCGAGGCACGGACTTACGCGGCGCGGCCAGCTGAAATGCCGGCCCGTGCGGCTGCGCCCTCGGCCTATGCCGATGCAGCCGATGGCTTCGACGTTGATGACTTGCCTGGCAGCCAGCCGGTTTCGCAAGCCGACGACTTCACCGTCGACGAACTCGATTATGACCCCGAGCTTGACGAGGCGATGTCGGTTCCAGGCCTTGCTGAACGCGGGAGCGTAAAGCCGTCACGCGGCCGTGGCTTCTTTATCGCGGCCATCGTCGGCGCGGTGGCGATTGCCGGCGGTCTTGGCGCCTTCGCGCTGTCTCTCGGCGGCAAGGGCGGCACGGAAGCCCCTGTGATCGTCAAGGCCGACAATGCGCCGATCAAGATCAAGCCGGAAAATCCAGGCGGCACGGTGGTGCCGAACCAGGACAACAAGGTCTATGACGCGGTAGCCAAAGGCACGAAGGCAGCCGCGCCTGTCCAGGAAAAGCTGGTCACCGACACTGAACAACCCGTCGACGTGGCCGCCAAGGACCAGCAAAGCCGCGTTGTCGATCTTTCGCCAGCGCAGAGCGACGGTGCCGACGCAGCCGACGGCATGCAAGCGGCCGGCGGCACGCAGGCGGCCGGGGATCTTGCGCCGGCGCCCAAGTCCGAGGATCGCATTGCACAGGTGCTGCAGGATGCCGAGAAGGCTACCAATCCTGATGTCGTCGCTGTCGCGCCGCGCAAGGTGAGGACCATGGTCGTCAAGTCCGACGGTTCGCTTGTGCCGCGCGAGGATCCGGCGCCGGTAGCGCCGCAGGTTGCCGCGGCGGAGCCGGTAGATCCCGCACCGCAGCATGTCGCGCCCTCGGCTCAGGCCGACGCCGACCAGACCGGCACCGTGCCGCAGGCCAGCGACCAGGCAAATGCCGACCAGCCTGCCAAGCCGGTTGCCGCCAAGCCGACAGCCAAGGCAGAAGCGAAAGCCCAGTCGGCCAACACGCCGGCCAAGGTTCCGCTTGCGCCGCAGCGTCCATCCGATCAGCCGGTTGACGTGGTTGGCGAGGTGAAGCCCGATCAGGTTGCGTCCATTGACCCGGCAACGGCGGCCGGCGGTGGCTCCTGGTCGATGCAGATCGCATCGCAGCCGACCGTCGACAGCGCTCAGTCGAGCTATCAGGACCTGCAACGCCGCTATGCCAGCGTGCTGTCCGGCCGCACCGCCAACATCGTCAAGGCCGAAATCGCCGGTAAGGGAACGTTCTATCGCGTTCGCGTTCCGGCACAGTCGCGCAACGACGCCATCAATCTCTGCACCAGCTACAAGGCTGCCGGCGGCAACTGCTTCGTATCGAGGTAAGCGCCCGCCTTCAGCGGAAGCAATTGAAACCGGCGCGGCCAACGGCTGCGCCGGTTTTGATTTCAGGGAGGTAGCAGTTTGCGCCTCAGGCATCGCCTTGCTGCCGCTGATCAGCTCGCTCGGCGCTGGAGCCCCTGAATTTCGCGATGATTCCTTTTGGTCGCGGAAGGCACTAGACTCGTGACATGACCGAATCAAAATCCATGATCCTTGGCTGTGCCGGGAAATCGCTTACCCGCCAGGAGATCAATTTCTATCGCAACGAATGCCCCTGGGGCTTCATCCTGTTTGCGCGCAACATCAGTGAACCCGAGCAGATCCGCGATCTCGTTGACGAGATGCGCGACTGTATCGGCCGTCCGGGCGCGCTCGTGTTCATCGACCAGGAAGGTGGCCGGGTGCAGCGCTTGCGGCCACCGCTGGCGCCGAACTATCCAGCCGGCGGTGCGCTCGGCGCATTGTGGCGCGACGACCATGATGCCGGTGCCCGCGCGGCCTGGCTGCTGGCGCGGCTGCACGCCTTCGACCTGCTGCGCTATGGGATCACGGCGGACTGCCTGCCGGTGCTCGATGTGCCGATCGAAGGCGCGAGTGACGTTATCGGCGCCCGCGCCTATGGCAAGGAGCCGCGTGCCGTGATCGAGCTTGGCCGTGCCGCCGCCGAAGGCCTGACGTCAGGTGGCGTGCTTCCCGTCATGAAGCATATTCCGGGACATGGTAGGGCACTTGCCGATACGCATTTCGAACTGCCGACGGTGAATGCCTCGATGAGCGACCTGCAGCGGCATGATTTTGCCCCGTTCCGGGAGCTCAACCATCTGCCAATGGCGATGACCGCGCATGTCATCTACAGCGCGATTGACCCGAACAATCCAGCGACGACTTCCGGCAAGGTCATCGATGAGATCATCCGCCGTGAAATCGGCTTTGATGGGCTGTTGATGAGTGACGACACCTCGATGAAGGCACTTTCTGGGGATTTCCCAACAAAGGCGGCCTCTATCCTTGCGGCGGGATGCGATCTGGTCCTTCACTGCAATGGTGTTTTCGAGGAGATGGCCGGCATCGCGTCGCGCACCAAGGGGCTCGAGGGAACGTCCCTTGAGCGCGCCAGGCGGGCGCTGACCTATATAAAGAAATCGGACGCGGCTGACGAAGCTGAGACACGCGCGGAATTCGCCACCTTTTTCGAAGCGGTGGCCTGAACCAGAGGGAAGCAACGGCAAGTGGCGGAAACATTGGAAAGCAAGGCCGGGAAGGCCGCACCGATGGACCGTCTTTGGGCCGAGAACGACGATTCACGGCTTACCGGCGACCCGTCTCTGGTCGTCGACGTTGCCGGCTTTGAAGGGCCGCTCGACCTTCTGCTGCATCTTGCCCGTAACCAGAAGGTCGACCTGTCGCGCATTTCGATCTTGGCGCTGGTCGAGCAGTACCTGGCTTTCGTCGAGAAGGTGAGGGTGCTGAGGCTGGAGCTTGCCGCCGACTACCTGGTGATGGCGGCGTGGCTGGCCTTCCTCAAGTCCAAGCTTCTGATTCCCAAGCAGCCCGGTGAAGAGGGCGAAAGCGGCGAGGAACTGGCGGCGGTGCTGCAATTCCGGCTCAAGCGGCTGGAAGCCATGCGGGATGCTTCGGCACGGCTGGTCAACCGCAACCGTCTCGGCCGCGACGTGTTCTCGCGTGGCATGCCGGAAATGGTCATCGTCGAGAAGCGCAATGCCTATTCGGCTTCGCTATACGACCTGCTGACCGCCTATGCGCAGCAACGCCAGAAGCAGGCAATCACCAATGTAACCATCGCCAGGCGCGGTGTGTGGTCGCTCAAGGACGCGCGCGATATCCTGACCCGGCTGGTCGGGGCGGTGCGCGACTGGACGGCGCTGGAGAGCTTCCTGATCGAATACATGACCAGCCCGGAGGAAAGGCGCACCGCGATCGCCAGCTCTTTCGCGGCGACGCTGGAACTGGTGCGGGATGGTACGATGGAGATGCGGCAGGACGAAGTGTTCGCGCCGATCTATCTGCGTGGCCGCGTGCAAGGCATCAAGGCAATCGAGGTGGCATCATGAGCGAACGCGCCAACGCTTCGGTCATTCCGTTCAAGGTCGATGAGGAGCCGGAGGACGAGGTGACTGACCAGACCTCGGCTCAGAATCCGGCTGAACGGCTGCATCTGGCGGAAGCCATCCGCATGGCCGAGGCAATCGTCTTTGCCAGCGCTCAACCTGTCAGCGAAAAGCAGCTTGCCGCGCGTCTGCCGGATGGCATCAACGTGGCGACCGCCATGGCCGAACTGCAGCAGATCTACGCCCGGCGCGGCGTCAATCTGGTGCGTGTCGGCGATGCCTGGGCGTTCCGCACCGCCGGCGATCTCGCCTTCCTGATGAGCCGCGACACGGTTCAACAACGCAAGCTTTCGCGCGCGGCGCTCGAGGTGCTGGCGATCATCGCCTACCACCAGCCGGTGACGCGCGCCGAGATAGAAGACATCAGGGGTGTCGAAACCTCGAAGGGCACGCTCGACACGCTGCTGGAGACGGAAGGGGTGCGCATGCGCGGTCGGCGCCGGACGCCTGGCCGGCCGGTCACCTATGGCACGACCGACACGTTCCTCGACCATTTCGCGCTGGAAGAAATCCGCGATCTTCCCGGCATGGACGAACTCAAGGGTGCCGGGCTGCTGTCAGGCCGCATGCCGTCGAATTTTTCCATCCCGCTGCCACCGGCAGATCCCGATGCGCTGACCGATGACGAGGATCCGTTGACGGACATCGACCTCGAGGAACTCGGGCTTTTGACGCCGCGCGTCACGGAAGATTGACCGCCAGCGAGAGTCAATATCGCTAGGATGCGCCGATTCGTAGCGGGGCATCGCGCCGAAAGTGCGTGACATCCGCCACCCTTTCATAAACTCTGTCGCAGTTGTGTTTGAATCCCAACGCGAAAACGCATAGATCATCGCCAGGGAAAACATTCGAGAGAGATTTGCTATGGGTTCATTTTCGATTTGGCACTGGATGATCGTGCTGGTGATCGTGCTGC
>JBDSLV010000138.1:0-7847 GCA_039916205.1 Mesorhizobium sp. | reverse complement strand
GCGGCCGCTGAACCGCCGCGCACGAACCAGGTTTCGAGGTTCTTTGCCGGTGGATTATCGAACTTGCCCTGCTCCCAAACATGATCTCCATGCCCTCCGATGAGGTGCGGGCGGCTGTCCCGGTTGGCTTGTGAATGGACAATAAGGACGGTTTCTCCAACCTTTGCCGCCATGGCCTTGTCGCCGGTGAGCGCCCCAGCCGCGCCATTGAAAACCACATGGGAGGGAACGAGCTTGGTCATCACCTCCACGATTTCCTCATAACCGTCGCCGGGGGACGCATAGGATTTGAACACGCCTTTGCTGTCGCGAGGCAGGTAGAAATCCTGCTCGCCTATATAATAGATGCGGTCGTACCGCAGGGAATTGCCGGCTTCATCCTTGAGGCCTTCGCGCGGCAGTACCATTATGGCGCCGTTCATTCCGGAGACGACGTGCCAGGGGATCATCGGGCCGCCTGGCGCGCAATGATAGACGAATACACCGGCACGCGTCGCCTTGAAGCGCAGAACTGTCTGCTCGCCCGGATTGATGAGGGTCAAAGCGCCGCCCCCGAGACCTCCGGTGGCGGCATGGAAGTCGATATTATGCTGCATCGCGTTGGTGTCCGGATTGACCAGCGTCAGTTCGACATAGTCGCCCTCGTGCACCACCATCAACGGGCCCGGCACGGTGCCATTAAAGGTCATGGCTGGATAAGTGGTGCCGTCCTGGTCGATGACCAGCGGCTTTTCCTCTATGACCAGGCGGAACTCCTTTATCCCGGGTGTCGCCTTGGTCGCCTGCTCATGAGGGTGCACGAAGGGAGGGTCCACCAGCGCCACCTTTTCGCGCTGCATGCTGGCAAGGTCGGGTGCGGGGCCGTCGACCTGAGCTTCCGCCGCCTTGGCCGCCATCCCGTCAGAACTCGACGCCAGCACTGTTGCCCCCGTCAGCATGGCCGTTCCCATCATGAATTGCCGGCGGCTGGCATGCATAAACTCAGTCATCGTCGATCTCCGTTGCCCTTGGCCGCGATTGGCCGTCGAATTCCGATGCATAAAGGCTCAAGGTGATGTGGTCTTTGATCTACCTCAAAGACGACGTGCAACCGCCTTGCTAGGAAGCCACCATCAGGCCTTGAGCATTGGCCTTCTCGAAGGGAGATCCTCGACGATGAAGACGATCATCACTGCCGGGGCGGCCGTGTCGCTCCGTGGACGCGCTCCGGCACCGGAGGCCTTCTTCGTACTCACCAAGACCGCCTGACGCGTGCTTCACAACGCCGGGCGCCGCGCGTGCTCCGGCGAACTCACAATGGAGGAAATATTGAACAAGTTCGCACAATTCGCCTTTCTCGCCAGCGGACTCATGCTCGCGGCTCCCGCGTCCGCCGCAGACTACGAGGTGCAGATGGTAAACCAGGGGCCAGGCGGCCAACTCATGCATTTCGAGCCAGCCTTCGTCAGCGTTATGCCAGGCGACACCGTCACCTTCCTGCCGACCGACAAGGGCCACAACTCGGAATCAATCCTGGATATGATCCCGGATGGCGGTTCCAACTGGAAGGGAAGGACGAACGAGAAGATCACGGTGACCTTTACCGTCCCGGGGTTATACGGATTCAAATGCCAGCCGCATTTCGCCATGGGCATGGTGGGCCTCATTGAGGTTGGTCACGACACCGAAAACCTCAATGCCCTCGTCGGAGTTAGGCTCCCGCCGCGCGCCCAAGCGCGCATGTTCGAATTGTTCGCCAAGACTATTCGCGGTGAAACAAAATAGCGGCAAATCGTCCGTTAGCTTTATTTTCCGGCAAGTGACGTTCCTTTTGCCGGTGGCAGAGTGGCTAGGGCGCGATACTCAAATACCGTACTTCACCATCGAGGAAGCTGGGATGACGACCTGATGACACAGGTCGAGGCTCCAAGGGCCATTACGTCGTAGTCACGAAGATCCGATCCCGATCTTGCGGCATCTCCGCAAGGCCCGGTTCACTCGCTGGTGGCGTCGCCTTAACCGCGCCCAGGACGCGATAGTTTCTTCGGGGTGAATTTCACGCCTCAATCGACGAGCAGATTTCCCGCCAGGTTGTGATGGCGTGGGCACGAAGTTGGCGATGATCGGCGGCGGTCAGGTGTTTTCTATGAAGATGGAAAAGATTGGCGATCTGGCAGTGGGTTGAGGCGAAGCGCTGGCATTGTCGCGCCGACTTGAACCGCATCATGCGTCGCTCTCGTCGACGCACAGGAAGGTGTGAATTCTCGGCGCGGTTGTTGAGCCCTTTGTGTGAACGATGCTCGACACCCGGCATGATCTCCCGCTTTGCTGCATCGTAAGAGCGCAGCTTGTCCGTTACTATCACGCGTGGCGTGATGCCCTGTCTCTTCAGCAGCTTTCGCATCAGCCGAAGAGCGGCCTTTCTGTTTCTGCGGCTTTGCAGCAGAGCATCGAGAACGTAGCCGTCAGCGTCAACGGCGCGCCACAGCCAGTAGTTCTTGCCTTTGATGGAGACGACCATCTCATCGAGGTGCCATTTGTCGGCAAAGTTGTCGCGCGAGCGTCGCCGGAGGTGATGGGCGAATTGGCGGCCGAACTTTGCGGACCATTCTGCGACAGTCTGAAACGAGACATCGATCCCGCGCTCGGCAAGCAGGTCTTCAACGTCACGCAGGCTCAGCGGGAACCGATAGTAGAGCCATACCGCATGGGCGATGATCTCGGCAGGAAAGCGGTGGCGTTTGTAGCGCGCTACCGTGTCCGCGTTTGGAAGCTTTGTCATTACCGGCGGATATCACTCACATTAATGCATATCCGTTAAGGCGACGCCACCCCCTTTACTGCGGAGCCATGTCTTCAGCCTCTGCAGGGTTGGTGCGCGCTCTCCAATTGCGCGATAATATCCTGCGAAGGGGGCCTGCCCATACGCGTTGTCATATCTCTAAGGGCGTCGGCAAGCACCGCGAAGCGGGTCACGTCGAGCTTGCGGGCGATCACAACATAGCGAAACGATCCGTCCGCCCATACAGCCGATTGGGCACCACCGTCGTTGGTAATGTGGTAGACCATATCACTTCCCACATCTGCGATCCGGAACAGGCTCAGCCTGCATCCGTGCTCGCCCAGATAGCCTGCCTGAATGGCGCGTTTTCCTGTGATCTCGGCGTCGGCATGCAGCGCAACCAACCTCAATCCGGCGGCTGCGAGTTCGGGGGCGTCAAAGGAGCGCAGATCGGCAGCTTGCCCCGAAATGTTCATCACTGTGGCCGACCAGTCATCGTGCAGCTTCAGGGCCTGAGCGACGGTGTTCACCCCCTCGCGCCCGGCACTGGGGCTGAATGTCGTTGCAACAAACCAGCCGCCTACAAACGTCAGCATGAGCATGGCGGCGATAGCACCCAGCGCCAAGTTCTGTGGTCGGCGTGTCGGCATTTGAAGGAGGACGACATCGGACCCGATTCCGGCCACGCCTGCTTTCATCCGTCGAAGCGCTTCCACTTCGCGCGCTAGCTTACCATCCCGGGCGAGATTTCGATCGATCGACGCCTTCGCCTCGGGTGAAAGTTCATCGTCGACATAGGCGTTCAATGTTTGGAAATCGGGATATTGCTCTGTCATTTCTCTCTCGTTGCCCTTGAAAGGGAAACTATCGTTGACTCGTCGTCAGCCAATAATTTCGCCAATGCCTGACGCGCCCGGCTGATACGGCTCATTACGGTTCCGCTTGGCACTCCAAGGAGATGGGCGGCTTCCTGATAGGTGAACCCGGAGATGTCGACCAAGGCGAGAACCTCGCGATGGTCGCAGGACAGAAGTTCGAAAGCCTGGCGCACCGCGAAAGCGTTGACTGCGACGCTCTCGATCGCCACAGGCATGTCGAGCGCGGCATCCGACAGCGCCTCGACCAATAGAGAGCGCCGTTGCCTCGCCCGAACCTGATCGACCCACAAATTGCGCATGATCGCGAACAGCCAGGCCCGAAAAGCCGGCTCGTCTGCAGGGCAATTGCGCGCCGCCGCCGCTCTGGCGACGCAATCATGCAAGAGATCCCGAGCTGAATCGCGATCTCCCGTCATCGCCACAGCGTAGCCGAAAAGGCGCTGCTGATAAGGCGTGAACCGCATTTCAAAGCGCGATCGCTTCAACATGCACGCCCTTCCATTCCTTCCTGCTCACTTCCAAGCATGTGCTGCCGGGGAAGGAATGGCAATATTCGGTGCTGCTATCTGGCTCGGAAAGAGACCACCTGATCAGCGCTGATCTGCCGCGACCCAAGAGGCAGCCCTTCCCATATTCGTCCTCAGTAAGTTGCCGCCAGATAGTCGGCGATGCCCTTTATGTCCGCATCCTCGATCGGCGCCCTGTAGGTATTCTTCATTTTCTTGACCTCAGCCTCCCAAAAGGCGTCACCCTTCTTCGGCGGCTGCATGGAGATATAGTCGGCTGAATGGCAGGCGCCGCAATTGGATTGCGCCAGTTCGATGCCCGGACCTGGCCGAAACTCGGCCGTTTCGTCCGGCAATTCATAACTGAGCGGTTTGGCTATCGCGTAGCTGCCGGCAAGCATGGCTGCAAGGGCAAAGGCCACCTTCACGGATGCGTATTTCATGATCCTCTCCTCACGCCGCGACGACTTTGGTGGTTTCGATCACATTGCGCATGTAGCCGGACTGGTTCCACAGCGGCTTTTCCGGCTGGGTCTTGCCATCATTGCCGGTGGCGCGGACCATCAGCGTGTGATCGCCCTTGGCGAGTTTCGCGGTGCTGGTCCATTCGCGGAACGAATAATTACCGAGGTCTTCACCAAGCTTCGTCGGCTGCCATGTCTTACCGCCATCGACGGACACGGACACCTCCTTGATGCCGGAGCCACCATCGAAGGCGAAGCCGCGCAGCTTGAGGTCCGCATCGGCTTGAACCTTGTCGCCATCCAGAACGCTGGTGATGAAGGAGCGGATCTTGAACTTGTTGATAGGCACGGTCTTTTCGGCGAGTTTGCCTGGCTCGGTACAGGCGCAGTCATTGTCCGGAATGCGGTAGGCCTTCATCATCCAGAAATTGTCCAACGGCTTGTCGAGCACTGTGATCTCGTTGAGGTGCTTGACCCAATAGGTGCCGTACCAGCCCGGCACGACGAGGCGTACCGGGAAACCGTTCAGCCAGGGCAGGTCTTCACCATTCATGCCATAGGCGATCATGACTTCACCATCGAGTGCGTGATCGACATCGAGCGCCTTGGCGAAATCGGGTGTTTCGGCCAGCGCCGGGCCGTCAAGACCGCCGAACGAAACCTGCACGGCGCCAGCCTTGACGCCGGCCTTGTCCAGCACCGCTTTCAGCGGCACGCCTTTCCAGCGGGCATTGCCCATGGCGCCATTGGCGCTTTGGCCGCCGGCCATGCGCGGCTCGAAGAACCCGCGACTGTTGCCGGAGCACTGATGCGCGGCCACGAACTCGACCGGGTCGTGCATCGATTTCAGATCATCGAGCGATAGCGACAGAGGCTTGTCGACAAGGCCTTTGATCTCGATGCGATATGTCTCCGGGTCGATATCCAGCGGGATATCGGCAAGATGGTAGCGCACGAAGAAGGCGTCGTTTGGCGTCAGGATACCTTCATTGAACACCCTGAACGGGGTCTCGAGTTGCGGCGGCCGCGCCGTCAAGCTGATCAGCGGGCGCTTGCCAGGATATTTGACCAACTCCCTTTCGCCGTTGCCGAATGGAAGTGTTATGGTCTCTGCTGCCCGTGCCGCTAGACCGGAAAGGGAAAGTCCGCCCGCCGCGCCGAAGGCTGCGACTCCTGCCGATTTTAGAACTTCGCGTCTGCTGATCATTGTCCTCTCCCTGTCCACAATGAGAGAGAAGACGACCGCGCTGCCCGGATTATTCCATCGCGGGCAGAAAATATTCCGACCCACACATCGAATGGTTTCGCCACGCTTCATCGCAATCGGCTGAGATACGCCGCGCGGTTGTCGACAATGGCTTCCATCGAAAAGAAGCATGTCACCGGCGCCAGGTCTAAATTCGTGATGAGCCGTGCGCCGCGGCGTGGTGACGACTTCTAAGCCGAGCTGGCCGGGCGGCGGTAAGGTGAAATTCGTTTCTCCCGCTGGGCAGACTACAGCGACATCGAAACGCCGCACGGATCTGGCAATCCTGGCCATGCAGCGCTCGTAACGACAGCCAACGTCAAACGACCCTGGTGATGGGCCTCGTGGCAACCTTCGGGACGGCAGATGCCGCATAATTCCAAAAAAGTTGAGGGGGAGAGGAATAAACACGACGCTGAAATGTCTACCTCCAAGAACCCAGTCTGAAGCCAAGAGGTCGATATGGTCATTTCTTATGCGAAGAGCGGTGTTGCCACGGCAGTGCTCGTAACAATTTCCGTTTCTGTTTCCGTGCCCGCCTTCGCTCACGATCCGGCAAGTCACGCGCACGAAACCGCTGCAGGCGCTGTTGGTGATGAGACACCTTTCCTCACGGAAAACGATGCAGCAATGGAAAAAATGATGGGGCCTATGACGGCTAAGCCGACGTGAGATATCGATCGCGATTTCGTGAAAATGATGGCCCCGCATCACCAGGGCGCGCTCGACATGAGCGCAAGCTTACTTGCGCTATGGAAGCAATGAACAGCTCAAGCGCCCTACGGGAAATTGCCGCCATGCGTATGGCGCTTAGCGATCCATTGCCGGCCGCAGCTGCGGGGTCAACACAGATTGGCGCTGACTCTGCGCCGATCTCTCACTTCCACAGCGCGCCCTGATCTCGGCCTGCGGCAAGCAGACGATCAATTTACCCCACAATTTCAAAGGATGGACCCATGAAACACATATTCCTTTCTCTTGGACTGCTCGCCGGCACCATGCTCGGATCTGTCGCGAGCTTCGCCGGCCAGGTTCCGAGCGCGGCCTCCGTTCCTGATATCGCGATCAGCGGCACGGATCGGATCTATGCTGGCGAACAGTTCTCGAACACCGTTTCTGTTACCGACCCATCTACAAACAAACTTCTGGGCGTCATTAAACTCGGAGATCCGCAGCCAAGCAGCCTAAGCCCGCTCTACAGAGGCCAGATACTGGTACACGGCTTGGGATTTTCGCCGGATCACAAAACGCTCGCAGTGGTCTCGATCGGCTCCAATTCGGTAACCTTCATCGACACGGCAACAAACGCCGTCAAGCATACCACCTATCTCGGCCGTTCTCCGCATGAGGCGTTCTACACGCCGGACGGCAAGGAGCTTTGGGTAACGGTACGCGGCGAAGATTATATCTCAGTCATCGATGCCGCGACATTCGAGGAAAAGTTGCAGATGAAGGTGCCCGGCGGCCCTGGCATGCAGATTTTCTCGCCTGACGGAAAATACGGTTACATCTGTTCCTCGTTCAATCCAGAAACAGTGGTCGTTTCAGTGGCCGACCACAAGATCGTCGGCAGCATCAAGCAGGAAAGCCCGTTCTGCCCGAATATCGCAGCCTCGCCGGATGGCAAGCAAGTCTGGTTTACACTGAAGGACATTGGCAAGGTGCAGGTTTTTAACGCTCAACCTCCCTTCAACATCATCAAGACCATTGACACTGGCCCGATCACCAATCACGTCAACATCGTTCACAATGCGAACGGGACTTTCGCCTATATTACGCTCGGCGGGCACAATGAGATAAAGGTGTACCGGACGGATACGTTCGAACAGGTCGCAACGATCCCGGTGGGGAAACTCCCGCATGGCCTCTGGCCGTCAGGAGATGGCACTCGCGTGTATGTTGGCCTTGAAAATGCCGATGCCATGACGGTTATCGATACCCTTGCAAACAAGGTGATAGCGACCATCCCGATCGGCCAGGCTCCACAGGCGG
>JBDSLV010000137.1:0-5378 GCA_039916205.1 Mesorhizobium sp. | reverse complement strand
ACAGGCCGCAGCGCTGCGGCCTGATCGGCTGAGCCGACCGATAACGCCGTTTCGGGGGCGTTGCTGGAAGGGCTGGAGATGCCGGTTCCGCTGTCCTGGTTAAAATATCGCCGGCATGAAAAAGCGTTCGAGTTGGCGGGCGATCGTTGTTGCGCCGGTCATGTCGGGTGCATTGTGCCCTTGACCGTCAACAGCGAGGGACTGCGCCCGAGGAAGCGCGGCGGCGAGTTGCCTGGCGGCATGGACAAGAAAGGCGGGGCTCTTCGAACCCCAAAGGACAAGGGCTGGCATTCGGATATCGCTGAAACGGATTGCTGGACCAGCCAGGGCCTTGATGAGGTTCAAATCGTCCCGCAGCGTCGGCAGCAACTGTTTGAGTTCGGCGCCGCTCGGTCCGCTCAGGATCTTTCGAAACAGCCAGCGAAGCGCAAGATCCGGCAGCCACGCGGGCAATGCTCCAACCGCCTTCGCCAGATGGGTCTGAGCCGCGGCGAGGTCATCAAGGTCGAGATCACGCGAGAGCTGATCAAGAAGGGTGCCTGGGAACGAGCCGTCAATCGATATTCCGGGATCATAGACGGCAATCCTGTGAGGTTCGATTATCCGAGCCGCTTCAAGGGCGACCATGCCGCCGGCACTGTGCCCGAACAGGTAGGCTGCGCGGGTTGCCTCGAAGACAGCCGCAACGTCGTCAACCTGTCCCGCGATTCCTTTCTCAGGCGTCGCCGGGCCGCTCAGTCCTCGGCCATTTCGGTCGACCAGATGGACGGTAAAGCGATGCGATAACGCCTTCGCAAGCGGGCGATAATGGTGCGCTGCCCTCGCGGCTCCATGCAACACGACCAGGCCGGGGCCCGCGCCATGGCTTTCCCAGCTGACAACGCGGTCGGCGCGGGAAATCGCGGTGTGCTTGACTATGGCTTGCTCTTCCATGAGTGACGAATCCAACGTCGTGGGGTGGCATTGCAGAGACAATTCGAGGCCGGGGCGGGTCTCTATCTTGCTGTCCGCGATATCAGTCTCTAGCATTGCTAGAGTCAAGCACTCAGTCGCTTCGCCTGAGAAAGAGGAATGGATGGGCAAAAAGGCTATGCCTCCACTCGATCGCGCCAAGGTGGTGGCGACGGCACTGGGGCTGCTTGATGGAGTGGGTCTCGAAGGGCTTACGGTTCGCCGCCTGGCGGAGGAACTCGATGTTCAAAATCCCACCCTCTATTGGCACTTCAAGGACAAGCAGGCGCTTGTTGATGCAATGGCGGATGCGCTCCTGGCCACCTGGTATCGGCCGCCGCGCAAAGGGATTTCGTGGCAGACATGGCTTCGTACGTCGTGCCAGCGGTTTCGCCAGGCGATGCTCTCCCATCGCGATGGCGCGCGTCTTGTCGCGGCGACCGACGTCTCCCGGACCACGCTCATGCTGATGGTCGAGGATTCGCTGAAGATTCTTTTGGACGCGGGATTTCCCGCCGGCGATGCGCTGTCGAGCGTATTGGTCGCGCTTCATTTCACGCTTGGGACGACCTTCGAGGAACAGGTCGACCCGGCGAATTCAGTCCCTCCCGAGACGCGGCTTGACGCTGCACGCTTTCCGACGATCTCCATGGTGCTTCAAGAGGTGCAAAGGATAGCGAAGACATCAAGGGCGAAGACGCCCTTCGAGGAAGGCCTGTCCATTCTCATAGCGGGTATGGAGACGCGAATTGACGCCAGCAATCACAAGTCGCGGCGCAGGCGGCCCTGAGTGCCAGGCAGAACACGGTGATGAGCTCGATGCTCCGGAACGGCACGTCATAGCCGTGTCCGCGCAATGCGGATGTCCTCCCGGCATCGTTCATTCGCCCCCCAAGCTCGCGCGCAAGCCTCTCAGGAGAACCTGACCGGGGGCCGTTCTCCAAATCCCGCCAGACTTGTCACCCCACCCCACGAAATCACGACAGACTTGTCACTCACGCAGGCCGCCGAACCTGCCTAGCCTGGTTGGTGTGCAGAGGAAATCACCCAACCCAAATAGGAGAGTGTCATGAGGAAGTTGATCGCTGGAATGCAGATGTCCGTCGACGGTAAGATCGAGGGTACCGAGGGGTTCGCGGACTGGGTCGAGACGTGGTCGGACAACTATAACGTGATGCCGCAGATCGATGCCTGCCTGCTCGGCGCGAAAATGTACCCCGGCTACGAGTGGTACTGGAGCGCGGTGCGGAATGCGCCGGACCAGCCGCTGCCGATGACCAACAGGCTGCCGACGCCCGCCGAACTCGACTGGGCCCGTTTCGCCGCCAAGACCCCGCATTATGTGCTGTCGAGCACACTCGACAAGGCAGCCTGGCCGCTGACGCGCTTCGTTCGCGCTCTTGATGACATCGCCGCCCTGAAGCAGCAGCCCGGCAAGGACATCTATCTGATGGGCGGGGCGCAGATTACCGCCAGCCTGATCGAGGCCGGACTGGTCGATGAACTGCGCCTTGGCCTGCATCCGCTGATTGCCGGCGAGGGCAAGTCACTGTTCGGCACGGGAAAGCTTCGCCGCCAGCTTGACCTTCGCAATGTCGAGCAACTGAAGGGCGGCCGCGTCAACCTGATCTACGCGGTCAGCTAGCAATCCGGGGTGATCGAGGCTGGCCCGGGCCAGCCCCGATACTTCACACCAGTTCAGACCTCACGGAAACCGCGATCACGGTCGGCTCAATGCCGGCCGTGTCCGGCCTGATGCCGCATACACACGAATTCAAAGGGGATCATCATGCGACTGATCAGGCTGAAAGCGCCGGGCGGTTTGGAAAACCTCAAGCTGGCCGAGGAGGAGCCACCGAAGCTGAGCCCGGGTGAAATGCTGGTCAGGATCCGCGCCAGCTCACTCAATTTCCACGATCATATGGTCGTGATGGGACAAATCCCCTGCGCCGATGGCCGCGTCCCGATGACCGATGGCGCCGGCGAGGTGGTGGCGGTCGGCGACGGCGTCGATGAATTCAAGCCCGGTGACATGGTTGTCAGCGCCTTCTTTCCGGACTGGCTGGGGGGAGAGCCGACGCTCGCCGGCAAGCGCAACATACCCGGCGACAGCATCGACGGTTACGCCAGTGAATATGTGTGCAAGCCGGCGCATGCCTTCACCAGGGCTCCGGTGGGCTACACGGCTGTCGAGGCGGCGACGCTGACCTGCGCCGGTGTCACCGCCTGGCGCGGGCTGGTGGTGGCGGGGCAGGTGAGGTCAGGCGATACGGTGCTGGTCCTCGGCACCGGCGGCGTGTCGGTGTTTGCGCTGCAATTCGCGAAGGCGGCGGGCGCGCGTGTCATCGCCACGTCCTCCTCGGAGGCGAAGCTTGAGGAGCTCAAGCGTTTCGGCGCCGATGAGGTCATCAACTACAGAGCCGTGCCGGACTGGGGCCAGAAGGCAAAGGAGCTGACGGACGGGCGCGGCGTCGACCACGTCATCGAAGTCGGCGGGCCAGCGCCCTGGCGCAGTCGATAGCGGCCTGCCGGATGGGTGGGCATATCGCCCTGGTCGGCGTGTTAACAGGATTTGTCGCCGAAGTGTCGATCCCGGCGCTGTTCTCCAACCAGATCCGCATCAGCGGCATCTCGATCGGCAGCAGGGCGGACCAGGAGGATATGGTTCGGGCGATCAATGCCAGCCGTTTGAAGCCGGTTGTCGACCGCTGTTTCCCGCTGCAGGAAATCGGCGCTGCCTTCGCCTACTACGAATCCCAAAAGCATTTCGGCAAGGTCTGCCTGGAGTTCTAGCAGATCGCTCGGGCAAGCGGAGCAGCAGCCGCGTGTCCGAGCGCCTATTTGCATTTCGCATGCAAGGCGTTGGCGAAAGGGTGCTATGAAAAGGTATCGGGCAATGCATTGCCCGGCATTCCAGACATTCGAGGTTATTTTCGTGCGTGAGCCGTCGCTGCTGCCCGTCTTTGGAAAACTTGGCGTCAAGGCGCGTGTCACCACCGTGGCCGTACCGGTGCGGTCGGAAAGCATCGCGTCGCGGCTGCGGGAGTTTTTCGTCGCGCATGGCGGGATGCTGCTGAAATTGGCGGTTGTCGTCTGGACGGTCATGATCCTGGCCGCCGTGTTTTTCATGATGCAAGCCTGAGCGCAGAGACAGGACGCCAGATGGCAAACCGCTACGCATTGCGCATGGATCTGCCCCAGAGCTGGACCATCATCGACGTCTTCACCGGCCAGCCCGCCGTGGTCAGGCAGAAGGTGCTGGTCGGCATGAGTCCACGCGAGGCCGAAGACTTGGTGGTGCAGATGAATGTTGGTGATGTCCGGCGCCGCGAAAGGGCTGAGCGCAAGGGCTGATCCTGTGCCGGGCGGCGCAAGGCAATAGCCTTGCCCGATGGGAAGCGCCTTAGCGCGCCCGATTTTTCAAACAGAGGATTTCCGGTGAGACCGAGCCTGAGGGAAAAGATACTTGATGTCTGCGACCGCAAGATCGCCGAAAAGGGCGCAGGCGTCGGGCTGTCGTTCTATGCGTTTTTCGCCAATAGGAACGACGACCCCGACCTTTTGATGGAAGCCGCCGAATGGTGGATACGAACCCACCGCCTCGACCATTTTGAAAAAGCCGCGAAGATACGGGCCTTGCTCGATGAGATGGAGACCGGCTGAGCGTTTTCAAGCGCCGGGAAAAGGCCGATCCCGCCCCCCGATCTCGACATGCCACCATTGCGGCCGGCCGTCAGGGAAAGAGTGGCTGGCAGGCATAAGCTCCTTGCCGGCTGGCTTGTCGAAAGCGCCGAGCAGCAAGGCAATCACCGGCTTGTCGTCGATGGCGCCAAGCGAACTGCCACAAGCCGGGCAAAAGGCTCGGCTCGAGTCGTCCGACGAGCGGTAGACGGATGGTTTGCCCGTAGTCCACGTCACGCGATCGCTGGGAAATTCCACCCAGGCCACGGTCAAGGCGCCGGTGTGGCGCTGGCACATGCCGCATGAGCAGGTGTGCGGCGCATCGGCAGGGCCGGTTGCCTCGAAACGGACAGCGCCGCAAAGGCAGCCGCCAGTGTATTTTCTGGGCTTTGCCGCTCGCCGGTCAGTCGCTGCCAAAGTCAATTTCGCGAACCTCCGCCATATCAAGGCCGGCACCGATCAAAACTGGGCGCCGGAATGGCTTTTCATAGCGAAAGTCCGATGGAATCGCGATGCGGCCTACCGCACGCGCGCCCCAAGTCTTGATCCGCAGGTCAGCTCTTGACCGGCTTGTCAGCCGAAGTCGGCTGCCGTCAGCAGGTAAAGGCTCTTGCGGGTACGGTCGTAGGCCCTTGCGGCGACGCCGTGGATGGCGTTGCTGCCGGCATCGAAGGCAGCGAGATAGCCGGCTTCGCTGGCAGCACTTCCCGGCTGTATCTTGGCCATGGCGCTGGCTTCGACCAGGA
>JBDSLV010000136.1:0-7300 GCA_039916205.1 Mesorhizobium sp. | reverse complement strand
CTGTGGGACAAAAAGGAGCAGACCATCGTCTCCAATGAATCCTCCGAGATCATCCGGATGCTGAATTCGGCCTTCGATACGTGGGGTGACGCCAGTCTCGATTTCTACCCCGGAGAGCTTCGTGGCGAGATCGATGCGATCAATGCGCTGGTCTATCCCGCCATCAACAACGGCGTCTACCGCGCCGGCTTTGCTACCACGCAGGGCGCATATGAAGCGGCTTTCGGCGAACTGTTCACGGCGCTCGACACGCTGGAGGCGAGGCTATCGCGCCAGCGTTATCTTGTTGGCGATCGCATCACCGAGGCCGATTGGCGGCTGTTCACCACGCTCGTCCGTTTCGACCCGGTCTATGTCGGCCATTTCAAATGCAACTGGCGCCGCATCGCCGATTATCCGAACCTGTCGAACTATCTGCGCGATCTCTATTCCGTGCCGGGTGTCGCGGGGACCGTGAACTTGCATCACATCAAGGCGCACTATTACGCAAGTCACGAAACGATCAATCCGACGCGGATCGTGCCGGTGGGACCGGATCTGGATTATGGCGCACCGCACGATCGGGCGCGGTTTGGGAAGGCTGTGTGAAGGCGGCTCTTTCCGGTCACGGACCTGCCGCACCGCCAGAGGACGTTGCAGAAAAAGACCTGAAGCGCCTTTTGCGTTTGACTGGGAGCGCCGCGTTACTGGAAAGGCTTGATATCAAGCGGTGTCTGTTTTGCCCGATGGGCTTTCAAGAAATTGTTTCCAAATCTCTTGGAGTAACCGGCGGCATTGAGGCCAAAAACGAGCAGCACGGCGAAGGCCAGGATTAGAATCCAAGCTCCGGCCGGAATGCTGTCGATTTCCGGAAAGGCGCCGGTAGCGATGGAAAAAAGAACCAACAGTCCTGAGAACAACAAGGCGGCCATCGTCGAAAACGAGACGATTCTCCAATACTCCTGTCGAGAGAAAACGCGTCCCTTGCGCTTTACAAAAAAGGAGTAAGTCGTAGATGTTGACGCGAAAATTACGACGAAATTCATAGCTTTTCCGGCGCTCTCCATCGCAGATGGAAACATAATCGTCAGGACAATGAGAATTATCGACAAGACGATCGTGGTCAGGATGTAGATCCCGACATATGGCCACACATTGGCCGTTTCCATTTCCTCGATGGTCATTAGCGTCCCCGGAAAATCATTTAATATTAGAATTCGATTATAAGTTGTTCGGTAGCATAAATCGTATTCCAGAAATCACCAGTAGGCGGAAGCCAGTTCGCTCTGAAAAACTTCCGCGACCCGCCGCAGCGTCGCCGGCGTAGTTTCCGCTGGCAAGCGGTCGAGCGGGAAGAATCCCGCCTCGGCGATCTCGTGGTCCGGCAGCTTTGGTGCCGTCTGGCTGAATTGCTCGATCAGATAGAAGCCGACATGGTCGCGGCGGCTCGACCGCCGGTTGAAATGCATCGATTTCAGCACCGGCGGCGCGGTCAGCTCGATGTTGCCTTCCTCGCTCAGCTCACGCGCCAGCGCTTCAGCCAGAGTCTCGCCGACTTCGACGCCGCCGCCGGGAAGCTGCCAGCCGGGCACATAGGTGTGGCGAATGAGGAAGATGGAGTTGGTTGATGTGTCGTGGATCAGGCCGCGCACGCCGAGAGTCATCGGCCGCCGCAGCACGAAGTAGAGATGAAACAGCTTTGCCCGGAGGCCAGCCCAGCCGGTCTGGCGGAAGGCTTTTTCCCGATCATCAGGCATCATTTGCGAAACCCCCGGCGGAAAGAAAACCTTGAGTGGAAAGCGGGACGCCCGTCACCTATGAAGGAGGCATGTTCAGGCTCGCGCATATTTCCGATGTCCATCTGGGGCCGCTTCCCGATGTAACCTATCGCGATCTCGCCTCCAAGCGGGTGCTCGGCTACGTCAACTGGCAGCGCAACCGCCGCCGTCACATGCATGACGCCGTCATCGACACGATCGTCGCCGACCTGAAGGCGAGCGGGCCCGACCACCTCGCGGTCACCGGCGATCTGGTCAACCTGGCGCTCGACGGCGAGATCGAGATGGCGAAGCACTGGCTGGACACGCTGGGTTCGCCGCACGACGTGTCTGTTGTTCCGGGAAATCACGACGCCTATGTGCCCGGCGCCTTCGACAAGACCTGCCGCGCCTGGGCGCCGTGGATGACCGGCGACGGCGTCAACACGCCGGTCGACCGCAATGCCTTTCCCTATCTCCGGGTGCGCGGCAACTTGGCGCTGATCGGTGTTTCGACGGCGCGCGCGACCGCGCCGTTCATGGCCAATGGCTTCTTCATGGAGGGGCAAGCGAAAAGGCTGGGCAAGGTGCTCGATGCCACGGCCAGCCAGGGCCTGTTTCGAGTGATCATGATCCATCACCCGCCGGTCCGTGGCGCCGTTCCGCAGCACAAGCGGCTATTCGGTATTGCGCGCTTCCACAAGGTCGTTCGCCGTCATGGCGCCGAGCTTGTGCTGCACGGCCATTCGCATCTGCCGTCGCTGTCCTTCATGGGTGGGCGCGGCTTGAAAATCCCAGTGGTCGGGGTTGCCGCGGCCGGCCAGGCGCCGGGCGGCAAGCACCCGGCGGCACAATACAATCTGCTCGATATCGACGGCGAAACGGGCAATTGGCAAATCAGGCTGACCCGGCGCGGCCTGACCGGCCCGGCAACGCCGCCTTCCGACCTGCAGACACTCGAACTTGGTGCCGAGACGTCTCCTGAATCTGTCAGAAGCTGATTTTCATGGCCATGATGCGGTCCCAGAACAGCACGACGGCCACCGCCAGCCCAACCAGGGCGCCGGCGGCGATCAGGCCAAGGCCAGACAGCAAAGCCCACCATCCCTTGCCGCGTGTCGTGGCTCGGAGCGGTGGCTCGGCCTCCTGCACCGCCGCGCGCGTCATGCCGGCGATGGGGTTCTCAACCCCACCTTCCATCATACGCTGGCGCTCGACGACGCGCTCGGCGACATAGCGTGTCACCTGATCGGCGACGGGCTTCATCTCGGTTGATTCGGCAAGCACGATACGGCCGATGCGGGTGTCCCTGAGGAAGCGGTAGGTGCGGCGGTCGCGCCCCATCGCGACATGGCTGACCGCGTCGATCCACAGCCGTGGCTGCAGCCCGGACGAAACGGCGAAATCGAAATTGTCCATGCCAGCTGGCACATCGGCAAAGACGGGGGCGAGCTCGGCGGCCAGAAGTTCGAGCCGCATGCGATGCGCCTCACGCATGTCGACGACAACATCGTCACGGTCGGCGAAAGCATTCTTCACGTCACGGATGGCGTCGGCCAGTTTTCGCGATTGATCGATGGGGGTGATGTTTTCGCCAGCATCTTTCATCGGCACCTGCCTCGCGGATTGGGTTAACACGGGGTTAACACAGGCGTAGCTAAAATGCACTGGCGCGACCGCCGTGCCTGTGGAGGAGACAGTCAGCCGGATCGGGCAGGGGCCTCAGGATTCGAGAGCACTGTCAGCTTGCCGCTGCGTCCAGCCTTGGGCGGGAGCGTCTGCTACGACGCCTGATGGTGCGGCGAATGATCTCGGCGATCAGATCGGGCGCTTCCTCGGCCAGCAGATGGCCGGCCTGAAGCACGTGGTGGACATGGAAATGCGGCGGCAGATCGTCGGCTTGTGTGAACGGCAGCACCGCGTCGTCGGTGCCCCACACAACCATCACCGGCATGTTGAGTGTGTCGAGCTGGTCACGTGGAATAACGCCTTGCCGATCATCCCTGGTCATCGCGGCAGCGGTTTCGACCAGCTTTTCCCGTTGGCCGGGCCGGCCGCGCATTTCGGCAAGAACGTCGACGCTATGCTGCAAGGGCAGACCTTGCGAGCCAGACATGGCCGCAAGGCAAGCTCGGATATCGTCCTTGTCCACCGACGCGGCGTAGCGGCGTAGCAGGGGGCCATTGATCTCTTGCCCAAAGCCCCCTGGAGCGAGCAGTGTCAGCGACGCCACCTTTTCAGGTGCGGCCAAGGCGATCAGGGCCGCGACAGCCCCGCCCATTGAATGGCCGACGAGATGGACCCGCTTCAACCCACGCGCGGAAAGGTCTGCCAGGACTGCCTTTGCCGCCACCTTTGCCGGTCCAGCGCCAGGGAAATCGAATGACAGCCCATGCCCAGGCAAATCATAGGCCAGTATGCGCGCATCCGAGGCCAGGGAGGCTGCCACCTCGCGCCAGAGGTCGTGACTGCCGCCAAAGCCGTGCAACAGGACGATGGCCTTCGAGCCAGCACCCTGTTCGGCGGCGTAAAGCGATGAGATCATGAAGCGAATGGCTTTTGTTCTGGGACAGACGGAACAGGCGGGGCAAACCGAACATCAAATGCGGCTGGATTGCGCCTTGTCCAGTGTGATGGCCAGTAAAATTTTCGCGATTGCCCAAGGCTCTCGCCAAGTGCCCGCGTCGGTTAGCTGGCGTTGCCGAGACCTGCCGCGCGCAACGCCTTGACCAGCCGGTCGGTCAGATCGGCTGGATACTTTCTGTCGACGAATGTCGCGCGGGGATCGGCGGCGAATTTCGGGAACTTGGCGTTCAGCTCATCCAGAAGCTTGCCGGCCAGATTGTCCTGGCCGGCAATCTTGGCACCGATCAGCCGCGCGGCCAGATAGTGTGACTTTGTCGCGGTGGTTCTCAACCCGGTGCTGGCCAATGCCGCCTTGTCCATATCGCCCAGCATGAATTCGCCGGCGAAGAGGCCGAAGTCCCACCACGTCGGGTGCCCGCTCGAAGCATCGACAGCATGGGCGATGATCGGTGTGCCCTCGGCGTATTGGCCCGCGAAGATCAGGCCATAGCCATAGGCGGCGGCCATGGCGAGATCATAGGGATTGAGTTCATAGGCCTTGCGCATCCAGCGGATCGATTCTTCCGCATTGCCAACCCGCGAATTGATGTAACCGTAGGACCGGTGCGCATAAGGGCTGGTCGGCCCCATCTGCAAGGCGCGATGGGCGAACATCATGGCCTTCTCGACCGTTGCATCCGGCGGGTAGGCATAGTGGTCGGTGACCGCCTCGAGGTTTAGTGAGGCAAGTTCCGAGTAGACGAGTGACGATTTCGCATTGTTGTTGGCAAGCGCCTCAAGGCAGCGATAGGCGGCTTCGTAGGTCCTGGCGTTCTGGTCGAGATAGTACTTGTCATTGAGCAGCAGGCATTCCGTGAGGCCGGCCTGAAGGCCGCTTTGTTCGATGTAATTGTAGATCGTGCCCGAAGCCGGGATGGCCGAACTCAGGATGCCGGCGATGCGGTCCTCGATGGCTGTCGGCGGGTTGTCGGTGGCGGTCAGGTTGCGCGACAGAAGCACGCGGCCGGTTGCGACGCTCTGAAGTTCGATGGTCACATCACCAACAGCTGGCCCAGGCAAGACATCGAAGACGAAGCTGGTCGCGTCAGCATCAGGATCAGGTTTGCCGGCGGCGTCACGGCCGATGAAGTCGATCGTATCGAAACCCGACAGGCCGGCGCGCAGCGATGCGGCGACGCGGCTGGCCCCAACGCCGCTGGCTTTGACGGCAATGTAGACGAGCGGCAGGGCCTCCACCGCGGGTGATAGCGCTATGCTGTTGGTCGCCGCGGCAACCTCGAAGGTTGGTGATGTATCACCGCCCGAGAGCAAGGCGCTGCCGCCCTGACGAAGGATAAGAATACCCAGCATGGCGATGACCAGGGCGATCGCCATCCAGAAGAACCGGAGATGGCGCACCACTGACGGGGCTGGCGTGGATACCGCCGTCGTTGTCTCGGCATGGATGCCGACGTCCATATCGCCGGCCCGCTCGGATGCAGCTGCCGCCAGCTCCGCGGTTCCGACGGTCTCCGGCAGCCGGATGGCGTTGAGTTCGTAGGCGGGCACGTAGGCGCCGCGCGGGATGGCGATGCGAACGGGTTCGGCGATGCCCTCATTGGCAAAATAGTGCTGCAGAAGCTCGCGCAGCCTGCCGGCTTGCACCCGCACCACGGCATCGGTCGACGGATCGAAATCGCCATCCTTGCCAAAGACATCCATGGCAATGGAAAAGCCTTTAAGCCGATCGGCTTCCCCTGCCTGCTCGCGCTCGACAAGATAGCGAAGCAGTTTGCGCGCGCGCTCGGATCTCCCGAACGTTTCGCTGGCAAGCAATCGCTCCAACGTCTCGCGCACTGCGGGGGCGGCAGGCGTGGCATGCTGCAAGTGTCGATCCTCTCGAAGTCGGCACAGGTTGAGGCGCGATCATATAGTTACCGTGCCGCCACACAAGTATACACGCATTATGCGATCGCGTACCCCACCGGATAATTTTCCGGTGGTTAATATACGAAAATCGACCAAGGCACGGGTGGATCGGCAGCCCTTGCGGTTGAACCACGTTCCCACTTATCTGCTTGTTTATGCATCGGATTTTGTCAAACCCGATGCATATTCCGAGACCCACCGCACTAGCCGGCCTTGCGGCCGACAATTCGGTTGGCGGCCGACATCACAGCTTCCAGCGAGGCGGCGACGATGTTGGTGTTGATGCCGGCGCCGAAAAGTTTGCCACCGGGATATTCCATCTCGACATAGGAAATCGCCGAGGCGTTCGAGCCGCGCTGCATCGAATGCTCGGAATAGTCGAGCACCGACATCTCGACACCGACATGGCGCGAAAGGGCGTCGACGAAACCGTCGATCGGGCCTGTGCCTGTGCCTGAGATTGTCACTTCCTTGCCCCTGTCGAGGATGACTGCTTCGACCACGCGACGGCCCTTGACCACGGTATCCGGGTAGGTGTGGTGATCGAGGAATTTCAGCCTTGCGCCCGGCTGGTCGACATAGGTCTCGAGAAAGCGCTCGTGGATACGCTTGACCGGCACTTCCTTGCCTTCGGCGTCGGTGATCGCCTGAATTTCCTGGCTGAACTCGATCTGCAGATTGCGCGGCAGATTGAGGCCGTAATCCGCCTGCAGCACATAGGCGATGCCGCCCTTGCCGGACTGCGAGTTGATACGGATGATCGCCTCGTAGCTACGGCCGACATCGGCCGGGTCAATTGGCAGATAAGGCACTTCCCAGTGCGGCGTGTTGGCCTTTTTCAGCGCCTTCATGCCCTTGTTGATGGCGTCCTGATGCGAGCCGGAAAAAGCGGTGTAGACCAGTTCGCCGACATAGGGGTGGCGCTCGGGAATCTTCAGCTGGTTCGAATATTCGTAGACATCCTTCATCCGGTTGATGTCGGAGCAATCCAGTTCCGGATCGACGCCTTGCGTGTACATGTTGAGCGCCAGTGTCACGATGTCGACATTGCCGGTGCGCTCGCCATTGCC
>JBDSLV010000135.1:0-13885 GCA_039916205.1 Mesorhizobium sp. | reverse complement strand
ATGGAGTGCAGCGGCGATCACAGATTTCAGGTCGGGCAAGGGTGCGCCGGCCATCCGTGACAATTCGTAGCGGTTCGGCGTGGCGATGTTGGCGATCGGCATCAGCCGGTCGCGCATGGCGATGGCGGTCGGTTCCGGCACATAGAGGCCGCCCGAATCGCCCATTACGGGATCGCAGATGTAGACAGCGTCAGGTGTCTTCGCTTTCACCGCAGCAACCAGCGAGGCGACGGCCTCGGCCTGGCCGGCTTCGCCAAGATAGCCCGAAAGCACGGCGCCGACCTCGCCCAGCCATGGTGCGCGCTCAAGATCAGCCAGCAAGGCCTTGAATTGATCTAGCGGCGGCACGATCCGCGTCGCCCGTCCATGGCCTGGGTGCCAGGGCAGGATGACCGTCGGCACGGCCCAGACCGGAAACCCCAGCGTTTCCAGCGCGAACACGGCGGCACGGTTGCCAACCGAACCACGCGCGACATGGCTGGAAATGACGATGACCGCACGCGGCGCGTCGGCTTTTTCGGCGCTCATTGTTTCCTGATTCCTAACTGCCCCTGGAGAGGAAGAGCACGAGCCAGGCCATCAGGCCCAGCGCCAGAAGCAGGCCAATCACCCTGCCAACGCGCGTGCCCCAGATTTCGATCGGGTCCGATCGGTCGGCATCGGCCGCGCTAACATGGTCGCGCGCGCCCTTCGCTGCCCTGGCAACGAATGACGTGCCGCTCGGATCGGTCTCGCTGGCGATGCGCTCGAGAATCCGGCGCGATTCCTTGTCGCTGTCCTGGCGTTGCGCCATGAAGATGTCCTGTTTCATGATGATCTTATCGTGTTCGCCCGGCCAGTTACAGGGCCTCGCCGACGATGACAGCGTGCCATTTTCTTGCGCGCCGATTGTGCTAATGCTTCGCTTGCAACTTCTGCCGAGGGACCTCTCATGTTTGCCCAGCGCCTCTCCCCACCGTCCATGTTCCGCACGCTTCCCGCTTTCCTGGTGATGGCCATCGTGCTGCCGCTGCTCGCCGGCTGCGGCTACAACACCATTCCCACGGCGGAAGAAAACGCCAAGGCGGCCTGGAGCGAGGTGCTGAACCAGTATCAGCGCCGCTCTGACTTGATCCCCAACCTGGTCGAGACGGTCAAAGGCTATGCGTCACACGAGAAGGACACGCTCGACGCGGTGGTCGAAGCGCGCGCCAAGGCAACGCAGATCACGGTGACGCCGGAAACGCTGAAGGATCCAGAGGCCCTCAAGAAGTTTCAAGATGCCCAGTCAGGCCTGACCAGTGCACTGTCGCGGCTGATCGCGGTGTCGGAGGCCTATCCCGACCTTAAGGCCAACCAGAACTTCCTGGCTCTGCAGGCACAGCTCGAAGGCACCGAGAACCGCATCGCGGTGGCGCGGCGCGACTACATTCTGGCGGTGAAGGACTATAATCTGACGCTGAAGACGTTCCCGTCAGTGCTGTGGGCGACTTTCTGGTTCCGCAGCAACCAGCCCTACGCCAATTTCACCGTCGACGAAGACAAGATGCAGCCGCCGAAGGTCGACTTCGGCACAAAGTCGGGCGGATAACGATCAGGACCGACCGTCGTGATCCTGCAGGCTGATGAGAGGCCGCGCGGCATTCGCTCCGCCTTATCGGCGTTTGCCGCATTGGTGCTGCTCATCCTTGCGTTGCCAGCCTTCGCCGCCGACCTGCCTGTTCTGACCGGCCGTGTCGTCGACAATGCCGGCATCATCGATGGCGCGACCAAGGCGGCGCTGACCCAGAAACTCGCGGACTTCGAGGCCAAGGGCTCCGACCAGATCGTTGTTGCGACAATCCCAAGCCTCGACGGCGAGGAGATCGAGCCCTATGCCAACCGGCTTTTCCGCTTCTGGAAGCTCGGACAGGCCAAGGAAAACAATGGCGTCCTGCTTCTGGTGGCGAAGAGCGACCGCAAGATGCGCATTGAGGTCGGCTATGGGCTGGAAGGCACGCTGACCGACCTGCATACCAAACTGATCATCGAAAACGACATGGTGCCGGCTTTTCGCGCCGGCGATTTCTCCGGCGGTATTTCGAAGGCCGTCGACGACATGGTCATGGTGCTGGAGGGCAACCCGGAAGAGCTTGTCGCGCGGGGTGAGCGCAACCAGCAGCCGCCCATCAACACAGACAATCTGTTCTTCGCCGTCTTCGTCGGCATCTGGGCGATCATCTTCTTCGGCAGCATGGCCGCCTCCATCCTGCCGCCGATCTTCGGTAAAAAACTCGGGCCCGGTCGCTATCGCTGGCTGGGCATGACCTTCGAGCCAGGCAAGCGGTCGTCCAGCGGCGGCTCTTCGGGGGGCGGTTGGTCGTCGGGCTCAAGCGGTGGTGGCGGCTTTTCCGGTGGTGGCGGTTCGTCCGGCGGCGGCGGTTCCTCGGGAGGCTGGTGACGACATGAGCGCACGCATCATCAATTCCTCCGGGAATAGGCGTCTCGCCGCGATGACCGGTTCTGCTTTGCTGGGCTTGTCGGCGTTGCTTGTCGGCTTCGCTGCTTTTGCCGCCGACCTGCCCGCGCTTACCGGGCAGGTGGTCGACAATGCAGGGATCATCGATGCCGCGACCAAGGCGGCGCTGACCCAGAAGCTGGCCGACTTCCAGACAAAGGGCTCCGACCAGATCGTCGTGGCGACGATCGATAGTCTCGAAGGTGAAGAGATCGAACCTTACGCCACCCGGTTGTTCCGGTTTTGGCAACTCGGTCAGGCCGACAAGAACAATGGCGTGCTTTTGCTGGTGGCCAGGAATGACCGCAAGATGCGCATCGAGGTCGGCTATGGGCTGGAAGGCACGCTGACCAACCAGCACGCCACACGGATCATTGAAGATGACATGGTGCCGGCCTTCCGCGCCGGCGATTTCTCCGGCGGCATATCCAAGGCCGTTGACGACATGATCACGGTGCTTGAGGACAGTCATGGTACTTGAGGGGCCCGCATGACAGTACTCGTCTTCAATCCGCCAAACCCTGGCCGCGCGGTCGCGACGATCGGCATCGCCTTGTTGGCGATGATCGCAATGCTGTTCGCCGCTTTTGCCGCCGATCTGCCTGTTCTGACCGGGCGGGTCGTCGACAATGCCGGCATCATCGATGACGCCAGCAAGGCGGCGCTCACCCAGAAACTGGCCGAATTCGAGACCAAGGGTTCGGACCAGATCGTCGTGGCGACGATCACCAGCCTCGATGGCGAGGAAATAGAGCCATACGCCAACCGGCTGTTCCGCTTCTGGAAACTCGGCCAGGCTGGCGAAAACAATGGCGTGCTTCTGCTGGTGGCGAAGAACGACCACAAGATGCGCATCGAGGTCGGCTATGGGCTGGAAGGCACGCTGACCGACCTGCACACCAAGCTGATCATTGAAAACGACATGGTGCCGGCGTTTCGCGCCGGCGATTTCTCCGGCGGCATCAGCAAGGCCGTCGACGACATGGTCATGGTGCTCGAAGGCAATCCCGAGGAACTGGAAGCGCGCGGCGCCCGCAACCCGCCAAGCAGCAGTGCGCCGTTCGACCCCATCCTCACGATATTCCTCATCCTTTGGGCAACGATGTTCTTCGGTGGCCTGGCCATGGCGTTCCTGCCGCCGTTCTTCGGCACGAAGCTGTCGCCGGGCGTCTACAAATGGCTGGGCATGACCTTCCGGTACGGCAAGGGGCCAAGCGGGTCTTCCTCTGGCAGCAGCGGCTGGACGTCGGGTTCTTCGTCGGGCAGCAGCTGGTCTTCGGGCAGTTCCGGCAGCAGCTGGTCGTCCGGCTCAAGCTCGGGCGGTGGATTTTCGGGTGGCGGCGGCTCATCCGGCGGTGGCGGTTCCTCAGGAAGCTGGTGAGATAATCATGGCAACAAGTCCAATCAGCCCGGGGGATCATGAGCGCATCGCCGCCGCGATCCGTGCCGCGGAGGCAAGGACCGACGGCGAGATCTATTGCGTCGTGGCGCATGCTAGCGACGGCTATTTCTTCCCCGCCGCCTTCATGGCGACGGTCTGCATGCTCGCCGTCAGCCTTGCCGTCGGCTACGGGCTGGAAGCCTGGTGGCTGTCGATCCGCCTGCCGCATTTCGTGCTGGCGCAATTGCTGGCGCTGGCCTGCGTGCTGGCGCTGCTGTGGACGTTGCCGCTCCTGCGCATCCATCTCGTGCCGAGGCGGATGCGCTACCAGGCGGCGCACACCAATGCGGTCAAGCAGTTCCTGGCCCGCAACGTTCACCGCACAGCGGCGCGCACCGGCGTGCTGGTCTTCGTCTCGATCGCCGAGCGCTATGCCGAAGTGGTCGCAGACAGCGGCATCGACAGCCGTGTTGGCCAGCATGTGTGGGACGGTGTCGTGCGCGACCTGACCGCGCATGCCGGTGACGATCGCCTCGCCGATGGCTTCGTCAAGGCGATCGAGCAGGTGGGGGCGGTGCTGGCCGAGCATTTCCCGGTCACGTCAGGCGATACGAACGAGTTGGACGACCACCTGGTCGAAATCTGAGACCCTTCCCGTAAACGCTACCCTGCCGGGCGCCTGAGCGTATTTTCAGCCAGGTTCTCTCTGGCCGTCGTGACCTGTGAGAAATCATCACGAGGGTTGTGCGAACTATTGCAATCGGGCGATGCGGGTTTATGGTTAACAAATCATGAACACGCTGACGATCGATATCCGTAAGGCCGAACCACGCGACGCGGGCGACATCGCCGACGTGCACCAGCAGGCCTGGAACGGCGCCTATTCCGGCATCATCCCGCATCGCACGCTGACGTCGATGATCAATCGGCGCGGCTCCGACTGGTGGGCGAATGCCATCCGCCGCGCCGCAACCGTTCTTGTCGTCGAGATCGGCGGCAAGATCGCCGGCTATGCGACGATCGGCAAGAATCGCGCCCGCGAACTCCGCCAGCAGGGCGAGATCTACGAATTGTACATGCGCCCGGAATATCAGGGCATTGGGCTCGGCAGCCGGCTGTTCCAGGCCGCGCGGGCCCGGCTCGCCGACCACGGGCTGAAAGGCATGGTTGTGTGGGCGTTGGAAGACAACCAGAACGCGCTCGACTTCTATACCGGCGCCGGTGGCCGCGATGTCGCCGAGGGCGTCGAGGTCTTCGAGCAGAAGGCGCTGAAGAAGGTCGCCTTCGTCTGGGAATGACCCATCGTCACTTCCGCCGTCGGGCCTGCTGAACATACCAGCACCATTCGCCGCATTGCGCCGCGAGGCGCCGCCCGCTATCGATCTTTCATCGAAAGAGGGACAAAGCCATGCGCATCGAAGCCATCGCCATTGGAAAGAATCCACCCGAGGACATCAACGTCATCATCGAGGTGCCGATCGGCGGCGAGCCGATCAAGTACGAGATGGACAAGGAGGCCGGTACGTTGTTCGTCGACCGCTTCCTGCACACCTCGATGCGCTACCCCGGCAATTACGGCTTCGTGCCGCACACGCTGTCGGGTGACGGTGACCCGATCGATGTGCTGGTCTGCAACACACGCGCCCTGGTGCCGGGCTGCGTCATCAATGTGCGGCCGATCGGCGTGCTGGTGATGGAAGACAATGCCGGCCAGGATGAGAAAGTCATCGCGGTGCCGTCGCCGAAGCTGACGCTGCGCTACGAGAATGTCACCGAATACACGCAGTTGCCCGACATCACGCGCCAGCAGGTGCAGCACTTCTTCGAGCACTACAAGGATCTCGAACCCGGCAAATGGGTCAAGATCGAAGGCTGGCACGATTCCAAATACGCCAAGAAGATGATCGTCGACGCGATCGCGCGGGCCAAGGCTAGCAAGTAGGCCCGGAGGCAGCCGCCTCGTCAGTTATCCACCCGGCCGAATGCCGGCACGTTGCCGATGACGGTGTGCCTGTCCTTGCCGCAGGCGAAGCTCCGGGCTTTTTCATCGGCAAGCTTGCGCGCCTGATCGTTGGCACTCGGGTTGCCGGTGGCGAGCACCAGGCCAACCGTGCAGCCCTCGCGGGCGTCCATCTGCGCGACCTTGGCAACGAGCAGCACGTCCGTCGATTTTTTTTCATCCTCAGGATTGCTGACCGTTAGGCGGTGGATGACCGCGAAGGGCACGGCCTTGTCGCCGGTCGTTTCGATACGCCATTCGATCTTGGCACCGGATGAGTTGAAGGCGGAAAAACTCTCCCAGGCGGATGTCATGTCGCCGCCGGGCGGAAAGCCGTAGAACAGCGACTCGCGGGCATCGTCATAGGCGATCAGCACGGGATAGCCGCGATAGCCCGAGCAGGCGAGCTCGGCCCAGTCGCCTTCGCCGTCGGCCGCTTGCGCGTAGGTCACGCAGTCCTTCTTCGAATCGAGATCGGTATAGGCGCTGGATATGGCGCCGGCATGCGCCGACTGGCAGAAGCTGGCGAAAACAAGCGGGATCAGAAGGCTGCGCATCGCGGGCATCTCCGTTGCGGATGCCGCAGCCTATCGCCAAATTTTGGATCAGCCTAGAGCGGTTCAGCGCGTTTGATTCAATCGCTGGGACCGCTCTAACTCTTTGTTTTTACGCAATTCCTAAGGGAAAGTGCTACGCGCTTTTCCCGGGAAAACCGCTGCGCACTTTTCCTGGAATTGCTCTAGATCGGTCGCACCTCAAGGCTGGCCCCGATCAGCAGGTCGGCATTCCTTGCCACGGACTGTGCCGGGCCGCCGGCGCCGAACAGCTGGCCGCTGATATAGGCGCCTTCGATCAGGAGCAGCAACCCGTCGCCAAGCGTGTCGGCATCGCTGGCCCCCATTTCGGTTGCCATGGCGCGCAAGCGGCGACGCAGCTCCTGCTTGTTGGCTTCGCTGACAACGCGCGCCGGATGGCCATGCTCGGGATATTCGACAGCCGCGTTGGTCATGCCGCAGCCGCGATAATCCGGCATCTGCGTGCGCTTGCCGACACGGGTCAGGAAGGCCTTGATCTGTGCGCGGGGCTCGCTTGGATGGGCATCCACCGCCTCATCGAAGCGCTGCCAGAATTCGAGATCGTAGCGTCTGAGATAGGAAGCGGCCAACTCGTCCTTGGAAGGAAAGCTGCGATAGAGGCTGGGCTTGGTGACGCCGGCGCGCTTGACAATCTCGTCGACGCCGATCGCCCGGATGCCTCGCCGATAGAACAGGTCGTACGCAACATCGAGTATCTTCTTGGCGGCCTTGGGCGGAGCCGCCGCATGATCATCGCTGATGGTCAGTTCAATTTTTTTGTCCGTTGGCATCATATGACTCGATTGACAATGTTACCGATCGGTACGTATACATGCTCCCATCCTGCAACGTACCGGTCAGTAACATGATATCTCAATCCCGTCCCTTTGGCCAGCGCTACGCTTTCGTGGTGGTCGGCGTCATTTTCCTCTGCCTGCTGATCGCGGCCGGCCTGCGTTCCGCGCCTTCGGTCATGATGCTGCCGCTGGAAAACAGTTTCGGCTGGCGGCGCGACGTCGTGTCGCTGGCTGCCGGCATGGGCATCCTGCTCTACGGCCTGACCGGTCCCTTTGCCGCCGCGCTGATGGAGCGGATCGGCCTGCGCCGCACGGTGCTCGCATCGCTCGTCGTGATGTCTGCCTCGACCGCGCTCAGCCTGCTGATGACCAAGCCATGGCATCTGTTCATCACCTGGGGCGTGTTCTCGGGCATCGGTTCCGGCGCCGTAGCCAGCGTGCTCGGCGCCACGATCGTCAACCGCTGGTTCAAGACCAATCGCGGTCTCGTCATGGGCTTGATGTCGGCCTCCAGCGCCACCGGCATGCTGATCTTCCTGCCGCTCATCGCCTCGCTGGCACAGTCGGGCGGCTGGCAGCCGGTTGTCGTTACAGTCGCGATCGCCACCGCGGCGCTGATCCCGCTGGTCTGGCTGCTGGTGCCGGAGCGCCCGGCTTCGATCGGCATGGTGCGTTATGGCGCCGAGGCGGATGACGTGCCACCGACGTCGCCGGCGTCACAGGGCAATTTTCTCGCCCATACGCTCGGCACGCTGCGCCGCGCCGCCGGCACCAGGGTGTTCTGGTATCTGTTCGCCACTTTCTTCGTCTGCGGCTTCACCACCAACGGGCTGGTCGGCACGCATCTGATCGCCTTCTGCGGCGACATGGGCATCGGTGAGGTGCAGGCGGCCGGACTGTTGTCGATGATGGGCATTTTCGACCTGATCGGCACGACATTGTCGGGCTGGCTCACCGACCGCTACGACCCGCGCAAGCTGCTTGGCGTTTATTACGCCATCCGTGGTCTGTCGCTGATCTACCTGCCCTATTCCGGCTTCTCGGCGACCAGCCTGGTCATCTTCGCCGTGCTCTATGGCCTCGACTGGATTGCCACCGTGCCGCCGACGCTGAGGCTCGCCAACGAGGCCTTCGGCGACCGCAGCGGACCGATCGTGTTCGGCTGGATCGTCGCCGGCCATCAGGTCGGCGCGGCCACCGCCGCCGCCTTCGGCGGCACCATGCGCGAACTGCAAGGCAATTACGAACTGGCCTTCCTGATCGCCGGCATGACGGCAATCGCCGCCGCCTGTATCTCGCTCTTGATCAACACCAGCCAGCCTGCTTTCGACCCCGAGCCGCAGGCAGCTTGAGGCTGTTTTTCCCGTCTCCCCTTGTGGGAGAAGGAAAGAGCCTGTTCGCTGTTACGAAAACTTCATGGTTTCGAGATGCGCCTGAAACATTGACGCTAGACCTTGGTGGCACCGTTCAAGCCATCCAGGAGACAGCCATGAACAAGATGTCGATGACCCGGCGCGCCTTTGTCACCTCCGCCAGCGCCGTTGGGCTGGTTGGCGCCTCCGGCCTGGCGATGCCCTACTATTCCCGCGCCAACCAGCGCCCGGCCTTCACCCACGGCGTGCAGTCCGGCGACGTCGATGCCACTAGCGGTGTGATCTGGACGCGCACGGACCGCCCGTCGCGGGTCATGTTCGAGGTGTCGTCGACCGAGAATTTCGCCAACGCCACCCGGCTTGCTCCGCTCGATACGTCGCCGGCCAGCGATTACACGGTCAAGCGGCTCATCACCGAACTCGCCTCCGACCAGGACATCTTCTACCGCATGACGGCGGCCGATCTCGCCGACATCAACACGGTGTCCGAGCCGATCATCGGCCGTTTCAGGACGGCGCCGGCTTCGAAGCGTGACATCCGCTTCGCCTGGTCGGGCGATACCGCAGGCCAGGGCTGGGGCATCGACGAGACCGGCATGAAGACCTATGCCACCATCGGCAAGCACACGCCGGATTTCTTCCTGCATTCGGGCGACACCATCTACGCCGATGGCGCCATGAAGGACGAAGTCGACCTTCCGGGCGGCGGCAAGTGGAAGAACGTCGTGCTCATCGACGGCAAGCGCAAGGTTGCCGAGACGCTGGACGAATACCGCGACCAGTGGAAATACAACATGATGGACAAGAATGTGCTGGGTCTCAGCGCGATCTGCCCGACCTTCTACCAGTGGGACGACCACGAGGTGCTGAACAACTGGTCGGATTCGAAGGACCTGACCGCCGACAGCCGCTACAGCGAGAAATCCATCCATGTGCTGGCGGCGCGTGCGGCGCGCGCCTTCCACGAGATGACGACGATCCGCTACGAGCCGTCGGAGCCCGGCCGCGTCTATCGCAAGATCGCCTACGGGCCGCTGCTTGATGTGTTCTTCCTCGATATGCGTTCCTATCGCGGCCCCAACGGGCCCGACATGCAGGAGACGATGACGCCACAGTCGCGCATGCTCGGCGAACAGCAGACGAAATGGCTGAAGCGTGAACTGGCGAACTCCAAGGCGACCTGGAAGATCATCGCCGCCGATATGCCGCTTGGCCTTGTCGTCTGGGACGATGGCGCCAAGAAGGTCGGGGCGGAAGCTGTCAGCAATGGCGACAATAGCCTGCCGAAGGGCCGCGAACTCGAGATCGCCGACCTTTTGCGCTATATCAAGAATGCCGGCATCACCAACACCGTCTGGCTCACCGCCGACGTGCACTACACCGCCGCGCACTACTACAACCCCGACAAGGCGCAGTTCCAGGATTTCAATCCGTTCTGGGAATTCGTCTCCGGTCCGATCCACGCCGGCACGTTCGGTCCCAACGATTTCGACATGACGTTTGGTCCGGAGCTGAAATTCATCAAGGCGCCGACCGTCGAGCGGGGCCAGAACCTGCCGCCGTCGGCCGGCCTGCAGTTCTTCGGGCTCGTCGATATCCAGGGCGCCACCGAACAGCTGACGGTGCGGTTGATGGACCGCGACGACAACGAGCTCTACAAGGTCACGCTTGATCCGGTGCGGTCGGCTTGATCCGGCGCCCGCGAGGGAGAAGCTCAGTCCGGGTAGCAGATCATCGGAATGTTGGGCCATACGGCGTCTTCGCAGTTGGCGCTAACCTGCCGCTGCTTAAACGCGGTGCTGACCGGCCCGGTCACCATGGGGTCGACGCCGTCTGGTGCATCGGCGAACGCCTGTTCGGCGGTCTGCGTGTCCGGCTGGACAACGGCGCGCGTGTCCTTGAACCCGGCGGCCGACTGAGCGGCGCCGGCGGCCAGCAGCACGGCGAGTGCGGCATATGCGAGGATCGGCCTAATTCTGACGGCTTTGTCGGTCATGACGTTCGAACTGCCCGGGCCCTGAAAGGTTCCCGCCTTGGTTAACAAAATCATTTCACATGCGGACCATTAAGATTTGATGAGTATTTGGTGTCGCGCTTCCTCTTTCGCAATTGCGAAAAACCCTGTATGAGCCGCGCAACCGAAAGAGGCGGCGCCCTTGGCCTGCTGCCTGCAACGCTCCCGAGACCAGAACATGAAACTCCGTAATATCGCGATTATCGCGCACGTCGACCATGGAAAAACCACCCTCGTCGACCAATTGCTCCGGCAATCCGGCTCGTTCCGAGACAACCAGCGCGTCGCCGAGCGCGCCATGGATTCCAACGATCTCGAAAAGGAACGCGGCATCACCATCCTGGCCAAGGCGACTTCGGTCGACTGGAAGGATACGCGCATCAACATCGTCGACACCCCCGGCCACGCCGATTTCGGCGGCGAGGTCGAGCGTATCCTGTCGATGGTGGATTCGGCCATCGTTCTGGTCGACGCCGCCGAAGGCCCGATGCCGCAAACCAAATTCGTCGTTGGCAAGGCGCTCAAGGTTGGCCTGAAGCCGATCGTCGTCATCAACAAGATCGACCGCCCCGATGCCCGCCATGTCGAGGTGGTCAACGAAGTGTTCGACCTGTTCGCAGCACTGGACGCCACCGACGATCAGCTCGATTTCCCGATCCTCTATGGTTCAGGCCGCGATGGCTGGGTTTCCGAGAACCCGGAGGGTCCGAAGGACCAGCAACTTGGGCCGCTGTTCGACCTCATCGTCAAGCATGTGCCGGCGCCGACCGTTCATCCCGGCCCGTTCCGCATGATCGGCACCATTCTGGAAGCCAACCCCTTCCTTGGCCGCATCATCACCGGCCGCATCGAGAGCGGCACGCTGAAGTCGAACCAGGCGGTCAAGGTGCTGCACAATGACGGCACGCAGATCGAAACCGGCCGTATTTCCAAGATCCTCGCTTTCCGTGGCCTCGAGCGCCAGCCGATCGAAGAAGCGCAGGCTGGTGACATCGTCGCCATTGCCGGTCTGTCGAAAGGCACCGTCGCCGACACGTTCTGCGACCTGGCGGTGACCGAAGCGCTGCATGCGCAGCCGATCGATCCGCCGACCGTGACCATGTCCTTCCTCGTCAATGACAGCCCGCTGGCCGGCACCGAGGGCGACAAGGTGACCAGCCGCGTCATCCGCGACCGCCTGCTGCGCGAAGCCGAAGGCAATGTCGCGCTGAAGATCGAGGAATCACCTGACAAGGATTCGTTCTTCGTCTCCGGCCGCGGCGAATTGCAGCTGGCCGTCCTGATCGAGACGATGCGCCGCGAAGGTTTTGAAATCGCCGTGTCGCGCCCGCGCGTCGTCATGCAGAAGGGCGAGAACGGCGAGTTGCTCGAGCCGGTCGAGGAGGTCGTCATCGACGTCGACGAGGAGCATGCCGGCGTCGTCGTGCAGAAGATGTCGGAGCGCAAGGCCGAGATGGTCGAGCTGCGTCCTTCCGGCGGCAATCGCCAGCGCATCGTCTTCCACGCCCCGACCCGCGGCCTGATCGGCTACCAGTCGGAACTGTTGACCGACACGCGCGGCACCGCCGTGATGAACCGCCTGTTCCATGCCTATGAGCCCTACAAGGGCGAATTGCCGGGCCGCACCAATGGCGTGCTGATTTCCAATGAGCAGGGCGAAGCGGTGGCCTATGCGATGTGGAACCTGGAAGATCGCGGCCCGATGGTCATCGATCCGGGCGTCAAGGTCTATCAAGGCATGATCATCGGCATCCATTCCCGTGACAACGACCTTGAAGTGAACGTGCTCAAGGGCAAGAAGCTGACCAACATCCGCGCCGCCGGCAAGGACGAGGCCGTCAAGCTGACCCCGCCGATCCGCATGACGCTGGAGAAGGCCTTGGCCTGGATCCAGGACGACGAGCTGGTCGAGGTGACACCGAAGACCATTCGCCTGCGCAAGCTCTATCTCGACCCGAACGAGCGCAAGCGGTTTGAGAAGTCGGCCAAGGTGGTCGGCGCGGCGTAACCGCCTGCGTCACCGAAACGAATATGAGGAAGGGGAGCACATGGTGCTCCCCTTCCTGCTTTCAGCCCCCGGCAGCCGCGATGATGAGCTCCCGATCGGGCTCGCCGGCCAAATCGATGCGGATCATTGTGCCGTGCCGAGACGGTTTGCGAAGCGCCCTGGCCCCATCCGGGGTGACAATGAGCCGCTGTCTCTCCTCCAGCGCCTGCAGTCTTGATCGCGAGATGCCAAGCTCGTTGGCGAGCAGGCGATCGAGCCGCAGCGATATCGGCATTTCCAGTCGAAGCCGGATTTCCAAGGCCTCAGCATTTTGCTTGATGTCGCCGAGCACCTGCTTGCGCACGGCGACATCAGGAAACTCCTCGACCCGCCCAGCCCGGCCGCGCAGCGCAACGACATCGAAGGCGTGGCGCCGGGCGAGTGCCGGATCGTTGCTCTCGAGCGCCTGCAGCATCGCCGGCTCGATATCCCGGCGGTTGCAGCGCTCGAAAATGCCGAAATTCCAGGAATTGTCGCAGTCGATGCAGCGGTAGATCAGCCACACGTCGATGCGCTTGCCATTGGCGTTGACGCGGAACTTGCCGCTGCAGCGGTAGGCCTTCAGGCCGCCGCAGCGATTGCAGTTGATGAGCGGTCGCGGTGCGATTTCAGGCGCGATCGCCCAATGGATCCGCAAGGTGGTGCAAGACATGCCGGTAAGCCCTTCCCGTCGGGAAGTTCGTCAGGTCGGCGATGTCGAGATGCCCATAGGGCGCGGCGTGGCGAGAGACTGCGGTGGCTGGAAAACAGGTGTCGCGGGCGGCAAGCACACGACAGCGGTTCAGCAGTGCCAAACCGGTCTCGAACCGCCACCCTGAGAACACATGAAAATGAAAACAGGCACCGCGAACGCGGCGCCATGCATTGTGTCGGCGGAGTTGACGAGACCGGCGATTACGTGGGCAAAGTGAAGCTCAAAGCTGTTTCGAGGCGGCATTTCTAGCCCGGCCAAGGCGGAGGGGCAAGCCTCTCTTGTTTGCCTAGGGATGACGACCTCGAGCTCAATTTTCGGAGGCTTGAGCCGCCCCTCATCCGCCTGCGGGCACCTGCTCCCCGTTTCTATACGGGGAGAGGGTGAGGAGCAGCGCTAACCCATGCTATCTTGCCTTTGTTCCCGCTACCGCCGCCGGACCGGTTGGGCTAGTGTTCACCGATCGAGCATATCGAAAGCCGAGGCCCGCCATGCAACTCACGTCCCTGCTGATCTTTGCCGCCGCGCTTTT
>JBDSLV010000134.1:0-4190 GCA_039916205.1 Mesorhizobium sp. | reverse complement strand
CGCCGCCGGCAGGGCTGCGAGTTCCAGCGCGCCGGCAAACAGCGCCGAGACGGTGATGATTGCCAGCCATTGCCAGTGCTTGCGCATCCGCGCCATGCCCTCGGCAACGGGCTCAGATGGGGCCTGTTCAGGTAGAGGCTGTTCAGCCGAGGAATCCAGGTTTCGGTCTTAGACCCGAGTGCGAAAAATGCGAACCCGGGCGTATCGGAAAAGTGTGCTTTCGTGCGTCTCAGCCGGTGTTGGTATCAGGCAGGCCGAAGCCGCCGGCAGGGTGGGTCTCGACCTGAAATTCAAAGCCGGCAATGAACGGCCGGGCCTTGGCGATCGCTGCCTGGACTTCCGGAAGCTGCAGCGAGGCCTTGTGGCTTTCGGCATCGGTCCACACTTCGGTGACCCAGATCGCATCGGCATCCGCTGGATCGCGGGCGATGATGTAGCTCAGGCAGCCTGGCATGGTGCCGGTCGAGGTGATCAGCACGTCCATGATCGCGTCGCGCTGGCCGCGCGTCGCCCGCATCTTGCCGATCAGTCCGTACATTCCTTCATCTCCCTTTGAAGTCTTCGACAGGTTGAAGTCTTGGATAGGGCTGAAGCCCTGGATAAGTTGAAGTCTTGGGCAAGAGTATGCCGGTCGCCGGTCACGGCATCAACTGGCCACCGTTCACCTCGATCACCTGGCCGGTAATGTAGCCGCTCAGGAGATCCGAGGAGAGGAACAGATAGGCGCCGACGCAGTCCCCAGCCGTGCCGGCACGGCCCTGGGGAATGGTGGCGACCATGCCCTTCATCTGTTCATCGTTCGAATAGCGTTCGTGAAAAGGCGTGAGGATGGTGCCCGGCGCCACCGCGTTGACGCGGATGCCGAAGCCGATCAGCTCCTTGGCCATGCCACGCGTCACGTTGGAGACGAAGGCCTTGGCCGAGCCGTAGAGGCCGGCGCCACCGCCGGCACCATTGCGCGCGGCGATCGACGAGGTGTTGACGATGAAGCCGCCCTGTTTCTTCAGCCATGGGATCGCCTTGCGCGAGGCGGTCAGCACCGAGCGGGCGTTGAGGTCCATCACCGCGTCGTAATGCGCTTCGGTCTGCTCGGCATAGGGCACGCGGCCAAGCATGCCACCGGCATTGTTCACGAGGCCATCGAGGCGGCCGAAATGCCTGGCGCTGTCCTCGACAACGCGCTCGACATCGGCGGCAACGGAAAAATCGCCCTGCGTCAGGAACACGTCGCCGCCGTTGCCGGTGATGATCTTGGCGAGCTTCTCGGCAGCCTCGCGGCTCGAATTGTAGTGCAGCGCGACGCGGGATTTCTGCGCGGCATAGGCCAGTGCGAGCGCGGCTCCGATGCCGGTCGATGCGCCGGTGACAAGCACTGCCTTGCCGGCGAGGTCGGGTATGGTAAGGGCGGTTGTGGCTGGCACTGCTGTCCTCCGGGACTTCTGTCGGCCCCTGTGGACCCCTGCCACCCTTGCATTCAGCCCACGGGCATTCAAGCCCATGCGCCGTCAAGGCCTGAGATAGGCGTAGCCCTGGCTTTGCAGTTCAGCGAGCTTGACGACGCCGCCCTTTTCGGCGGCGTGGAAACCTTCAAGCAGGTCCGCCAGCCCGATATCCATGCCTTGCATGGTGTTGGCGCAGGCATGCGGATCGAGCCCCTGCTGTACAAGGCTGGCGAAGCGGCCGGAGACCGCCGCCGATATGCCTTTCGACTTGAAGCCGGCAAGGGCAGGGCCATGCACGACCAGGACGATGTCGACATTGCCGCCGGTGCCCTCGTAGTGGTTCTTGATGTTGCCGAGCACGAAATTGATCTTGTCGAGATCGCTGAGATGATAGGCGACCTTCAACCGTGCGGACTGCGTGGTCGCGGCCTCGGCGGCGCGCAGGCCCAAGAGCGTTCCGGTCCCGGCTAGGACCGCGCGGAACATGTCGCGCCGGCGCATCGCATCCCTCCTCGCTTTCACCGCGATTTGCGTGGTTCACGCCGCAATAGTAGCATAAATTGACGGTACGTCCTGTCGATGCGAGGAGAGGTCACATGGCGTTTAGGAACGGACTGGCAGCTACCGGTATTGCGGCGGTTTTACTTGGTTTGCTGGGCGGAACGGCCATTGCCGATGATGCACTCAAGCTTACCGAACTCAGCCCGAACGGAGCCGATGCCTGTTTCGGCCGCGTCTATGACGCCGCCCATCTCAAGGCGCATCCCAAGCAGAAGGTGGCGCGGATATTTTTCTACTACGGCCATGATCCGGTTAGCCATCCGAATGAGGAGCCGACGCTTTCCGACACATCCTACACTGGCTTTCTCACCACCACCGTGCGTGGCGCCAAGGCGCCTCAATGGGCTGGCGGCTGGTGCAATCACGAGTCCGAGGACGGCAAATCAGGCCCGATCCATTGCGGTATGGACTGCGACCGCACCATGGCTTCGCTGAAGGTCGATGACAAAGGCCGGCTGGTCGTTTCCGATGTGCAGTCCGACCTCTATCTCGACGCCGGTTCGGAAGAAGAACTCGGCACGGCGGAATATGACCGGCAGGCGCTGGGCAAGGAGGATGATAATTTCCGGCTCGATTCCATGCCCGCGGCAAGCTGCAAGGCAGAGTTCGCGCGGATCGATCCGATCGACCCGGCGCTTGGGGATCCGCTGCGCGTGCGGCTGAAGCCCGACCAGCCGTTCTGCTTTGGCCGCGACTATGATGCGTCTCACCTGGCCTCACACCCCAACCAGCTGACGCAGTCGATCCGGGTATTCCGCGGACCGGTGGAACTCGCATCCTTCGCGTCGGGCGGCGATGCCACCAACTGGCCCGATGGCGCCGATATCGCCGTGTCCGTCACCACCCGGCTGAAATCGGGCAAGGTCACGCAAACCTATTCCTGCCAGGGCGAGGCCGACCAATGGCGCTGCGCCGCCAGTTCGAAGATGAGCAATTTCTCCTGCGACATCGCGCAGAAGGAAATCTTCCTCAAGCGCGGCGCCAACGGCACGATGATGCTGGCCAATCCCAACAGCAGCGTGGCGATCGTCGACCTGTGCTCGAAGGCAGCCGATGGCAAGACGAAGTCCGACGACAAGGTCTATCGGCTGGAGGCCATGCCGCAATCAGCTTGCGCGCCTTGAGCTAGGCTTAAGCGAAAGGCACCGCCGTCGTGCCCTTCGGGAGTTTCGCCTCGTCCTCGGGCTCGACATGGATGATGACGCGCACCGAAGGGATTTCCGCCTGCAGCGCGTCTTCGATGCGGTCGCAGATGACATGGCTGGCGCCGACCGACATGTCGGCGTCGACGACCAGATGGAACTCGATGAAAGTGGCGCGGCCGGCGATACGCGTCTTCAGGTCATGCACTTCCAACGCACCCTTGCAATTGGCCGAGATGACGTCGCGGATGCGCATATGCTGCTGCGTGTCGACGGCACGGTCCATCAACCCGTTCATCGACGAACCGATGACGTGCCAGCCCTGCCACAGGATGTTCAAGGCCACGATCACGGCCAGTGCCGGGTCGAGGATCTGCCAGCCGGTCAGGATTGCGCCGACCAGGCCACCGAAGACACCAATCGAGGTCACCACGTCGGTCATGATGTGATTGCCGTCGGCGACCAGCGCCGGTGATTTTTCGGCGCGGCCGGCACGGATCAGCGCCCAGGCCCAGAAGGCGTTGATCACGGTGGCGACGCCGTTGACGGCAAGACCTTCCCAGGGCTGCTCCAGCGGCGAGGGCGTCTGCCAGGACCGCCAGACCTCGTTGAGGATCAGAAGCGCGGCGAGCACGATCAGCACGCCCTCCAGCACGGCCGAGAAATACTCGGCCTTGTGGTGGCCGAAAGGATGATCCTGGTCGGCTGGTTTGTAACTGACCTGGATCGCCCAGAAGGCCGCGACCGAAGCAATGACGTTGACGATCGATTCCAGCGCGTCCGAATAGAGCGCGACCGACCCGGTGACATACCAGGCGGCAAGCTTCAGGCCGAGCACGACGAAGGCGATCACGATCGACCAGAAGGCGAGCGCGGCGATCTTCTTCTTGGCGGCGGCTTTGGGCGCGATGGCTGTCATTACGGGCTAAGCTGCCTTTTCCTTGGCCTTGCGCGGCAGGTGCGCGACGATGTTCTCGATGATGCGCATGCCGGCATTGTGGCCGAGCGTCATGATCGATTCCGGGTGGAACTGCACTGCCGCGAT
>JBDSLV010000133.1:0-11329 GCA_039916205.1 Mesorhizobium sp. | reverse complement strand
GCATGGCCTCGATCTCGCTGCCAAGCGCCGGCAGATCTTCGACGGTTAGCATCCGTCCGGCGGTGTTTTCGTCGTAGAACAGGTAGCTCGCCTGGCCACCCGTGAGCCGCACGAAGGCGAGCGTCGTCGGCCTGTCGGAAAAATTCGTATAGCGTGTGGCGACGTTGCTTTTCTCGAGCGTTTCCCGCAGCAACTCCCCGAACAAGTCGCGAGAGAGGCCGGTGAAGAAGCCCGCCGGCACGCCGAGCCGCCCAAGCGCGATGGCGGTGTTGAAGACCGCTCCGCCCGCATAGGGGGCAAAGCACGGCTCGCCGTCGCGGCTTTCGCGCGGCAGCATGTCGATCAGGGCTTCGCCGCAGCAGAGGATCATGGTTTCTTGTTCTCCAGCGGATAGATCACGCCCTTGCGGATGATGATGTTGGCGTAGAGTCTGGGCTCGCTGGTCGCGACAATCGCGTGCGCGGCCTTAACCCGTGCATAAAAGTCGGCGCCGGCCAGTGCAACCACCTTGCGGCCTGGTGCGCGCCTGGCGCAGACCGCTTCCATCTCGTGGTGAACGGGATCGGCAAGTGACGGATCGCCTTTGACCGAGGCGCGAAACAGCGCCACCGGGACGGCATCATCGACAGGCAGCACGCTCAAGATGGCATCGAGCACCGGCATGAGATGATGGCCATCGGCCCGGATAAGCCGGCTGGCCTGCTCCTCGGCCGGATAGTTTCCATCGACCAGGGCGATTTCGTCACCATGACCCATGGCCCGCAATGTGGCCAGGAGCTCCGGACCGAGCAGCGCGGGGATTCCGATCAGCATGCTCAGCCGCTCCTGGAAATCGTGGTCGACCCGATCAGGAAGCGCTCCGACAGCGGCAGGCTGGCGCCGCCAAGCGCCCGTGCGTGAATGCCAACCGTGCCTTCGCGAACGGCCGGAAGCTTCAGTCCTTCGCCATCTATCCCCGCAATTGCCGCGGTCACCGCGTCGACCAGCCGCTTGCGCACGGTTTTCGGCATCCAGCCATCGATGACCGCCGCCTCGAAATCGATCACCGAGGATGCCGAGACGATGGCGTAGGCAAGTGCTTGCGCGGCGCTGCCGATCCAGTCGTCGAGTTCGACACCAATGTCGCCCCAGTCCTCCGGCGACGTCCACAGATGCGAGGCCTCGATGCCGCGCGCATTGAGCGCTTTTTCCAGCATGGCGATCGATGCCACGTCGATCAGCTGCGTCGGCTGGCCGTTCGGCCCCGGCACGGGCATCGAGCCGAGGGCACCGGCGTTGCCGGTGGGGCCGCCAAACAACCGTCCGTTGAGCACGATGCCGCCACCGGCAAAGGCGCCGATGTAGAAATAGACGAAGTCGCGTGCCGCACCCGTCTGGCCGAAAACCAGTTCGGCACCGCATGCCGAGGTGGCGTCGTTCTGAAGGTAGACCGGAAAGTCGCATTGCATCTGAATGTCGGTGCGGATGTCGCGGTGGCGCCATTCGTCCATGACGTCGCGCGGGGCGCCGGCTGTGTCCGCCCAGTTCCACAATTCGAACGGCATGGCGATGCCTAGTCCGGCGATACGCTTGTCCTGTGCCGAGGTCAGTTCCCCGCGCATCTTTTTCATGCCGGAAGAGACGAATTCCACCGTCTCGCGTGGGGCAGGGTAGCGGTAGGAATGCTGCAGCATCGAGCGGACATTGCCGAGAAAGTCTATCAGCACCAGCTCCGCACTGCGGCGGCCGATCTTGAGACCGATGAAATAGGCGCCGTCGGGATTGAGTGCCATCGGGATCGACGGTTGGCCGATCTTGCCGCGCAATGGCGCCTGACGCACCAGAAGGCTCTCGTCCTCGAGTTCGCGCATGATGACCGAAACGGTCTGTGCCGAAAGTCCAGTCATCCGAGCGATGTCGGATTTCGCCAAGCTGCCGTGCTGGCGCACCAGCGAAAGCACCAGCCGCTCATTGTGGTCACGCATGCCGCTCTGGTTGGTGCCGCGATGAATCTGGCTATCGGCTGCCTCGGGCGAACCGTGCCTCGCAATGCCGGTCTCCACCCTGTTCCTCCCGTTATTTCCCCTTGATGCTTTTGGGCCAGAATGAGTGGTCAAGGCAAGGCTGTCAATAATAAATAAGAGTGATTTAATTATTGACAGTGAGTTCCGTCTGGTGTCTGGTGCGGCGAGGCGTCCCGCTGGGAGAATTCGTCTGGATGCCTGTGTGATGTCGGTTGGCCGGCATTCTAAATGGTTCCACTGGGAGGAAGATCGTGAACACCACAATTTTGAAGTCCACTGTTTTTGCCGCGGCTGCATTTGGTGTGATGGCGCTCGCGCCGGCAGCATCGGCCGCCGGCGTCGGTGCCTGCCTGATCACCAAGACCGACACCAATCCCTTCTTCGTCAAGATGAAGGAAGGCGCCACCGCGAAAGCCAAGGAACTCGGCGTCGAGCTCAAGTCCTACGCCGGCAAGATCGACGGCGACAGCGAGAGCCAGGTGGCGGCGATCGAGAGCTGCATCGCCGATGGCGCCAAGGGCATCCTGATCACCGCGTCCGACACCAAGGGTATCGTGCCGACGGTTAAGAAGGCACGCGACGCAGGGCTTTTGGTGATCGCACTCGACACGCCGCTCGACCCGATCGACGCCGCCGATGCAACCTTCGCCACCGACAACCTCGAAGCCGGCAAGCTGATCGGCGCCTGGGCCGCCGCCACGCTCGGCGACAAGGCGAAGGACGCCAAGATCGGCTTCCTTGATCTGACGCCTTCGCAGCCGACCGTGGACGTGCTGCGCGACCAGGGCTTCATGATGGGCTACGGCATCGACGTGAAGGATCCCAACAAGATCGGCGACGAGGTCGACCCGCGCATCGTCGGCCATGACGTGACGAACGGCAACGAGGAGGGCGGCCGCAAGGCGATGGAGAACCTTCTCCAGAAGGACTCTGGCATCAATGTCATCCACACCATCAACGAGCCGGCCGCTGTCGGTGCCTACCAGGCGCTCAAGGCCGTCGGCCTTGAAAAGCAGGTCCTGATCGTCTCGGTCGACGGCGGTTGCCCCGGCGTGAAGTCGGTTACCGAGGGTGTGATCGGCGCGACCTCGCAGCAATATCCGCTGCAGATGGCGGCGCTTGGCATCGAGGCGATCGCTGCTTTCGCCAAGGATGGGACGAAGCCCAAGCCGACCGAAGGCAAGAACTTCTTCGACACCGGCGTCAATCTGGTGACCGACAAGCCCGCCAATGGCGTGAAGTCCATCGACACGAAGGAAGGCCTCGCCAAGTGCTGGGGCTGATGTCGGCCTGATCGACAAAAGAACCGAAGGGCCGGGGGCTTGATCCCCGGCCGCTTCGGGTGGACGATGTATCACTGCAAACGCGAATAATCCCGGCAGCAGACCGGAAGCGCGGACAGGCGTCAGCGTATGGCTGAAGCCCAGACGGGGAGGAAGCATGGCTCAAGCTCAGGAATTCGAGAAGGTTCTCTCGAGCAGCGACACAAGCGTTGCCAATTTTGACGAGCACAAATCGGCCGTCAAGCGTATCCAGCATTTCCTGCACTCAACACCGGCCGCGGTGCCGCTGATCGTGCTGGTTCTGGCGATCATCATCTTCGGCATCACCATCGGAGGGCGGTTCTTCTCGTCCTACACGCTGACACTGATCCTGCAGCAGATCGCCATCATCGGGATTCTGGGCGCCGCACAGACGCTGGTCATCCTGACCGCCGGCATCGATCTGTCGATCGGCGTTATCATGGTGATTTCAGCTGTGATCATGGGCAATTGCGCGGTCAACTACGGTCTGCCAAGCGTGGTCGCCGTGGCGATCGGCCTTGCCGCGGGAGCGGCCTGCGGGCTGCTCAACGGGGTGCTGGTCGCCTACATGCGGCTGCCGCCCTTCATCGTGACGCTTGGCACCTGGAACATCGTCATGGCGACGAATTTCATCTATTCGGCCAATGAGACGATCCGCGACACCGATGTCGACAGCCAGGCGCCGCTGCTGCACCTCTTTGCTTTGAGCTTCAAGATTGGCACGGCGGTGCTGACGCTCGGCGTCATTGCCACGGTCGTGCTCGTGATGATCCTTTGGTACGTGCTCAATCACACGGCATGGGGCCGCCATGTCTACGCTGTCGGCGATGATCAGGAGGCGGCGAAGCTGTCGGGCATCCAGACCAAGAAGGTACTGATGACCGTCTACACCCTTGCCGGATTGATCGCGGCTTTCGCTGCCTGGGTCTCCATTGGCCGCAACGGCTCGATCTCACCGTCCGCCGCCGTCACCGACTACAATCTGCAGGCGATCACCGCGACGGTGATCGGCGGCATTTCTCTTTTCGGCGGGCGCGGCTCCATTCTGGGCACCCTGTTTGGCGCGATGATCGTCGGCGTCGTCTCGATGGGCCTCAACATGCTGGGCGCCGATCCGCAATGGAAAGTACTTCTCACCGGTGTGCTGATCATCGGCGCCGTGGCCATCGACCAATGGATCAGAAAGGTTTCGGCATAGCCATGACCCAGGAACCCATCCTCACCGCGCGCGGCCTGGTTAAGCGTTATGGCCGCGTCACCGCCCTCGACAATGCCGATTTCGATCTCTATCCCGGCGAAATCCTGGCGGTCATCGGCGACAACGGCGCCGGCAAGTCATCGCTGATCAAGGCAATCTCCGGCGCGGTCACGCCCGACGAAGGCGAGATCCTGCTTGAGGGCAAACCCATCGCCTTCAAGTCGCCGATGGAGGCCCGCGAAGCCGGCATCGAAACGGTCTATCAGAACCTGGCGCTGTCGCCGGCCCTGTCGATCGCCGACAACATGTTCCTCGGCCGTGAAATCCGCAAACCGGGCTTTCTCGGTCAATGGTTGCGCATGCTTGACCGGCCGGCGATGGAAAAGCGCGCCCGCGACAAGCTCACCGAACTTGGCCTGATGACCATCCAGAACATCAGCCAGGCGGTGGAAACGCTTTCAGGCGGTCAGCGCCAGGGTGTTGCGGTGGCGCGTGCCGCCGCCTTCGGCTCGAAGATGGTCATCATGGATGAACCGACGGCGGCCCTTGGCGTCAAGGAAAGCCGGCGCGTGCTCGAACTGATCCTAGACGTGAAGAAGCGCGGCCTGCCGATCGTGCTGATCTCGCACAACATGCCGCATGTCTTCGAGGTGGCCGACCGCATTCACATCCATCGCCTCGGCCGTCGCCTCTGCGTCATCGATCCCAAGCAATATACGATGTCCGACGCCGTTGCCTTCATGACCGGAGCGAAAGCGCCGCCGGAGGCCGCGCTTGCGGCTTGATCTGTCAAATTGCCGCAGGGTAAGCAGGCGTGGGGAATTTAAATCGATTGAATGTCGCTCTGGATCGGCTAGCATGGGCTGGGAGGATTGATGAAAGCCGATATGATCATGGCAACCGCACGAGAGGCAGCATGACGCGCGCGATGACATCTGAAGCTCCCCATCCAGCACTTGAAAATCCCGATCCCAAGACACTCGCAGACGAGGTCTTGAAGGCCCTCAAATACAGGGTCGGCAAGGACACCACCGTCGCGACGCAATATGATTGGCTCACCGCCTCGATCAAGGTCGTGCGCGACCGCATCGTCGATCACTGGATGCAGGCGACGAAGGAAGCCTACGACCAGCAGGAAAAGCGCGTCTACTACCTGTCGCTGGAGTTCCTTATTGGCCGCCTGATGCGCGACGCCTTCTCCAATCTTGGCCTGATGGACAATATGCGGGAGGCACTGTCGTCGCTCGGTGTCGATCTCGACATCGTTGCCGCGCTTGAGCCGGATGCCGCCCTTGGCAATGGCGGTCTCGGCCGGCTCGCCGCCTGCTTCATGGAAAGCATGGCGACCGTTGATATTCCCGCGCACGGCTATGGTATCCGCTACGCCAACGGCATGTTTCGCCAGGAAATCCACGATGGCTGGCAGGTGGAACTGCCCGAGACCTGGCTCGATCACGGCAATCCATGGGAATTCGAACGGCGCGAACGCTCCTTCGAGGTCGGCTTCGGCGGCTCGGTGGAATCGATCACCGCCAAGGATGGCCGGCTTGAGCGCCATGTCTGGAAGCCGACCGAGCATGTGCTGGCCGTCGCCTATGACACGCCCGTGGTGGGCTGGCGGGCCAACCGCGTCAACACGCTGCGGCTGTGGTCCGGCATGCCGATCGATCCGATCCTGCTCGACAAGTTCAACGCCGGCGATCACATCGGTGCGCTGGCCGAAAGCAACAAGGCCGACGCCTTGTCACGCGTGCTCTATCCCGCCGACTCTCACAAGGCCGGCCAGGAGCTGCGGTTGCGGCAAGAGTATTTCTTCTCGACCGCCTCGCTGCAGGACATCGTCCAACGCCATCTCAGCCAGTATGGCAATCTGCAGTCGCTGCCCGACAAGGCGGCCATCCACCTCAACGACACACATCCAGCCATCGCCGTGCCCGAACTGATGCGGCTGCTGATGGATGTCCACGGCATGGATTTCGACCAGGCCTGGAGCGTCACCAAGCGCACCTTCGGCTACACCAACCACACGCTGCTGCCCGAAGCGCTCGAAAGCTGGCCGGTGCCGCTGTTCGAGCGGCTGCTGCCGCGCCACATGCAGATCGTCTACGCCATCAACGCCGAGGTGCTGCTTGAGGCGCGCGCGTCCAACCAGTTCTCGGACGAGCAGATCAGCCGCATCTCGCTGATTCAGGAAAACGGCGACCGTCGCGTGCGTATGGGCAATCTGGCCTTTGTTGGCTCGCATTCGATCAACGGCGTCTCGGCCTTGCACACCGAACTGATGAAGGAAACGGTGTTCGCCGACCTGCACCGGCTCTATCCTGACCGCATCAACAACAAGACCAACGGCATTACGCCAAGGCGCTGGCTGATCCAGTGTAATCCTGGGCTGACGGCGCTCGCCCGTGAGGCAATCGGCGATCGTTTTCTCGACGATATCGATGCCATCAAAGGCCTCGACGTTTTTGCGGGAGACGCTGCGTTTCGCGAGAAGTTCGCTGGCGTCAAGCGCGCCAACAAGGCGCGGCTGGCCAATCTCGTCGCCGACCGGCTCGGCATCAAGGTCGATCCTTCGGCGCTGTTCGATATCCAGATCAAGCGCATCCACGAATACAAGCGCCAGCTTCTCAATATTCTCGAGGCGATCTCGCTCTACGACCAGATTCGCTCGCATCCGGAACGTGACTGGATGCCGCGCGTGAAATTCTTCGGCGGCAAGGCGGCGCCGAGTTACCACAACGCCAAGCTGATCATCAAACTTGCCAATGATGTAGCCAAGGTCATCAACCGTGACCCGGCCGTTCGCGGCCTGCTCAAAGTGGTGTTCGTGCCGAACTACAATGTCAGCCTGGCCGAGATCATGATGCCGGCAGCCGACCTGTCCGAGCAGATCTCGACGGCTGGCATGGAAGCCTCCGGCACCGGCAACATGAAATTCGCGCTGAATGGCGCGCTGACCATCGGCACGCTCGACGGCGCCAATGTCGAGATCAAGGAATGCGTCGGCGACGACAACATCTTCATCTTCGGCCTGACCACCGAGGAGGTCGCCGAGCGGCGCAACAATGGCTACAACCCGCGCGAAGTGATCGAGGCTTCGCCCGAACTGTCGCAAGCGGTCGCCGCGGTGTCATCGGGTGTCTTTTCGCCGGATGATCCCGAACGCTACCGCGACCTGATCAATGGTCTCTACCAGAGCGACTGGTTCATGGTCGCCGCTGATTTCGACGCTTATTCGGTGGCGCAGCGCGAGGTCGATGCCGTCTGGCGCAACAGTCCCGACTGGTACGCCAAGGCGATCCGCAACGTCGCCCGCGTCGGCTGGTTCTCTTCTGATCGTACAATTCGCCAATACGCGAAAGAAATCTGGAACGTGCCCGTCTGATGTGATTGCATGAGGCCAAGAACGATGTGGCCTCGTGCATGTCGCCCAAAAGTGCGCAGCGGTTTTGGGACAACGACATGCGCAAGATAAACAACTGGTGCCCGGGGAGGGACACTGCCTGATGAGGAAGCCGCGCGTGACCGCTGCGACAAGCGGGCCGGACGGACTGGCGGCAGCCAGCGATGTTGCGGCGATTGTTGCCGGCACGCATGGCGATCCCTTCGCGGTTCTTGGTGTTCAGGAAGTCGACAAGACCTTCTTTGCCCGCTGCTTCGTCCCGCATGCCGAGTTCGTTACCGCCTATACGCTAGACGGCAAGAAAGCCGGCGAGCTTTCCAGGCGCGATAACAGCGGCTTCTTCGAAGGCAAACTGTCGATCCGCAAGCGCCAGCCGCTGCGCTATCACGCCAGGAATGCTGGCGGTGACTGGTGGCTGACGGATCCCTATTCCTTCGGTCCGGTGCTTGGCCCGATGGACGACTACTATATCGCACAGGGCTCGCATCTCAGGCTGTTCGACAAGCTCGGCGCGCATGTCATCGAGCACGAGGGCGCCTCTGGCGTCCACTTCGCCGTCTGGGCGCCGAATGCGAAACGTGTCTCCGTTGTCGGCGACTTCAACGAATGGGATGGCCGCCGCCATTCGATGCGCGACCGCCGCGACACCGGGATCTGGGAAGTGTTCATTCCCGACATTGGTGCCGGCCGGCCATACAAATACGAAATCATCGGCCCCGACGGCGTCAGGCTGCCGCTGAAGGCCGACCCGTTCGCCTTCAAATCAGAATTGCGCCCGGCCACAGCGTCGGTGGTCGCCGTGCCGCCGGCGCATGAATGGGGCGACGAGGCGCATCGTAATTTCTGGCGCAATGCCGACCCCCGGCGCGAAGCCATATCGATCTACGAGGTCCATGCCGGCTCCTGGCAGTTGGGCGACGACGGCACCTTTCTGTCATGGGACGAACTCGCCGAGCGGCTGATCCCCTATGTCGCCGAAACCGGCTTCACCCATATCGAGTTCCTGCCCATCTCCGAACATCCCTACGATCCCTCTTGGGGGTACCAGACGACCGGCCTCTATGCGCCGTCGGCCCGCTTTGGCGATCCGGATGGCTTTGCCCGTTTCGTCGACGGCGCTCACCGTGCCGGTATCGGCGTCATCCTCGACTGGGTGCCGGCGCATTTCCCGGTCGATGCCCATGGCCTCGCCAATTTCGACGGCACCGCGCTCTACGAGCATGCCGACCCGCGCAAGGGATTTCACCCCGACTGGAACACCGCCATCTACAATTTCGGGCGGAGCGAGGTGGTCTCGTTCCTCGTCAACAACGCGCTTTTCTGGGCCGAAAAATACCACGTCGACGGTTTGCGCGTCGATGCGGTCGCCTCGATGCTCTACCTCGACTATTCGCGCAAGGCCGGCGAGTGGATTCCCAACGAGAAGGGCGGCCGCGAGAACCTTGAGGCCGTCAGCTTCCTGCAGAAGATGAACAAGGAGCTTTACGGCCACCATCCCGGCGTGATGACCATCGCCGAGGAATCGACCTCATGGCCGAAGGTCTCGCAGCCGGTGCATGAGGGCGGACTGGGCTTCGGCTTCAAATGGAACATGGGTTTCATGCACGACACCCTGGAGTATTTCTCCAAGGAGCCGATCTTCCGCAAGCATCACCACAACGACATCACCTTCGGCCTGACCTACGCCTTCTCCGAGAATTTCGTGCTGCCGCTGTCTCATGACGAGGTCGTGCACGGCAAAGGCACATTGCTTGGCAAGATGGCTGGGGATGACTGGCAGAAATTCGCGACGCTGCGCGCTTACTACGGTTTCATGTGGGGCTACCCCGGCAAGAAGCTGCTGTTCATGGGGCAGGAATTCGCGCAGCGCCGCGAGTGGAGCGAGGCACGCGCTCTCGACTGGAACCTGCTCGATTTCCGCCCGCATCGCGGCGTCTGGCAAGTGGTGCGCGACCTCAACTATCTCTACCGTTCACGTCCGGCTCTGCACGGGCGCGATTGCGAACCGGAAGGCTTTTCCTGGCTGATTGTCGATGACCGCGAGAATTCGGTCTTCGCCTGGCTGCGCAGCGCACCCGGCGGCAACCCGATCGCCGTCATTTCCAGTTTCACGCCGATCCCGCGCGAGAATTACCGCGTGCCGTTGCCGAAATCCGGCAAATGGCGCGAGATCATCAACACCGATGCATCGGAGTATGGCGGTTCCGGCAAAGGCAACGGCGGAACCGTCGAGGCACGGACGGAAGGCGGCGCCACGTCGGCGACAATGCTGTTGCCGCCGCTTTCGACGATCATGCTCGAATATGTTCCTGACTGAGTAGTGCTAGCGACTGAGTAATTTGGGAGGGTAAGACATGGTTGATACGAAACGAACCCAGCCGCTGGCCCGTGATGCCATGGCCTATGTGCTGGCCGGCGGCCGTGGCAGCCGCCTCAAGGAATTGACGGATCGGCGTGCCAAGCCGGCGGTCTATTTCGGCGGCAAGACCCGCATCATCGATTTCGCGCTCTCCAACGCACTGAATTCCGGCATTCGCCGCCTCGGCGTTGCCACCCAGTACAAGGCGCATTCGCTGATCCGCCATCTGCAGCGTGGCTGGAACTTCCTGCGGCCTGAACGAAACGAAAGCTTCGACATCCTGCCGGCCAGCCAGCGCGTCTCGGAAACGCAATGGTATGAAGGCACGGCGGACGCCGTCTACCAGAACATCGACATCATCGAGGCCTATGGGCCCGAATACATGGTCATCCTGGCTGGCGATCACATCTACAAGATGGACTACGAGATGATGCTGCGCCAGCATGTCGATGCGGGCGCTGATGTCACTGTCGGTTGTCTTGAAGTGCCGCGCATGGAAGCCACCGGCTTCGGCGTCATGCATGTCGACAAGAAGGACAATATCATTGCCTTCGTCGAAAAGCCCGCCGATCCGCCCGGCATTCCCGACAGGCCGGAATTCGCCCTAGCCTCGATGGGCATCTATGTCTTCAGGACCAAGTTCCTGATGGAGCAGCTGCGCCGCGACGCCGCCGAGCCGGGCTCAAGCCGCGACTTCGGCAAGGACATCATTCCCTATATCGTCCAGCACGGTAAGGCGATCGCCCACCGTTTCGCCAAATCCTGTGTCCGCTCGACCGCCGAGAACGAAGCTTATTGGCGCGATGTCGGCACGGTCGATGCCTATTGGGAAGCCAATATCGACCTGACCGACGTGACGCCGGAACTCGACCTATACGACCGCGACTGGCCAATCTGGACCTACGCCGAATTGAAGCCGCCGGCAAAATTCGTCCATGACGAGGATGGCCGCCGTGGCTCGGCCATCTCCTCGCTGGTGTCGGGCGACTGCATCGTCTCGGGTGCCTCGCTGAAGCGGTCCTTGATCTTCACCGGCGCGCGCATCAATTCCTATTCGACTCT
>JBDSLV010000132.1:0-6201 GCA_039916205.1 Mesorhizobium sp. | reverse complement strand
GTCACCACCAGCCCGGATCCGGGCAGCCTTGTCGAAATCGTCAAGGAAGCACGCGCGGCGAAAGTGCCGATCATCAACTTCAACACGCCCGACCCGAAGGCGAACTTCAATGCCTATGTCGGCGGCGACAATGTCACCTTCGGCAAGCATTGGGCGCAATACCTGGTCGACAAGGGCCTGGTGAAGAAGGGCGACTTCGTCTGGATGCCGGTCGAGATTCCCGGCGCCACCTATGGCGTCCAGGAAGAGGAAGGCATCAAGAGCGTCTTCGGTCCACTCGGCATCACTTATGAAATCACCGAGGCGACGCTTGACCAGGCCGAGGTGATCAACCGCATGGTCGATTACCTCACCGCCAACAAGGCCAAGGTCAAGGCAATCATCGGTCTCGGCGATCTGGTCACAGGCTCGATCAAGCGGGTGTTCGACCAGGTTGGCATCAAGCCCGGCGAAATCCCTGTCGTCGGCTGGGGCAACTCGCTCGACACCACTCAGGAAGTTCTGAACGGCTACGTCAATGCCGGCCAGTGGCAGGACCCGCAGGCAACCAGCTATGTGGCGCTTTCGTTGGCCAACATGGCCGCTGGCGGCATTCCTCCGGGCTTCAACGTCATCACCGGCGCGCTCTACGAAAAAGACACCGCGCAGGTCTACGACGACATCCTGTCCGGCAAGTAACCCGCAACTCCCCAAGTGCCGCGTGTCCTCCAGGATGCGCGGCATCTGGTGTCGCCCCTCTCCAACCAAGTCGCGGGTTATCAGTGGAAAATCCTTCGCTCATCCAACGCCTGATCGCGCGGCCTGAATTCGGGCCCTTCGTCCTGCTCATCGTCGAGATCGCCGTTTTCTGGAGTTTCAACCACGACTTCCTGTCGCCCCAGAACATCTCCAACACACTGGCCTTCACGGTCGAACTCGGCCTCATCGCACTGGCCATGACGCTGCTGATGACCTCTGGCGAATTCGACCTTTCGGTCGGCTCGCTCTTCGGCTTTTCGCCGGTGCTGATGTGGACGCTGTTCAACAGCGGCCTCACCTCGCTGGAAGTCGGCTTCGTCGCAGCCCTGCTCGTCGCCGCCCTGATCGGGCTGGTCAACGGCTGGTTCGTGACGCAGCTCAAGATACCCTCCTTCCTTGTGACGCTCGGCATGCTGCTGGTGGTGCGCGGCACCGCTTTGTTCGTCACCGACGGTTTTCCGCAACGGACCTGGAGCGCTGAAGGCAGCTGGCTGGCCGAGGTGCTGGTCGGCGACTTCTTCATCGGTCCTTTCCGCATCTACATGTCGCTGTTCTGGTTCATCGCGGCGGCAATCGCACTCGGTTATGTGCTGACGCAAAGCCGCACCGGCAACTGGATCCAGGCCGCGGGCGGCAACCCGGGCGCCGCCCGGGCGCGCGGCGTCAATGTCAGCGGCGTCAAGATCGGCCTGTTCGTCCTGTCATCGGTGATGGCATCGCTCGCCGGCGTCATCAGTTCGCTGCGCACATCGGCCGCCAATCCCAACAGCGGCACCGGCTATGAGCTCGAAGTCATCGCCATGGTGGTGATCGGCGGCACGGCGCTGACAGGCGGGCGCGGCACCATCATCGGCACTGTGCTCGGCATCCTGATCCTGCGCGTCATGCGCAATGGCATCGTGCTGATCGGCGTGCCCGGTCTTGCCTACAACATCTTCATCGGCGCGATCATCCTTGGCATGATGGCGCTTCACTCATGGCTGGAACGCCGGCACCAGGCAGGGACTTGAACCATGGCCGAGCCACTGATCCGCATGCAGAACATCCGCAAGTCCTATGGACGCGTGCAAGCGCTTGAGGATGCCAATTTCCACGTCAACGAGAAGGAGATCGTCGGACTGCTCGGTGACAATGGCGCTGGCAAATCGACACTCATCAAGGTGCTGTCGGGTGCCGTGCCACTGACCAGCGGCGACATTTTCATCCGTGGCAAGAAGGTAAATTTCCGCAGCACCAGCGACGCCATCGCGCATGGCATCGAAACGATCTACCAGGACTCGGCGCTGGTGACGCAATTGTCGATCGCCCGCAACCTGTTCCTCGGCCGCGAGCCAATCAAGCCGCCGCGCTTCCTCAACCGCATGGACCAGGACGCCATGAACGTCGTGGCCCGCGATCTGCTGAAGCAGGTCGGCATCTCCAAGAACATTCCGCCGACAACGCCGATCGGTTCGCTGTCGGGCGGCGAGCGCCAGGCGGTGGCGATCGCACGCGCCATGCATTTCGACAGCGACCTCATCATCCTCGACGAGCCAACCAACAATCTCGGCGTCGCCGAGACGCAAGGCGTGCTGAGCTTCGTGCGCAACGCCCGCGATTCCGGTCATTCCTGCATCTTCATCGCTCACAACATCCATCACGTCTTCCAGGTGGTGGACCGCATTGTCGTCATGCGCAGGGGCAAGGTGGTGGCGGACGATATCGACCCGAAGAAAACCACTGTCGCGGAAGTCGAACGGATCATCACCGGCATGTCGGAAAAGGAAATCCGCGACGCCGTCGTAGAAGGCTCATCGCCGCGGCATTGAGCCGTTCTGTCGAGCTTTCGACGACGAGGCCGCCATCATGGCCAGCATCAGATCACATCGCCTGTCTGGCACAGGATCGCATCAGCGCCTATGACTACCACAATGAAAGCCACTGTCTCTGACATCGCCAGGAGTAGCGGGCTGTCGACCGCCACGGTCGACCGCGTGCTCAACAACCGGCCGGGCGCCAGCGCCGCCAACCGCCAGCGCGTCATGGAAGCGGCCAAGCAGCTCGGCTATCTGCCGGTCGCCGGCCAGGTGACACTGCCCTCAAAACCAGCGCATCTGGAGTTCTTGCTGCCGATCGGCACCAATGCTTTCATGCGGGACCTTGCCGGACATATCGAGGATTATGCGGCGCGCCTGCCGCTGGTCGCGTCGTGCCGGATCCATAACCTCACCGGCATTTCGCCAAACGCGCTGCAGACGTCGGTCGAGAACCTGTCGCTGCGCACCAACGGGGTCGGGGTAATCGCGGTCGATCATCCGCGAACCCGCAACATCCTGCGTGACATTGTCGAAGCCGGCATGCGCCTGGTCACGTTGGTGTCCGACGTTCCTGCGGCACCCCGCTCGGCCTATGTCGGCATCGACAACCGGGTGGCCGGACGAACCGCGGCGCTGTTGATGGGACGGTTCCTCGGTGGCCGCACCGGCCACCTCGCGATGGTCGTGGGGTCACGCTCCTATCGCGGCCATGAAGAGCGCGAAATGGGCTTCCGCTCGGTGCTCAGCGAAGAGTTCCCCAATCTCACCATCTCGAGCGCGGTCGAAATCAACGACGAGCCGGAAGTCAGCTATACCGCGACCATGAAGGCGCTTCACAATGAGCCGGAGTTGCTTGGCATCTATTGTGTCGGAGCCGGACGCTCGGGCGTGGCGAAAGCGCTCCGGGAGATCAAGCCGGTGAAGAAGCCGATATTCATCTGCCATGACCTGACCCGCGAAACGCGCGGTTACCTCGTCGACGACCTGCTTGATGTCGTCATTGACCAGAATGCCAGGCTGATTGCCGAGCAATCGGTAATCCGGCTGCTCGGCTCGATTGCCTCTTCCGCGCCCTATCTGACGCGGAAATTCATCGAACCGAGGCTGATCTTGCGAGAGAACGTGCCAGTGCAGTGACGCAGGTCTCGTTCTGCAACAGGGCACAACTTTCGCGGGCGTTACGGCAAATCTGCACAGCAGCCATGCACGATTCTTAATTGCCGAATCGTTGGGCACACCGTAGATATTGGTTGTCGGCCATCTACTCCTCCCAGATGCGATGCCGACGCTGAATGGGGTGCACCTCCTCCCGCGCCACATTCGAAATCGAGCCCGCTGCCACCTCCTCCCGGCAGCGGGCTTTTTTATTGACCGGTCATATCGCCATAAGGTGGCGCAAGATCTTCGCATGAGCGGCGGCCGCAAACGGCAACGATCCACTCCATGAGTTCCGTTGCCCCACAAGATCCGTAGGGCGGGTCAGCCTGCGCTGGCGCCGCCCCTGAAGGACAGGATCAAACCCTCCGCCATGCGCACGAATTGCGTGCTGGGGCCTTCAGTGCCAACGGTCTGCACGCTGACGCGCGCGCCTTCGAATAGCAGCGAAAGCGTATCGGCAAGAAGTTCCGCCTGACCTATACCGGCACCCCGGCAGAGCGCAACCAGACGTTCCCGCTGGGCTTCCTTGAGTTCCTTGATCACGCGCCTGGCCGGGTGGTCGGGTTCAGTCAACTCAGCCGCGGCGTTGGCCATATCGCAGCCACGGCCGTCGGTGTTGAGCATCTCAGCCGCCTTGCGGACCCAGGCATGCAATTGCGCGAGCTTGTCGCCTGGATGCTCTGCCTCGAACATTTCCCACATCGCGCCGGCCTTGGATGCAGTGGCGCGCAGGCATTCGATGATCAGATCATCCTTGGACTCGAAATGACGGTAGAGCGTCATCTTGTTCGTGCCGGCAGCTTCAGTGATGGCGTCGACGCCGACGCCCTTGATGCCGTGCTTATGGAACATGTCACGTGCCGTCTCCAGGATCCGGTCCCGGGGACGAGCGCGCTCCACGACGCCGTCAGTCATCATGATCTCCTTCGTTTCCAAAAAAATCCGGCGACCTCTTGACTAGGGTGTTACCGGTCTGTAACTTCCAGAATGTTACTTACTGGTAACACCTATGTCGTCCTCCGTCAATAACAAGGCCGTGAACTGGTCCTGCCAGATCGGGATGGGCGAAAAATTGCAGTTCATGCGGCTTCGGCCGGTGACGAGATGAAAAACGATTCGCGAGCATGGGCTGCGGATTGACAGACAAGGAGCCGGCCAATGCCACAGCGCCGCGATCTTACCATAGATGAGGCCGTCCGGGATCCGATGATCCGGCTGGTCATGAAAGCAGATGGGGTCGACCCCCGCGCCTTCGAAAAGATGCTTCGCTCACTCGCCGATACCCATCGCGATGTGCCGCTGCTGCGTTCGCAAGAACTACCCAGCGAAGGGCGTGGCCAGAAATTGTCCAGAGTTGCCAGTGCGTTCGGCAAGGCAAGAGCAGCCGGCGAGGCGTGTGTGTCGTGGTAAACTTCTTCATTCACCGTCCCATCTTCGCGTCGGCGATTGCCATCATCATGGTGCTCGCCGGCACGATTTGTTATTTCCTGCTGCCCGTCTCCCAGTTTCCGGACATTACACCGCCGCAGGTCGTCGTCAGCGCCCACTATCCGGGCGCTAGCGCCCAGGTCGTGGCCGATACGGTGACGACGCCGCTGGAACAGCAGATCAACGGCGTCCAGGGCATGACCTATATGTCGTCGTCGAGTTCCAATGACGGCTCGTCGACCATCACCATCACCTTCGATGTCGGCTATTCCCTGAGCACCGCCGCGGTCGACGTGCAGAACCGCGTTTCGCAGGCAGCTTCGTCGCTGCCAGCCATCGTCAATCAGGGCGGCGTGACGATCAAGAAACAGAACCCCAACTTCGTCCTCATCGTCAACCTGACCTCGCCCGACAGTTCGGTCGATCCGGTGGCGCTGAGCAACCTTGCCTATCTCCAGGTCGTCGATCCACTGAAGCGCCTGCCCGGCGTCGGCGATGTGCAGATCTTCGGCGAACGGCGCTATTCGATGCGCGTCTGGCTCGATCCGGACAAGCTCGCCAATCTGGGCATCACCGCTGTTGACGTGCAGAACGCCATTGCCGAGCAGAACGTCCAGGTGGCGGCCGGCAAGATCGGCCAGTCGCCGGCGCCTGCCGGCACCGCCTTCGAAATGCAAGTCAGTGCCGTCGGCAGGCTGAGCGACCCCAAGGAATTCGGCGACATCGTCGTGCGCGCCAATGCGACCACCGGCTCGCTGGTGCGGTTGCGCGACGTTGCCCGCATCGAACTCGGCGCGTTGCAATATTCGTCGTCGGCCTTCTTCGGCAAGGATCCGACCGTGGTGCTCGCTGTCTACCAGATGCCAGGCTCCAACGCGCTCGATCTGCAGCAGCGCGTCAAGGACAAGATGCAGGAATTGTCCGGCCGTTTCCCCAAGGGCGTCGCCTACGCGATGCACTATGACACGACGCGCTTCGTCTCGGCGTCGATGCATGACGTACTGATCACGCTCGGTGAAGCGCTGGTGCTTGTCGTCGCCGTGGTGTTCCTGTTCCTGCAGAGCTGGCGCACGACCATCAT
>JBDSLV010000131.1:0-15663 GCA_039916205.1 Mesorhizobium sp. | reverse complement strand
CTTTCAAAAATGTCCTTCAGCACGTCGCGGCGGTGGCGCAGGCCAAGATCGTTGAGCAGCGCCTTCATGATCGCGGCGTGGCCGGGATAGCGGATGGTGCGGTAGTTGAGCGTGCGCACCTTGCCTTTCAGCGTCTCGGCCAGCGTGCCAAGCCCGCCCGAGGTGTTGAACGCCTCGTAGGTGACGCCGTCGAGCGAGAATTCCTCGCGCTCCTCCAGCGGCGGCACTTCCACCAGCTCGCCCTCGACGATCGCTTCGCAAGGCTCGCAATATTCGTTGATGACGCCGTCGGTGCTCCAGGTCAGATTGTAGTTGAGCGCGTTCGAGGGGTATTGCGGCAGCGCGCCAACACGCATGCGCACGCTCTCCAGCGTGTCGAAGCGGCTGGCAAGGTCGTTGGCGACGATGGAGATGAAGCCTGGCGCCAGGCCGCATTGCGGGATGAAGGCGCTCTTGCCCGAGCGCGCCAGTTCCTTGACGCGCCGGGTCGAGACGACATCCTCGGTCAGGTCGAGATAGTGCACGCCGGCAGTGGCCGCGGCCTCGGCGATGCGCGTGGTCAGATGGAAGGGGGCGGCACTCAGCACCGCGAACTTGCCTTCGAGAGCTGCTTCCAGCACGCCCGCCGCTTCGATGTCGAGTTCAAGCGTAGCGACAGCCGCCGGCAGTTCCGCCGATCCGAGCTGTGCCGCCGAGCGGTCGACGAGGGTGACATGATAGTCGCCGGTGGCGGCGAGCATCTCGGCGATGGTCGAACCAATCTTGCCGGCGCCAACAACTACGATTTTCTTCATGGATGGATCCCTCACTGAACGCTTGATTGCTCAGGCAGATTCGCAGCTTGCCGGACGAAAAGAAGCGTGTAATTGTTCGAAACGAAACGCAGTTCTGGACAATACGCCGACAGGAACCGTCAAAATGCTCAGTGATGCCGAACAGGCCCTGCTTTCCCTGCTGCGTGAGAACGCGCGCGCCTCGACCACCGAACTGGCGCGCCGGCTTGGCGTGTCGCGCACAACGGTGCAAAGCCGCATCGAGCGGCTGGAGCAGCGCGGCATCATCACCGGCTATGGCGTCAAGCTGGCGCCGGATTACGAACAGGGACTGGTACGGGCGCATGTGCTGCTGACCGTGACGCCCAAGCTCGCCGACAAGGTGGTGCGCAGCCTGCGGGCGCTGGCGCCGGTGCGGACGCTGCATTCCGTCAGCGGCAATTTCGATATGATCGTCATCGCTGATGCGCCGTCGATCCGGGACCTCGACGCGCTTCTTGACCAGATCGGCGCCCTGGAAGGGGTCGAGCGGACATCGTCATCGATTATCCTGTCGACACGGATCGACCGCTGATCGCCGTCAAGCACCGCCGAGCGCGTTCCCCCATTCTTACCGAATTGTAAGGATCCGGCAAAACTCCCGTATGCTTGATCGGACATAGTCGCGCCTGAACCGCTGCGGCCGCTGTCCCGCTCAAGCCGAAAAAACTGCCGGGTTCCTGGGGTGGGTTTCTGCACATGCATGGGCGCGGCCATTTCAAGCGACCGGGCACATGGATACGCGCCGCGACTTCGCTGGCGCTTCTCGCCATGGTCTGCCTCTTGATTGCCATGTCCGGCCATCGGCCGGTTCCGGACGAGAGTTCCTACATGCTCTGGATCTGGTAACCGATGCAGGCCACGGAGTTCTTGGACGATGCCAACGCGGCCAGAAAACCAGCCTTGAGCTGGGCGATCCCGACCGCCCCCGTCTTCCAGCTGGCGCTTCTCGTCGCTGCATTTCTGATCCTGCGGATCGGTCTTGCCTCGGTCATCCCGCTGTCAATCGACGAGGCGTACGCGGTTGTGGTGTCGCGCAGTCATTCGCTTTCGTATTTTGATCATCCTCCGCTCGGCTTCGCGCTTGCCCGTCTCATGGCGGATATCTCCGGAAGTGAAAGCAGGCTGATCGTGCGGCTGCCCTATGTCGTGCTCGGCTCGCTCTCGGCGCTGCTGCTGTTCGAACTGACCCGCCAAGCCTATGGCGCGGTTGCCGGCTTCTGGGCAGCGGCATGGTTTACCGTCGCACCATTCTTTCTCATATCGGCTGGACACTTCGTGGTGCCGGACGGGCCGCTCGATTTCTTTCTGCTGGCCAGCGCCCGCGCCGCCGCGCCCATGCTTCTCGGCAAAAAGCCGCGCTTCGTTCTGCTGCGATGGGTCGTCGCCGGCATCGCGCTCTGCCTTGCGCTGATGTCCAAATACCAGGCCGGGCTGTTCGGCATCTCGGCCCTGCTTGTCCTGGTGTTGACGAAGCCCGGCCGGGCAGAACTGTGCATGCCGGGTCCCTGGATAGCCGGCGCCATCGCAGCGCTTGGTCTGTTGCCGGTGTTGCTCTGGAACATGGACCACCACTGGATTTCGTTTGCGTTCCAGTCCGGCCGCGGCCTGGCCGAGGAAGGCCATGTCCTACACCCGGGAAATCTTGCCATCACGCTGCTTGGCCAGGCGGCCTATCTGTGGCCGCCGACGTGGCTTGTCGCCATGGCGTGCCTATGGCGCGCTGCTGTTAGCGGTTCGGCCGCCGATCGGTTCTTCGTGACGATCGCGGCGCCGCCGGTGGTGTTCTTCGACCTGGTCGCGCTGTTCAGCGCCCATTCGCTGCCGCACTGGTCGATGAGCGGGTTCCTGTTCGCGTTTCCGCTTCTCGGTCAATGGTGCGGCAGCCTTGCCGCACGCCGGCCGGGATTTCCGCGGCTGTCCCTTGTCATCGCGGCCATGGTCGTTTCACTGCTGGCCATAGGGTTCGCGGTGCAGACCCGGACCGGTGCCTTCACGCGCGCTTTCTATGAACGGGCACCGAAATTCGACGTCAACTGGCAGCTCGTCGACTGGTCGGCGCTGACCGGCGACCCACAGGCTAGCGACCTCAGCGGCGCCAATGCCTATGTGGTCGCATCGAACTGGATGCAGGCAGCGCGGGTCGCCGATGCTCTTGGACCAGGCCTTCCGATAGAGGTGCTACCGGGAGACCCGCGCCATTTCCAGTTCATGGCTGACGGGCGCTTGAAGGCGCGAAGCGCGGGGTTCTTTGTCGGGGCCCTGGATTTCGGCAAGGAAGCGGCCCGCGAAAAGGAGTATCGCGACAGTCTGGACGGACAGTTTATCGTCGCAGGCCCGTCCCGGCACCTCATACAGCGCATCGCCGGCTTTCCCGTTTTCGAAATTCTTGTATTGCCGGTCAAACGCGCTGACGCATCGCAACCGCCGATGCAAAGCAAGGACGGGGCAAACGACGGCGGGCCGCGTCCATGAACCAGACGACATATCCAACGCCTGGCGAGGCCGTCGATCTGGCGGCGGACACAAGCAGTATTGCATTGCATCAGCAACGCCGCGCGGCGGATCTCACGGTCGTCGTTCCCACGCTGAACGAGCGCGCCAACATCGGTCTGCTGGTTGCGCGGCTGCACAACGCGCTGCAGGGGATCGACTGGGAAGTGGTCTTTGTCGATGATGATTCAAAGGATGGAACGATTGCCGCTGTCCGCGATATCGCCACCCGCGATTATCGGGTTCGCGGCATAAGGCGCATCGCCCGTCGTGGCCTCGCCGGGGCCTGCCTAGAAGGCGTTCTGTCGAGCTCGGCGCCTATCGTTGCCGTGATGGACGGCGATCTGCAGCATGACGAGGCATGTCTCCCCGCCATGTTCGAGATCATGCGCAATGGCGACGTCGATCTTGTCGTCGCCAGCCGTTACGGCGATGACGGGAGTGCCGATGGCGGGTTGACGCGGCTGCGTTCAGGCGGCAGCCGGCTGGCGACGCGCATGGCCCGCCTGCTGTTGAAGGTCTCGATCAACGATCCGATGAGCGGCTTCTTCATGGTGCGCCGTGACATTGTCGATGCGGTGGCGCCGCGCCTGTCGCGGCAAGGTTTCAAGATCCTGCTTGATATTGTCTCGTCCTCACCGGTGACGCTGCGGATTCGCGAAATCCCCTATGTGTTCGGGCCGCGCATGCACGGACAGAGCAAGCTCGATTCCCTCGTCGTGCTTGAGTATGCGGGATTGCTGGTGTCGAAAGCCTCAGGCGACCTGATCTCGACACGGTTTCTCGCCTTTGGCCTGGTGGGCTCCGCCGGTGTCGTGATTCATCTCTTCGTCCTGCATGCGCTGCTGCCGGATGGCTTGCCTTTCGCGGTGGCCCAGACCATCGCGATGTTCACGGCAATGGCGTTCAACTACACGCTGAACAACAGCTTCACCTATCGGGACCAGCGAAGGCGCGGTTGGCGCTTCTTGACCGGGTTCGCCATGTTCGCTGCGCTTTGCAGTTTCGGTGTCGTGGCGGGCGTTGGCGTCTCGACACTCCTCTACACCAGCCCGTCGCGCTGGTGGGCCGCCGGCCTGGCCGCGGCTGCCGTGGGTTCCGCGTGGAACTACATCACCAACTCGGCCATCACCTGGCGTGTTCGGTGATGGCACGAAACGAGCGGAGATCCTGAGTGTACCAGATCGACGCAGCCGTGACCGCCTGGATCAATGCATGGGCGGGACAAGCGCCCACGGCGGACCTCGTCATGATCTGGATTTCGACGCTCGGCGTTCCGATTATGGTGCTCGCCGTGGCCTTGCAATGGTGGCTGCCCCGGCCGGACCGGGCTATTCGCCATGTCCTGGTGGCGGCGGGCCTGTCGTTCCTGCTTGGCCTCGGTATCAATCAACTGGTGCTGCTGTTCGTGCAGCGCGTACGTCCCTACGACGCCCACGTCACGCATCTGATCATCGGGCGGACTGTCGATTTCTCTTTCCCGTCCGACCATGCCACCGCGGCTTTTGCCATAGTGGCGGCCTTTCTGCTCCACGGATGGCGCCGCCGCGGGCTGGTATTTCTAGTGGCCGCATTGTTGGTCGCGGTGTCACGCCTCCATCTTGGAACGCATTATGTGAGCGACCTCCTTGGAGGTGCGGTCACAGCGGTTCTGGCGGCCGTGCTGGTGCGGGTGGCTTACCGGGAAGACACACGGGCCGACCGGTTGATCACCGGAATATTGTGATGAGATCCCGACTGCCAACGAGAGCCGGGCCGTACAGCGGCCTGGCTCGACTGGGTGCCGCTATCTTGCCGGCTGAATGCTTGAGACAACCGACTTTCCGGATTTCGTCGAATAGGTGACGGTCACCTTCTCACCAGCCTTGAGCGTCTCCACTTCGATGTTTTCCGGCAGATTGAGTGTCTTGCCGTCGGTAAGAGTGATTGAATCGCCCTTGGCGTCGACGCTGGCGATCGTGCTGGTGACGGCCTTGGCAAAGGCGGCGGTCGACGAGGCTGTCGCCAGCATCGTTGCAATGGCGATGATGAATGTCTTCATGGTCACTTTCCTTCTGGCAGTTCATGGATGGCGCCGGCGGGCCTGACCCGCTCATGGCGCCGGTGACAGCCGGAGCGTGATGACGCCCGGCCGCCTCCCTCGCGTCGAGAGAGGATGGCCGAGCGTAGCGGGGCAAGTTTTCGCCGGGTTGGCCGCAGCCATACGATTTCGTAAGCGTCGTGGCTCAGGCCGCCAGCGACTTTGGAAAGCTCACCACCACGGCGAGGCCGGGCTGGCGATCTTCCAGCGAGATGGAAGCACCATGCAGGTCGGCGATCGCCCGCACCAGGCTGAGGCCAAGGCCGCTTCCCGGCGTCGAACGGCTGTGGTCTAGCCGGTAGAGCCGTTGAAAGACCTTTTCGCGTTCAGCCTCGGGAATGCCGGGCCCATTGTCGGCGACGCCGGCCAGGATGCGCTCGCCACGGCGGCTCACCGACAAGTCGATGACCGTGCCTGGCGGACAGTGGCGCAGCGCGTTCTCAACCAGGTTGGCGAACATCTGGATCAGCAGTTCCCGATCGCCATGGATCAGGTCCGCCGTCTCGCGCTCCAACGGCAGCGGCAATGACATGCCGTCATCCTCGGCGACGTTAGAGTAGATTTCGGCGATGGTCTTCATGACCTCGCTGAGATTGAGGTCGGTGAAACGGGCCTTGCGTGCGCCCGCCTCGATCTGGGCGATGCGCAGAAGGGCGTCGAAGGTCTCGTTGATTTGCAGGCTTTCAGCATGGGCGTCGGCCATTTCAGACGAGACCTGTTGACCCGAAGCCGTCTTCTCGGCGGCGGCATCCAGGATCATCTGCAAGCGGTTGAGCGGTGTCTTCAAGTCATGCGCGATGTTGGCGCTGACCTGTTTCATGCCTTCGACAAGGGCTGAAAGCCGGTCGAGCGCCGAATTGACCTGGCCGGACACATCATCGATGTCGTCGCCGTTGCCGGTCAGGGGAATGCGGGCATCGAGCCGGCCGTGCGAGACGTCCACCATCGTCGTGGCAATGCCGTCGAGGCGGCGCTGGACGCGCGATGCGAGCACCGCGCCACCGGCTACCGCCAGCCCGGTGATGATCAGCGTTCCCCAGCCGAAGCTCATCAGCACGATCGTCTCCAGCTCCTCGGTTTCGGAAAGGCTGAAGGCAATCGTCAGGTTGTTGCCGCCCACCGAGCCGGAAAAGGCCCGGTACTCGGAGCCATCGGGCACGCCGGGCATTTCGGCGTTGAACATCGAGAAGCCGTCGGGCAGGCCCGCGGCGGTGAAATTCCCCGCCAGATGGTTGCCGGCTGGACCGGTCAGCGAAAACAGCTGCTCCTTTTTCGGGCTGAGCTGGGAATGGCTCTCGACCGTGGCGATCAGGTCTTCGACATCGCTTTCGGCATAGGTCGCCGCAACCACGGAATAGGTTTCCCTGATGGACTCGTCGAGCCGCTCGGCAAGGTCAGCGCTCATCAGCTGGTAGACGATGGCGCCCGACAACACGAAGGCCAGGACGAACAGGAAAGCGAAAGTTAGCGCCAGCCGGAAAGGCGTGCTGCGCAGCAAGCTAAAGCGGCGCATGCAGACTGTAGCCGGTGTTGCGCACCGTGTGGATCAGCTGCGCTTCGAAGGGCTTGTCGACCTTGGCCCGCAGCCGGCTGATATGGGTTTCGACGACACTGGTCCTAGGGTCGAAATGAAAGTCCCAGACACGCTCCAGCAGCATGGTCCGGGTGATCACCCGTCCTTCGCCACGCATCAGCACTTCCAGCAGGCTGAACTCGCGTGGCTGCAGGTCGATCACCTGACCCTGCCGCGTGACACGGCGCATGATCAGGTCCATCTCGAGATCGGCGACCCGCAAGGTGGTCTTCTGCTCCTGCGCCGCCGGGCGCCGGCCAAGCGCATTGATGCGGGCCAGCAGTTCGGAGAAGGCGAAGGGTTTGACCAGATAGTCGTCGCCGCCGGCCTCGAGACCTTCGACCCGGTCGTCGATTCCGCCGATCGAGGTGAGAAAGATCGACGGCGTCCGCACCCCGGCGGCGCGGGCGGCCTTGATCATCGACAGTCCGTCCAGGCCGGGGATCATCCGATCGGCGACGATCACGTCATAGCTGCCGCTGGTCGCGGCATAGAGCGCGTCATGACCGTTGCGCAACAGGTCGCAGACATGGCCGGCTTCGGTCAGCCCCTTGACGATATAGTCCGCCGTCCGTGGGTCATCCTCGACAAGGAGAAGGCGCATGGCTGTTTCTGTCCGTTGACGGCATCAGGGATAACACTGCCGGGAGCCACTTCCTAGGCTCACGAGCTTGGCGCCATTGTGTCGGAGATGGCGGTTCATCTCTTGCCTCGCCTGATCCTACTCCGATTCAACAAGCAGCGCGTCGGCCTCGGTGGCGCTGCTCCTCAGCGTCATGTAGACAACAAGGGCGACAATGCAGCCAAGGAAGATCAGGCTGGTGTAGGTCGTACCGAAGCCCAGGCCGCCATATTCGACCGGCTGCGACAGCAGGTCGCCAAACGAGGCGCCAAGCGGACGCGTCAGGATATAGGCAAGCCAGAAGGCCAGGATGCCATCCAGATTGACCAGGTAGTAGGCGAGCGTGATGAGCGCGATGACACCGCCGAACATCAGGCCGCTGACGAGGTAGCCCATATCCATGCTTTCAGCGACCAGATCGCCGGCGGCGGTGCCGAGCGAGAAGGTGAAGAGGATTGCCAGCCAGTAGAAAATCTCACGCTTCGTCGTGAAGATGGTGTGGATCGACAGCGTTCTTTCGCTGGCGTACCAGACCGCGAAGGTGGCGGCGAGCACGACGCTGAAGGTGATTGTCGTCGTCTGCAGGCGGACGCCGAAATTGTCGACGAGGTTGTCGGTGACCAGCGTGCCGACGACGCTGATCAGCACCACCGCCAGCCAGTAGGCCCAGGGGACATAACGTTTCCGCGCGAATTGCAGGATCAGGGCGACAATCAGGACGCCTGCCATGATCAGCGATGTGACGGTCAGGCCAAGGCCGAGGTTGACGGCGAGGTAATCGGCGGCGGTTTCGCCCATGGTCACCGCCATGAGCTTGATCAGCCAGAAGTCGAGGGTGACCTCCGGAACCCGGTTGAAGGCGGGTCCAGAGGCGTCGGTTTTCGGCGCGAGCATGGTGGCGTCCTGACGTTGATTTGAGGGGCTACTTGCCCATGATCTTCATGGCCTGCGCGAAGAAGTCGTCGGCGCGCTTGTCGTCGTCGGCATTGCAGCGCTCGACGCCCTTGGCCTCAAGGTCCACGACTTTCGTCTTGTCGGCGGCGCTGAGTGCTGCCGTTGCTTCCGCCGCGCGCAAGGTCTTCAGTGTGTCTTCACAAGGCGCGGTTGCAGCCGACGCGGACGAGAGCGGGCCGCAGACACCGAGTGAGGCGAGGGCAACGGCAAGAACAAATTTCTTCATGTGAGGTTTCCCTTTTTGAGGCCGGCTTGCCGCCGGCTTCGGTTGATTCCGGCAAGGCAAGGCCGGCATCACGAGGGTAGGGGCGCGACTTCACCTCCATCTGTCCCAGGGCTTACAATTTCGTAAGAATGCAGATCGGCTCCGCAAAGCCTCTTTACGAACACCTCACGGCCAGCCGATAGAAGAACCCGGTGGCATTGCCCGGCCATCGAGATTGTGATCAATGCTCTTCGGTCAGCGAAAGCCAAGGAAACCGCAATGACCTATGCGTCCCTCAAGCCGGCCTCGGAGGCTTTCCTTCAGCACAAGCGGATCATCTTTGTCCGCGCCGCCGCGGTGCTCGCGGTGCTCTTGCTGTTCTGCACCAAGCCGGCCCTGATCGAGGGCTCGGACGGGCACGAGATGCTTGAGTTTATCGGCCTCGGCCTGGTGCTGGTCTGCGTCGCCGGGCGGTTGTGGAGCATTCTTTATGTTGGCGGCAAGAAGAACCAGGAGCTGGTTTCAAAGGGGCCGTTTTCGATAACCCAGAACCCGCTCTATTTCTTCTCCACGGTCGGAGCCTTCGGTATCGGCCTGATCTATGGCTCGGTGCTGGCGGCCGTGGCGCTGGGCCTCGCCAGTTTTGTCATCTTCCGGGTCACGGCGCGCAAGGAAGCGGAATTTCTGTTCGGCAAGTTTGGTCCTGCCTACCTTGCCTATGCGCAACGCACGCCACGGTTCTGGCCGAACCCATTGCTGTACCACGACCAGGACGAGCTTCAGTTCTCGACGCGGGCGCTGCGGCGGACCTTTTATGACGGGCTCTATTTCCTGGCGCTTTTCCCGGCCATCGAAGCCGTCGAATATCTCAGGGCGAGCGGCCTGTTCCCGGCATTGCTGACGCTATACTGAGCGCCGCTCTGAATGGCAGGCGGCGCCTTGAACAAGCCGGGCCGATCTCTTGCTTGAGCAGGATCTTTTCCGAAAACCGGAACCCACTTTTCGGGATCATGCTCTAGCTGCCAAGCGGATGTGGCATGTAGCCGACGAAGCCGGCTATCTTCCAGCTGCCTTGCACCTTGCTGCAGAAATAGAGCGTCTGCCATTTCAGCCTGTCGACGCTGCCGTCGGCCTTGGCGACGGAACCGTCGAACTTCTTGTGCAGCACGGCGCGGTCGCCGTTTACATCGATGTCGCGCATGTTGGTGACGCGAAACAGCGCCTCGCGCAGCGGTTCGGCGAATTTCGTCGCGGCGGTTTCCTTGGCCTGGCGCAGCCACTCGTCGCGATAGACGGTCAGCGTCGGGAACTGCAACCGCCAGGCGTCGGCGTTGCCGAGGAAATGCGCGTGCATGCCGAAGAAGCTTGCGGCAACGAAGTCGCCCTCGACCATCGACCAGTCCTGGCCGATGAAGGCATCGATGTCGCGGCGCACCAGCATTTCCCAGAGCGCGTGGCGGTCGGCGTCGCCGACGGGAAAGGGGTTCTTGTCGAAATTCATTGCTATTCTCCTGTCTGAAAGCTTGGTGCGGGTGGCCGTTCAGCCACCGATCTGGTCCAGAAACGGCAGGTTGCTTGCCATCAGGCCGGCGTCGACATTCAGGGTCGTGCCGGTGATGCCGCTGGCGAAGGGCGATGCCAGGAAGGCGGCGGCGCGGGCGACCTCTGCCGGCTCCACCAGTCTTCCGAGCGGGTAGAGCTTGCCGAGCGTGGCGATGATCTCCGGCTTCTCGGCCAGCCGATGCTCCCAGGCCCCGGTCCTGATCGAGCCAGGCAAGACGGCATTTGCCCGGATGTTGTTGCGGCCCTCTTCGGTGGCGATGGCGCGCATCCAGGCATTCAGCGCCGCCTTGGCGGCGGCATAGGCCGGGTTGCCGAAATGCGCCTGTGCATTGACCGATGAGATGAACACGAAGGCCGCGCCCAGTGGCTGGTTGCGCATCGCCGGCAGCAGCGCTTTTGACAGAAGCGCGGCGCTGCGGAAATTCAGATCCATCTCGTGGTCGAGCACCTCGGTCGAGACATCGGCGAGCGTTTCGGCGCGCGTCCAGCCGGCGTTGGAAATCACCGCCGCCGGCGCCGCGCCCCGGCTGACCCGGGCGGCGAAATCCTCGACGGCCTTGTCGTCAAGCAGGTCGAAATGATGAGCCTCGGCGATCTCGCCGGCAGTGAGATCCATCCCGTCGCGATCGGCGGCAATGACCCTTGCGCCGCACGCCGCCAGAATTTTGACCAGGGCACCGCCGACACCGCCGCCGGCACCGGTCACGACCACGTTGCGACCGCCGAAATCGATCATCCCACTCCCCGCCTGGCTGGTGTACCCACCCAATCCTCTCTCGCTGAGCGGCTGGATGCAATCAACTGAAAGACAGGATGCTGTTGTGCGTGTAATAAAGCAACATGGATTCCAAAAATATGTTGCTTTCCAACAAGGCCTCTATCAGGATCGTTCCGATAGGCGTAGACGACCGGCCAGCAAATGGGATCAAATCGCGCGGCCAAAGGAATCCGGCGAACGGCCCAAGCGATACCCCATAAGCCAGGTGCGTCCCAATCAGCTCTAGAGGAGATCATTCTTGCCCAAGCAATGTTTTGGAACATCCCATGTCCCCTTGTCGCCCGCCGTCCGCGCCGGCGACTTTGTCTACATCTCGGGCCAGGTTCCTGTCGGCGGTGACGGGCTTGTCGTCAAGGGCGGCATATCGGAGCAGACCGAACAGGTGCTCGCCAACGTCACGGCGGCCTTGGCCCTGGCCGGCTGCACCATGGACGATGTCGTCAAGACGACGGTCTGGCTGGAAGACGCGCGCGACTTCGGTGCCTTCAATGTCGTCTATGCCAGGCATTTTCCAAAGAACCCGCCGGCCCGCACCACGGTCGAATCGCGGCTGATGATCGACATCAAGATCGAGGTCGAGGCCGTCGCCTACAGGCCGATCTGACGCCGCCTGCCGGCTTTCCATAAACAGGAACCACTCGCCGATGCGTGTCTTCACAGCCTCGCTTGCCACCGAGACCAACACTTTCTCGCCGGTATCGACCGACCGGTCGTCCTTCGAGATGGCGTTCTACGCGCCACCTGGAAAACATCCGGAAACGCCGACACTCTGCTCGGCGCCGATCCCGGTGCTGCGGCGGCGGGCCAAGGCCGAAGGCTTCACCCTGATCGAGGGCACGGCGACCTGGGCCGAGCCCGGCGGCTACATCAGGCTCGATGTCTACGAGGCCCTGCGTGACGAGATCCTTGGCCAGCTGCGTGCCGCCATGCCGGTGGATTGCGTGGTGCTTGGCCTGCATGGCGCGATGATCGCGCGCGGGCTTGAGGACTGTGAGGGCGATCTGCTGGCCCGCGTCCGCGAGATCGTCGGCCCTGACGTCATTGTCGCCGCCGAGCTCGACCCGCACAGCCAGCTGACCAGAAAGCGTGTCGCGGCGGCGGACATCCTGGCGGCCTTTCTCGAATTTCCGCATACCGATTTCGTCGAGCGCGCCGAGCATGTCGTCGAGCTGGCATTGGCGGCGACGCGCGGCAGGATCCGCCCGCTGATCTCGACCTTCGATTGCCGGATGATCGATGTTTTCCCGACCAGCCGCGAGCCGATGCGCTCTTTCGTCGACCGCATGAAGGCGCTGCAAGGCAGGGACGGCATCCTGTCGGTGTCGCTGATCCACGGCTTCCTGGCAGGCGACGCCGCGGAGATGGGAACGCAGGTCATGGTCGTCAGCGACAATGACCGCGGCGCCGGCGATGCGCTGGCGGAACGGCTTGGCCATGAAGTGTTTTCCATGCGCGGCACGACCGCCATGAACAGCGTGACGATCGGCGAGGCCATCGGCCGGGTCAAGGCCGGCGGCCATGGCGACAAGCCTTTCGTGCTTGCCGACATGTGGGACAATCCCGGCGGCGGCACCGCCGGCGATAACACCGCCCTGCTGCGCGCGCTGGTCGAGAGCGGCATCAAAAGCGCCGGCGTCGCCACCATCTGGGACCCGCAGGCGATCGCACTGGCGCAAGGTGCCGGCGAAGGCACCGTGCTGGACATTCGCATCGGCGGCAAGACCAGCCTCGCCAGCGGCCAGCCCTTCGATGGCCTGTTCGAGGTTCGCCGGCTGGTGCCCGAAGCCTGGCAGTCGTTTGGCAAAAGCCTGGTGCCGCTCGGGCCTTCCGCCGTGCTCAGGCTGGCAGGCACGGAGATCGACATCATCATCAACACCAACCGCACGCAGACCTTCGAGCCGGACATTTTTTCCAATCTCGGCATCGATCCGTTGGCCAAGCAGATGCTGTTGGTCAAATCGACCAACCATTTCCACGCCGGCTTCGCGCCGGTTGCGCGCGAGATCATCTATGTGGCGGTCGAAGGCTGCTACCCGAACAACCCGCGCACCACCGACTACCGCCGTCTCAAGCGTCCGATCTGGCCGATCGTCGCCGATCCGTTCGAGGTTGATGAGGCGGCGGCCTGAGGCAATCCGGGTGAACGAAGCGGAGGCGAGAGCGGATGCGGATTGATCTCCTTTTCAAGGGTGGCCGGCTGATCGATCCGGCGTCGGGGCTCGACGCGCCACGCGATCTCGCCATCGCAAATGGGCGCGTGGTCGCGGTCGAAAGCGACATTCCGACGGACCGCGCGACGCGCGTCATCGACGCCAGCGGCTGCATTGTCGCACCGGGGCTGATCGACCTGCACAGCCACGTCTACTGGGGCGGCACGTCGCTTAGCGTCGATGCCGACCGCCTTGCCGCCAAGAGCGGCACCACGACCTTCATCGATGCCGGTAGCGCCGGCGCCGGCAATTTCCTCGGCTTCCGCCGCCATGTCATGGAGCGCTCGAAGGTGCGCATCCTGGCCTATGTCAACATTTCCTTTGCCGGCATCTTCGGGTTCTCGCAGACCGTCTCGGTCGGCGAGTGCAGCGACCTCGGGCTCTGCAATCCACGCGAGGTTGTCGCTGCGGCGCGCGAGCACCGCGATGTCGTCGTTGGCGTCAAGGTGCGCTCCGGGCGCCATGCCGGCGGCACCAGCGGCATCGCCCCGGTCGACCTGGCGCTGGAGGCCGCCGACCAGGCCGGCCTGCCGCTGATGGCGCATATCGACGAGCCGCCGCCCGGCCGTTCGGAAGTCCTGCCGCGCCTGCGCCGGGGCGACATTCTCACCCACTGTTTCCGGCCTTTCCCCAACGCGCCGGTCTTCGCCTCGGGCGCGGTGCGGCCAGACATGCGGCTGGCGCGGGAGCGCGGCGTCATCTTCGACATTGGCCATGGCATGGGCTCGTTCGATTTCGCGGTGGCCCGGGCGATGCTGGCCGAAGGGCTGGCGCCGGACGTGATCAGCAGCGACGTGCATCTCTACTGCGTCGACGGTCCGGCCTTCGACATCCTGGTGTGCATGTCAAAGCTGCTGGTGCTCGGCATGCCGCTGGTCGAGGTGCTGCGCGCCGCGACGCAAAACCCGGCGCAAGCGATCGCGCGCCCTGACCTCGGCACGCTCGCGGTCGGCACCGTTGGCGACGTTGCCGTGCTGCGGCAGCGGCCGGGCCGTTTCACCTTTGTCGACGCGGTCGGTGCCTCGCTGGTTGCCGACCAGAGGCTGGTTTCGGAAGGCATCGCGATCGGCGGCACCTGGTGGCCGAACGAGGCGGTGAACGATCTTGGCGAGACCGAGCGTTTCGAGGCTCATGTGGATGAGCCGCATGTCGCGGTCGCGGCCCGGCATTTTGGGCACAGCCACGATTGAGCTGCTGATCTCGACCGGCAGATTGTGCCTGTATCGCGGCGGATCCGCGCGTAGCGAGTGGCTTCCCCCACTCCGTCGCTGCTGCGCAGCGCCACCTCTCCCCCCTCCGGAGGGAGAGGAAGGGCGCCAAGGCTGGTGAACTCGCGCCTTTCCTCTCCCCTGTCGATCGGGGGAGAGGTGTCGAGCGAAGCTCGACGGAGTGGGGGTCGAACCTTATTCGGAGTTGCTGGGTACCCCATAAACCGGCGTTGCGATGTCTTCCATCCGGGCCTTGATCTGCAGCGCCACGTATTTGGAATAGAAGCGCGACAGGGCGAGATTGCCGCCCTGGAACCACAGCGCCGGCTGCGCCGTCGGCTTCCACATATTGCGGAGCTCGCCTTGCCACGGCCCCGGATCGCCCTTCACACCTGAGCCGATCCCCCAGCACGGGCCGACCTTGTCGGCGACCTCGCGCGAGACGATGCCCGCCACGGTCTCGTTCATCGACTGATAGCCGGTGCAGGAGATGATGGCGTCGGCGGCAAGCTCGGTGCCGTCCTCGAACAGGATACCATCAGGCGTCAGCGATTTGATGGCGGTGCCGCCGCGCACGCCGATCTGGCCATCGATGATCAGTTCGGACGCGCCGACATCGATGTAGTAGCCGGAGCCGGTGCGGTAGGCCTTCATCAGCAGGCCGGTCTCGTCGTCGCCGAAGTCGATGGCAAAGCCGGCGCCGCGCAAGCGGTCGTAGAAGGCCGCGTCGCGCGCCTTGATCACCTCGTAGAGGGCCTGCTGGCTTTTCGGCAGCAGCGCGAAGGGCGTCGAGGCGACGATCATGTCGGCCTTCTCGGTGGTGATGCCGCGCGCCAGCGCATTCTCCGAAAAGATCTCGAAGCCGACTTCCATCAGCGTGTCGGACTTCACCACCGTGGTTGGCGACCGCTGGATCATCGTCACCTTGGCGCCGCTCTCCCAGAGATCGACGCTGACATCGTGTCCGGAGCTGGCCGCGCCGATGACGGCAACCTTCTTGCCGCGGAATTTCTCGCCGCTGGCGTACTGGCTGGAATGCAGCAATTCGCCCTTGAACCGCTCGGCCCCGGGCAATTCGATCCGTCGCGGTGGGCCATAGGCGCCGGTGGCGAAGACGATGTGCCTGGGCTTCAGCGTGACGCGCTGGCCGACACGGTCCACCACC
>JBDSLV010000130.1:0-2860 GCA_039916205.1 Mesorhizobium sp. | reverse complement strand
TCGAACTGCTTGTCGGAGAGCGGATTGGCGTTGACGTTGACATTGATGGCAATGCCGGGCGCCTTGTCACGGCCACGCAAGGAATTCGGCGCGCCGGGGCTTTCGAAGGAAAGGTCCTTCACATACTGCGCCAGCACGTTGAGCGAGGGCTGCGCCGCATTGCCGTTTCCGTTGGCTGCGCCTACCGGGGCGTCATCTTTGCTGGCCATAAGCCTTTGTCCTTTTGCCTGGGCAGCATTGCTGACCGAATTGAAATCGGGCGTTCGCTACCATGGCCGGCATGACAAGACAAGGTTTGCCGCCTTTGTGACCCGGAGCCTTTTTGGGTGGAGTTGAAGCAGTTCGCTGCCTCGGGGCAGTTCAACGCGAGCCGAAATGCACTATTCGTCCTTCAGCCGGCGCCAGGGAGAATTGTGGTCCGGCCCGCGTCCATAATCGTCGCCGCGCGAATAGTCGCCGTCGTCGAGGTCAATGGTCTTGTCGCGCTGCCGGCCTCGGAAGCCGCCAGTGCTGAAATTCGTGGCCAGCACGATGCGGCCCTTCAGCCTGCTCCAGGCCAGGTCGCGAACGGGCGGCAGGAACAGCAGGAGGCCGATAATGTCAGTGATGAAGCCGGGGATGATGAGCAGGATCGCCGCCAGCACGATCATGACGCCATGCGCCAGCTGGCGGCTTGGGTCGCGTCCGGCATCCATCTCGGCGCGCACCCGCGCCATGACGCCAAAGCCCTGGTGCCGAAGCAGCAGCGCCCCGGCGATGCTCAATGCCAGCACCAGGCCGACCGTCGCCAGGGCGCCGACCTGACGGCCGACGACGACGAAACCAGCGATTTCCAGAAGGGGAAGCGCAAGGAGAAAAAGAGGAAGCAGCGAAATGCGCAAGTCTTGCCGACCTTTCGATCGTTGGCCGTTTTGTCTGTTTTGCCTGCCTGCGGGCAATCGCCGCTGGCACTGAGGCTGTTAGATAGGTATGCCTGCCATTGATTTGAATGATTGCGCCTTGCGTTCTATATGCTTTGAATGTTGAACGCTATGCGACCGTGGCCTTTGTTGGCTTGGCGGTCCGGCCCGGGGCAAGGATTGATTGGCGGAAGATATGGGATTCTTCGACTTCGGCACCATTTTCTTTCTGATTGCGGCAGTGGTGATCTTTTTCCAGCTGCGCAATGTGCTGGGCCGTCGCACAGGCAATGAAAAGCAGCCTTTCGATCCGTATACGGCAGCCCGTGGCGGCGACAAGGATGCCGCCCAGAAATCCGAGAATGTGGTTTCGCTGCCGCGCAAGCGTGTTCCTGGCGAACCAGCGGGCGACACCTATGCGGCCATCGACGCCTTCGCCAAGCCCGACACCGATCTCAACAAGGGCCTGCGCGCCATCAAGGACAATGACCCGTCCTTCGAGCCGAAGGGTTTTGTCGACGGCGCCAAGATGGCCTACGAGATGATCGTCATGGCCTATGCCGACGGCGACCGCAAAACGCTGAAGAACCTTTTGTCGCGCGAGGTCTATGACGGTTTCGTCGCGGCTATCGGCGAACGCGAGGCGAAGTCGGAAAAGATCCAGTCCTCCTTCGTCGGCATCGACAAGGCCGATATCGTTTCCGCCGAGATGAAGAACGGCGAGGCCCATGTCACGCTGCGCATCATCAGCGAGCTGATTTCAGCGACCCGCGACAAGGCCGGCGCCGTCATCGACGGTGATCCCGAAACCGTCGCCGAGGTCAAGGATGTCTGGACCTTCGCCCGCGACACGCGCTCACGCGATCCGAACTGGAAGCTTGTCGCCACCGAAGAAGAAGACTGACTCTCTTACGGCGGCGGGCTGTCGTGTCGCTATCTCCGGCTTTCAGCGAAAAATCCTTTGACGATCTCCCCGGTTGGGGTGACGACGATCACCTGGCGGCTTTTGCCGCCTTCAGGCGCTCGGCCTTCCACGTCCTGATCAAACCTTATCGCAGCGGCGCGCTCGGCGTCGATTTCAACGCTTTCGCGGACGCCTATGCCGAGGCGCGCACCGTTTCGCCGGCGAATCGGTCGCAGGCACGCGCCTTCTTTGAGCGCCATTTCATTCCTGCGCTGATAACAGGCGAAAGCGGCGGCGCTGGGCTTGTCACCGGCTTTTATGAGCCCGAGGTCGAGGCCTCGCTGGTGCGGACCGACCGGTTCAAGGTGCCGCTTTTGTCACGCCCGGCCGATCTCATCGACATAGAGGACGCCAATCGGCCATCCGGCATGGACCCGTATCTGGCTTTTGCCCGCGAAGCGCCCGATGGGGCCGTCGAATATTTCGACCGTGGCGCGATCGAGCGCGGTGCGCTCGCCGGCAAGGGGCTGGAAATCGCCTGGCTCGCCGACCAGGTCGACGCCTTCTTCATTCATGTCCAGGGCGCGGCACGGCTGACCATGACCGACGGCAGGCTCGCCCGCGTCACCTACGCCGCCAAATCCGGCCAGCGCTTCACCGGCCCTGGCCGCATTCTCAGTGAAACAGGTGAAATCCCACTCGAGAAAGTGACGATGCAGTCGATCCGCGACTGGTTCAAGGCGCATCCTGATAGCATCGACGAGATCCTGTGGCAGAACCGGTCCTACATCTTCTTCCGCGAAGCCGATGTCGATGACGCGGCGCTTGGCCCGATCGCCGCCGCCAAGGTGCCGCTGACGCCGGGCCGTTCCATGGCCGTCGACCGCCTGCTGCATACGTTCGCGACGCCGTTCTACATCGACGCGCCGTCGCTGGTTGCCTTCGGCGGCCAACCCTTCCGCCGCCTGATGATCGCCCAGGATACCGGCTCGGCCATCACTGGCCCGGCAAGAGGCGACCTGTTTGCCGGTTCCGGCGATGCGGCCGGCGAGATCGC
>JBDSLV010000129.1:0-5117 GCA_039916205.1 Mesorhizobium sp. | reverse complement strand
AGGCACTGGGTGTTTGCGTCGGCATCGGCGCCTGGAATTACCCGATCCAGATCGCCGGCTGGAAATCGGCTCCAGCGCTCGCCATGGGCAATGCCATGGTGTTCAAGCCTTCGGAAAACACGCCGCTTTCGGCGCTGGCCTTGGCGGAGATCTACACCGAGGCCGGCCTGCCCGATGGGCTGTTCAACGTTGTGCAAGGTTATGGCGATGTCGGCGCCGGCCTTGTCGGTCACGACGTCGTCGCCAAGGTCTCGGTGACCGGCTCGGTGCCAACCGGCCGCAAGGTGCTGTCGCTCGCCGGTTCGAAAATGAAGCACGCCACGATGGAACTCGGCGGCAAGTCGCCCTTGATCGTCTTCGATGATGCCGATCTCGAAAACGCCATTGGGGGCGCCATGCTCGGCAATTTCTATTCGACCGGGCAGATCTGCTCCAACGGCACGCGCGTCTTCGTCCAGAGCGGCATTCACGACCGCTTCGTTGAGCGCCTGGTCGAGCGAACCAAGAAGATCCGCATTGGCGATCCGCTCGACCCCGAGACGCAGATGGGGCCACTGGTCTCCAAGGCGCAGCACGAGAAGGTTGTCGGCTACATCGAGATCGGCAAGCAGGATGGAGCAACGCTTGCCTGCGGTGGCAATGTGCCTTCGCTGCAAGGTTTCCAGGGCGGCTTCTTCGTCGAGCCGACAGTGTTCACCGGCGTCACCGACACCATGCGCATCGCGCGCGAAGAGATTTTCGGGCCGGTGATGAGCGTGCTGAAATTCGACAGTGAGGACGAGGTCATCGACCGCGCCAATGATACCGAATTCGGCCTTGCCGCCGGTGTGTTCACACGCGACCTGCCGCGTGCCCATCGTGTCATCGCCGAACTGCAGGCTGGCACCTGCTGGATCAACACCTACAACCTGACGCCGGTGGAGATCCCCTTCGGCGGCTTCAAGCAGTCCGGCATCGGCCGCGAGAATTCGCTGGCTGCCCTGTCGCTCTATTCGCAGCTGAAATCGATCTATGTCGAGACCGGCGACGTAGCGGCGCCTTACTGAGGCTTCTCGACAGTCCCGTCGAGATACTGGGTCAGCGCACAGACCAGATGGTAGAAGATGCTGGCCGGCACGTCTGATGCCAGCGAGCGGCCGCGTTCGTCGATGCGGTCGATCCACAGGCCGAGCGGCGCCGGATCGATGTGCCAGCGGAACAAGCGGCCAACCCGCGCCTCGATTTCCGGCTTCAGATCTGGGCCACCCGATCCGTCCAGTGCGATCGCCGCCTTGATCGCCTCGGCCTGCGGCCAGCTGCGTGATATCAGGTCCTGTGGCAGGCCCTGGCGTGAGACCGCGCCATAGGCAAGACCTGTCGCGCGGTTGAGCCCATTGGCGATCGCTGACGCATAGAGCTTTCTGGCAAAGCCGTTCAACTCGGTCTGGCCGCTGCGCCCGGCGAAGTCGACCAGCAATGATGCCCATTCAAAATGATGGCCGGGTTCGGTCCATTGGCCCTTGTCGCCACGCGCCGGTTTCCATTCGCCATCGAAGAACTCGCCCAGCGTCCAGCTTTCCGGGTCGAAGAAATGGCTGCGGAAGAGGTCGATGATACGAGCGGCGCGCCGAAGATAGGAGCGGTCGCCTGTCGCTTGATGCCAGGCGAGGAAGGCTTCGAGCAAATGCATATGCGGGTTCGAACGCCGCTCGCCTTCACCCGCCGACGTCTCGAGGAAACCCGTCATGCGGCGATCCTCGAGATGAGCGTCGAGGAACGCAAAAGTCTCCTCGCCAAGTTTCAACGCATCCGGATTGCCCGATATGTGAGCGTGTGCCAGTGCCAACAGCACGCAGGAATGATCGTAGGCATCCTCCGTGGCATCGACGACGCTGCCATCGACATTGAGCGTCCGCGCCCAGCCGCCTCTTTCCGTGCGACCGTTTCTGGCCATGAACTCGATGCCATGGCTGATCAGGCGATCAGCTGGACCATCCCAGCCACGCGCCTTGGCAACGGCGAAGGCATAGACCTGCCTCGCCTGGGTGCGCATGCGCTTTGGCTTCAACAGCGGCGCGGCATCGAAGCCCAGCGCATCGTGGAAGCCGCCGTGCCGCTCATCGACACCGACCGTCGACCACAGTGGCAGCGTTTCCTGGAACAACCAGTGATGAACGCGCCGGCGCCAGGCGCCGCTTTCAATGACGCGGTCATGCGCCGGCGTGAACCGGGTCTCCAGCCGACCGCTCTTTTCCAGCTGCTCGACGATCTTCTTGACGTGCTGGCTATGGCTGACCGGGGCAACGAAGGTCGCATCCACGGTCGAGACGATGGCGACGTCCCTGAGGCCAATGGCGGACAAGAGGCGACCGTCACTGCGGATGTATGAGTTCTCGCAATCGATGGCGACGACGTCCCCAACGATGACGTTGCCTTGACCATCGGAAGGACCGACATCGAGCAACGACTGCCAGGAACCGAGGTCGTTCCAGCGAAAACCAGCCGGCACCATGGCTATCTCCCTGGCACGCTCCATGATGGCGTAGTCGATCGAATTCGAGGGGATGGCGGCATACAACTCCAGCGGCATGTAGAGCCCGGACAAGTCACTCGTCGCGGCCTTGTAGGCAAGCTCAGTGGCGGTCCAGATGTCGGGTTGGAAAGCCAGGAAGGCATCGCGCATGGCGCTGGCACGAAACAGGAAGATGCCGGTGTTCCAGTAGAAATTGCCGGCGGCGACATAGCTCTGTGCCGTCGCAAGGTCAGGCTTCTCGACAAAGCGCGACACGTCGTGAACGCCGCCCTTTTCGCCAGCCACTTCGATATAGCCATAGCCTGTTTCGGGCTGGCTGGGCTTGATGCCAAACACCACCAACCGGCCGGCACGCGCTGCTGCGACGCCGTTCTCGACGCTTTGCCAGAATTGCCCGGGCGTCGAGATTTCATGGTCGGAAGGCACCACCAGCACCAGGCTGTCGCCGAATTCGGACAGCGTGCGCAACGTCGCCAGCGCAACAGCGGCGGCGGTGTTGCGGCCGGTCGGTTCGAACAGCGGGCCACCGCCGGACAGTTCAATGCCGGCAAGGTCGGCATGGACCCGGTCCGCGTGGCGCTCGGCGGCAATGAGGAAGATCGGCGTTTGACCAGCTGGCCGCGCGACCAAGCGCTGCAAGGTCTTGGCCAGCATCGAGCCGTCGCCGGAGAAATCATGAAACTGCTTGGGGTTGTCCTCTCGCGACAGCGGCCACAGCCGTGAGCCAACGCCGCCGCTCATGACAAAACTGACGATCCGTTCGGTCATGAATTTCCCATGCTCTAGAAGGTCTGGTTGTAGGCGCCAACTTCCGGGCTGCGGCGCAGCACCGCGTCGACGCCCTCGAACATCTCACGCCGACGCTTTGACGATATCGGGCTCTCGACCACGACGACAAGCTCAGGCTTGTTCGAAGAGGCCCGAACCAGGCCCCAGGTGCCATCCTCGGCAACGACACGGACCCCATTGACCGTGATCAGATCGACAATCTTCTGGCCGGCGAAGGCCGCGCCGCTCTCTCGCATCGCCTGAAAGTCAGAGACCACACGCTCGACCACACCGTATTTCAACGCGTCGTCGCAATGCGGCGACATGGTCGGCGTGCCGAAGGTCAACGGCAAGGCACGGTAAAGGTCAGCCATCGAGCGTTGCGGATTGCGATCAAGCATCTGGCAAATGGCGATCGCGGTCACCAGGCCATCGTCATAGCCGCGGCCGATTGGCGGGTTGAAGAAGAAGTGACCAGACTTTTCGAAGCCGGCGATGGCGCCGAGTTCGGCAACGCGCCGCTTGATGTAGGAATGACCCGTCTTCCAGTAATCGGTGACCGCGCCATTGGCCTTTAACTCGGCATCGGTGTTGAACAGGCCGGTGGACTTGACGTCGACGACGAAGGTGGAGCCGGGATGCAGCCGCGAAATATCCCGCGCCAGCATGACGCCGACCTTGTCGGCAAAGATCTCGTTGCCTTCATTGTCGACGACGCCGCAGCGGTCGCCATCGCCGTCGAAACCAAGCCCAACGTCGGCGCCAGTCTCCAGCACCTTGTCGCGGATCGCATGCAGCATTCGCATGTCCTCCGGATTGGGGTTGTAGCGCGGAAAAGTATGGTCGAGCTCGACATCCAGCGGGATCACCTCGCAGCCGATGCTTTCCAGCGCCTGTGGCGCAAAAGCGCCGGCGGTGCCGTTGCCGCAGGCCGCCACGACCTTGAGCTTGCGGGTGATGCGTTTGCCGGCTGTCAGGTCTTGGAGATAGGTCTCGCGAAAGCCCGGAATGAACTCATAGGTGCCACCGCTGGCAAGATCGAAATCGCCAGCCAATACGATCGCCTTCAGCGCGCTCATCTCCTCCGGACCGAAGGTCAGCGGCCGCGCCGCGCCCATCTTCACGCCGGTCCAGCCGTTCTCGTTGTGCGAGGCGGTCACCATGGCGACGGAGGGTGTGTCGAGCGCGAACTGGGCGAAGTAGGCCATCGGCGACAGAGCCAGGCCGATATCCTTCACCCGCGCGCCGGCGGCCATCAGGCCGGACACCAGAGCCAGCTTGATGGCGAGCGAGTAGGAGCGGAAGTCATGCCCGGTGACGATGTCGGGGCCGGCTCCCAGCCGGTGGATCAAAGTGCCGAGACCCATGCCGAGTGCCTGGACACCGATCAGGTTGAGTTCCGGCAATTGCCCCGAGCCCGGATGACCAAACCACCAGCGCGCATCATATTCGCGAAAGCCGGACGCCTTGATCAGCGCCGAGGTTTCGAACTCGAAAGTGTTGGGCCGAGCTTCGCCAACGATCGTCAAGGGCAAGACTGCAAAACTCCCAGCAGTTGGAACCGCAACTCAGGCGGTTGCGACCTGACGGCTACCAGATAAGCCTTTAAGCCCCGTTTACCCAGCGGGTGTTTTCCCCTCGTCAGAGGTTGGTTTCCGTTGGAGGGATTTCGGGAGAAACAAGCGGCCAAGTGCTTGTTTTTTCTGGTCGGAGTGGCAGGATTTGAACCTGCGACCCCCTCGTCCCGAACGAGGTGCGCTACCAGGCTGCGCTACACTCCGTGACCAGACCGCGGGCTTATAGCCGCCGCCCTCCGTTCCTGCAAGCGGCAATGACA
>JBDSLV010000128.1:0-8944 GCA_039916205.1 Mesorhizobium sp. | reverse complement strand
TCACGCCGCCGCAACGCGAGAAGGATGGCACCGGCAGCGCTTCGTCGGCCGCGCATTGGATGCAGCAGACGCGCCGCCCCGGCGGCCATTTCGCCGGCATCCAGTTCTTCCACGACAACATCGATACCACGACGTGGCCATATCGTCTGCCAAGCCCGGCGGCCACCAACATGGCGGTCGAGATGGAACACCTCGAAACCGTCCTTGCCGCCCTCGCAGGCGCGATGGGTGTCGAGATCAGGCGCGGCCTTGGCGTCGAAGACTTCGAAGAGACCGACCAGGACGTGACCATTCGCGCCGGCGGCGAGACATTTCGCGGGCGTTGGCTCGTCGGTTGTGATGGCGGCCGCAGCACGGTTCGCAAGGCAGCCGGCTTCGAATTCGTTGGTACAGACCCGGAATTCACCGGCTATTCCGTTGAAGTGGAGATGGCTGATCCGGAGAAGCTCAATCCGGGCCGTCACTACACGCCGACGGGCATGTACACTTTCCAGAAGCCCGGGACGATCGCGATGGTGGATTTCGACGGCGGCGCTTTTCACCGAACCCAGCCGATCACACTCGAGCACGTACAGGCGGTGCTGCGCCATATCTCCGGCACTGATGTCACCGTGACGGCCCTTACGCTTGCCACGACGTGGACGGACCGCGCTTACCAGGCGACCGCCTACCGCATGGGCCGGGTGCTGCTCGCCGGCGACGCGGCGCACATCCATTCTCCCCTGGGCGGCCAGGGGCTCAACCTCGGTCTTGGCGACGCCATGAACCTGGGCTGGAAACTGGCTGCCACAATCCGTGGCGACGCGCCGGCCGGGCTGCTCGACAGCTATTTCAGTGAACGGCATCCGGTCGGAGCACAGGTTCTCGACTGGTCGCGCGCCCAGGTCGCACTCATGCGGCCAAGCCGGAGCTCGCGTGCGCTCGAAGCCATTGTCCGCGACCTTATCGACACCCGTGACGGCGCGACATATTTCGCCGAGCGCGTATGGGGTGTTTCCCTGCGCTATGATCTTGGCGGCGGCCATCCGCTGGTGGGCCGCAGCGCTCCCGACTTCGAACTGGCTGACGGGACGAAGCTCGGCGATCTCCTCAAGACAGGCAAAGGTCTGCTGCTGGACTTTGACGCCCGTGCGCCGCTTCAGACGCTTGCAACGCGCCGGAGCGGTCAAATCGCGTATGTCGCGAGCGACGTCATGGATCGGCTGGGCCTGAGCGCCGTGCTCCTGCGCCCCGATGGCGTTGTCGCCTGGGCCGCCGAGGCCGATCCTGACCTTGAGGACGCCGCGCGGGCGGCGGCACGATGGTTCGGCGGCCCCGGAGATCTGCATGCGTCGATCTGAGCCGGGCCGCCGTATTCAACCTCGGTGAGTATGGATCAATGGTTTCGCTTTGCTTGGACGGCTGAACCACTCTAGACGGTCAGTTCGGTCAATCTCCATCCAACACAGGCGGTGCCGGAAATGCACAGCGTCAAGCGCTTCATCCCCGCCACATTCGTTGTCTTGTGGGCGACCGGCTTCATTGGCGCGCGCTATGCCATGCCGTGGGCGGAACCTTTTACGTTCCTCGCCGCGCGGTTTGTCCTCGCGGCGGCTCTGTTTGCCGTGCTGACGGTGGTGCTGGGCTCGAAGAGAGCCACGCGCGAACAGGCACTGCATGCCATCGTCGCCGGCATATTGATGCACGGCATCTATCTCGGCGCGGTGTTCTGGGCCATCCACAGGGGCATGCCCGCCGGACTTTCGGCGCTGATCGTCGGGCTGCAGCCGCTGATCACGGCGGTGCTCGCCGGCAAATTCCTCGGCGAGGCCATCCTGCCGCGCCATTGGGCGGGCCTTGCCGTCGGTCTGCTCGGTGTCGTCATCGTGCTATGGCCGAAACTTGGCGCGCTCGGCGGCGGCGTCACCGCCGCGACGCTCATCGCCTCGCTCATCTCGGTGCTCGGCATGGCCGCCGGCACCATCTGGCAAAAGCGCTTCGCTTCGCGTGGCGATCTCGTGTCGGCGACCATGTGGCAATATGTCGGCGGCGCGGCGGTGATGCTCCTGGCGTCGCTGGCGTTCGAGACGCATACGGTCATCATCAACGGTGAACTGATCTTCGCCATGGCATGGCTGGTGCTGGTTCTGTCGGTCGGCGCCATCTTCCTGCTGATGGTGATGATCCGCGACGGCGAGATGTCGAAGGTCGCCTCGCTGTTTTATCTGGTGCCTGCGGTGACCGCGATAATCGCCTGGGCGCTTTTCAATGAGCAGCTCAATGCGCTTCAGATCGTCGGCATGGCGATCACCACATTCGGCGTCGCGCTGGCCACCGCGCGGCCAGCCAAGGCATGATCCCCAACCGGGCTTACCCCACTCTTGCCCTCGCCTCCAGATAACGGCTGATCGCGGCATTGAACTCGCCGCCAAGGATGAAGATCGCCGAGACGATGTAGAGGAAGACCACCGCGATCATGATCGACGCCAGACCGGCATAGGTCGTCACATAAGACGAGAAATGGTCGAGATAGGTGGCGAATATGGTTGAGCCGATCAGCCATGCGGCGAGCGTGAAGATGATGCCGGGGACAAGCGAGACGAAACGGCGCTTGCCCGCCGGCAGCCAGTAATGCACCGAAAACAGCCCGCCGACGATAACGGCCGAGGCGATGACGTAGCGCCACAGCGTGATCGTGCCCGTATAGGGCTTTATCCACTCGAAATGCGCCTCGGCCAGCCGCGCCAGCAAGGGCGCGAAGACGAGCAGCACGCTGATCGCCAGGAAGCCGGCCGTGGCGATCAACACGAAGAAAAGGCTCTGCACCCGGCGATATATGATGCCGCGCGTCTCGGTGACACGATAAGCCCGGTTGAGCGAGGTGCGCAGCGCCTCGATGCCATTCGAGGCAAAATAGGCCGCCAGCAGCACGCCATAGGTCAACAGGTCCGAGCGCCTGACGGTCAGCACGTTCAGCACCTCGCGCGCGATCGGCTTGGCGATCTGCTCCGGCCAGGTGTCGAAGACGAGATGCACGGCGGTTTGCGCAAAGGCCTGCGCACCGAGAAAGCTCGCCAGCGTCGTGGCGAAGATCAGGAACGGAAACAGCGCCATCAGCGCGGTGATCGCCAGATGACTGGCCATCGCCCAGCCGTCGTCGGTGTTGAAATGGCCTAGCGCGTCGTAGAGCACGCGGCGCAGGGCGACAATGTTCCGCAACAAGAAGCCGTGCTCCCTTCGATTGTCTCGACGCCGCGAATATGGGAAGTGAATGCGGCAAATGGCAACCCTTGGTCAAACCACGAATTCTCCAGCGCAAGAGTTGCGCACCGTGATTGTCACCGGCGCTTCCTCCGGCATAGGCGCATATTGTGCCCGGGCGCTCAAAGCGGAAGGCTGGCGCGTCTTTGCCACCGCGCGAAAGCCAGGGGACATAGCCGCGCTTGAAGCCGACGGCATCGAGGCCTTCTACCTCGACTACACCGAGCCTCACTCCATCGAGACGTTGATTGCATCCGTGCTCGAGCGGACCGATGGAAGGCTTGACGCCCTGTTCAACAACGGCGCCTATGCGCAACCGGGCGCGGTCGAGGATCTGCCCGTGGCGGCACTAAGGCAGCAATTCGAGGCGAACCTCTTCGGCTGGCATGACCTGACCCGTCGTGTCGTGCCGGTGATGCGCCGCCAGGGGCACGGCCGTATCATCCACTGCTCCTCAATCCTCGGCCTGACGCCGGTGCGTTTTCGCGGCGCCTATTCGGCATCGAAACACGCATTGGAGGGCCTGATGCTGTGCCTGCACCAGGAACTTTTTGGCAGCGGCATCCATGTCTCGCTGATCGAGCCTGGGCCGGTGACATCGAAGATCGCCAGCAATGCGCTGCCCTGGTTCCTGGAGAAGATCGATCACGAGAACTCCGTCCACCGCCTAGAATACGAGGCGCAACTGCAAAGGATGCACGCGGGCGGCAGCAAATCATGGCTGAAACCGGGGCCGGAAGCGGTTCATGCGGTCTTGCGCCATGCACTTCTGTCGCGGCGCCCGCGCCCTCACTATGTGGTAACAGTGCCGGCTAGGATCGGTGCGATGCTCAAACGCATCTTGCCAGCATCGATGCTCTACCGCTTCCTTGCTAAACGCGCCTGAACCAACAAACTGGAAACACACCATGGCAACCGTCTTCAACATCCTCGCCGTCCTGGTCATGGTCGCCGTGGTGATCGTGCTGGTCCGAGGCCTCATCAACATGATGCGCGGCGGCTCCGGCGTGACCTCCAACAAGCTGATGCAGGCCCGCGTCCTGTTGCAATTCCTGGCGTTGGTGCTGATCCTGGCCGCCGTGTATTTCACCCGCAAATAACGGCGGCAAAAGCATGGTCAAGCTCAACAAGATCTACACCCGCACCGGCGACGACGGCACCACCGGCCTTGGCACCGGCGAACGGCGGCTGAAATCCGATCTGCGGGTCGACGCCTACGGCACGGTCGACGAAGCCAATGCCTGCATCGGCATGGCGCGCGTCCACACCGAGACAGCTCATCCGGCGATCGACGCCATGCTCGCCCGTATCCAGAACGATCTCTTCGACCTCGGCGCCGACCTGGCCGTGCCGGACGACGGCAAGCCGCTCGGCTATGAGCCGCTGCGCATAGTGGCTACGCAAACCGACCGCGTCGAGCACGATATCGATGCCCTCAACAAGGATCTGCAGCCGCTCAAGTCCTTTGTGCTGAACGGCGGCTCGCCGGCGGCGGCGGCACTTCACCTCGCCCGCACCGTGGCGCGGCGGGCCGAACGGCTGATGGTTGCCTTGGCACAGGATACAAGCGAACACGTCAACCGCGACGGGCTGAAATACATCAACCGGGTCTCGGATTTCCTGTTTGTCGCGGCCCGGGCGGTCAATGACAACGGAAACGCCGACGTGTTATGGGTTCCCGGCAAGAACCGCTGATTTTGCCAGGGCGGGAGGGGGCCGGCACCAATGTTCATCCCGCTTTATGACACCAACAGGCTGCGCCATATCCGCCTGCAATATGTCACGATCGGCCTGATCGTGGTCAACGCCCTGGTCTATTTCGCCACCGCGCTTGGCGGCGAACAGTTCTCCAACGCAGCCGTGCTCGGCCTTGGTTTCATCCCGTCCGTCGTCCACAACACGGCTGAGCTCGACCCACGCTTCGTGGTGATCCCGGAGAGCCTCAGCTACGTCACCTATTCCTTCCTGCATGCCGATATATTCCACCTCGGCGGCAACATGCTGTTCCTGTGGGTTTTCGGCGACAATGTCGAGGATGCGCTCGGCCACATCCGCTACCTCATCTTCTATCTGCTGTGCGCGATTGCCGGCGCCGCCTTCCAGGGCCTGGTCGCCTGGGACTCGCAGGCGCCGCTGATTGGTGCGTCCGGCGCCATCGCCGGCGTCGTGGTCGCCTATCTGATCCTCTATCCCAGGGTGAAAGTCTGGGTGCTCGCCTTTGCCCGCATTCCGCTGCGCATCCCGGCCTTTATCCCGCTTGTCCTGTGGGTGCTGTTCCAGGTCGTGATGTTCGCCGCCGGTGGCGAGGACCAGATTTCCTGGGCCTGTCACATCGGCGGCATCATGGCGGGTGCGGTGCTGGTGCTGGTGCTGCGCAGCCGAGGCGTGCCGCTGTTTGCCGGCGCGGACGAGGATGCCGTGGCTCCCGCCCCTGACCAGCCACCGGTTGCCGCTGAACCGGCGGCGCCTGAACCGCCAGCCACGACGGCGCGCTGGGGCAGAGGAAATCCTTCTGGCCCGAACTGAACCGATTTGAGCAGCTTTCAGCGTATTGACGTGCGAGGTTACCACAACTACGGAAACGTCTCCGTCGCAGCCCAAGGCGGTCAAAGACCAGAATTTCCATCCGGCCAGAATTCCGTCTGGCCGGAATTCAGTCAGGAATGTCGGCTTTCGACAACTCAGAAGGGGCGCGGGCTGTTATAGCGCGCCCAACTAGCGTGAAGAGGTGACAGGCAAATGAAGATCCTTGTGCCCGTGAAGCGGGTTGTCGATGCGAACGTCAAGGTTCGCGTCAAGGCTGATGGTTCAGCGGTTGAACTGGCCAACGTCAAGATGGCGATGAACCCGTTCGATGAGATCGCGGTTGAAGAGGCGATCCGGCTGAAAGAGGCCGGCAAGGCGGAAGAAATCATCGTCGTTTCGATCGGCCCGCAGCAGGCGCAGGAGACCTTGCGTACGGCGCTCGCCATGGGCGCCGACCGCGCCATTCTGGTCAAGACCGACGAACAGACCGAGCCGCTCGGCGTCGCCAAGGTGCTGAAGGGCGTCGTCGATGCTGAACAGCCCGGCCTTGTCATCCTCGGCAAGCAGGCGATCGACGACGATTCCAACCAGACCGGCCAGATGCTGGCCGCCCTGCTGGGCTGGGCCCAGGGCACCTTCGCCTCCAAGGTGGTGATCGATGGCGACAAGGCCAAGGTAACGCGCGAAGTCGACGGCGGCCTGCAGACGGTGGAACTGAAGATGCCGGCAATCGTCACCGCCGACCTTCGCCTCAACCAGCCGCGCTATGCTTCGCTGCCCAACATCATGAAGGCCAAGAAGAAGCAGCTCGACGAAAAGAGCCCGGCCGACTACGGCGCCGACGTCAAGCCGCGCCTCAAGGTCATCAAGACCGAGGAGCCGAGCGGCCGCAAGGCGGGCGTCAAGGTCAAGAGCGTCGCCGAACTGGTCGACAAGCTCAAGAACGAAGCCGGCGTGCTGTAAGCGATCGGAAAGGAACAGATAAAATGGCAATTCTCCTCATCGCCGAACACGACAACGCAACGCTTTCCGACCAGACCGCCAAGGCGCTTTCGGCCGCGCTCCAGATCGGTTCGGACGTGCATGTGCTGGTTGCGGGCAAGGGCGCCAAGCCGGCTGCCGATGCTGCCGCCAAGCTCAAGGGCGTCAGCAAGGTGCTGTTGGCCGAAGCCGACGAACTGACCGAGCGTCTTGCCGAACCAATGGCGGCACTCGTCGTCTCGCTGGCCGGCGCCTACGACACGATCATCGCGCCGGCAACGTCGTCGGGCAAGAATGTCGCGCCGCGCGTGGCCGCCCTGCTCGACGTCGCCCAGGTGTCCGAGATCATCGAAGTGGTCTCGGCCGACACGTTCAAGCGGCCGATCTATGCCGGCAACGCCATCCAGACGGTGCAGTCGACTGACGCCAAGAAGGTGATCACCGTGCGAACCGCCTCCTTCCAGGCAGCCCCGGAAGGCGGTTCGGCCGCCGTCGAAACCGTCAAGGCCGCCGCCAATCCCGGCCTGTCGACCTTTGTCGAGAACAAGCTCTCCGAGACCGACCGTCCGGAACTGACCTCGGCCAAGATCATCATCTCGGGCGGCCGCGCACTGGGCTCCTCGGAGAAATTCCAGGAGGTCATCCTCCCCGTTGCCGACAAGCTCGGCGCTGCTGTCGGTGCCTCCCGCGCAGCCGTCGACGCTGGCTACGCCCCGAACGACTGGCAGGTCGGCCAGACCGGCAAAGTGGTCGCTCCCGACCTCTACATCGCCGTCGGCATCTCCGGCGCGATCCAGCATCTCGCCGGCATGAAGGACAGCAAGGTCATCGTCGCCATCAACAAGGACGAGGAAGCGCCTATCTTCCAGGTCGCGGACTACGGCCTCGTCGGCGACCTTTTCGTCATTCTGCCGGAACTGCAAAAGGCGCTTTGACGCTTTCTGCCTAAGCGTATTAAATAGTGAAGGGTGGGGTAGACGAAGTCGCCCCGCCCTTTTAGTTTGCACTGCACAAAAAGCAGGCCACAAGGCCAAAGCTGCTCCAGCAAAAGTGCGCAGTGGTTTTGCGTCCGGAATTGCGGGAAAACAAAAAATGGAGCATTTCGCGTTTCAAGCGGAAAATGCTCCAGACGGGATCTGGTGGAATGAGCAAGATCGAGACGATCGGCATCATCGGCGCGGGCCAAATGGGCGGCGGTATCGCCCATGTCTCCGCGCTTTCAGGCTTCAAGGTCCTGATCTACGACATTTCGCCCGACCGCATTGAAAAGGGCATCGCCACGATCAGTGGCAACATGGCCCGCCAGGTGGGCTCCGGCAAACTTGACGAAAAGATCCGCAACGATGCGATAGCGCGTATTTCAGCGGCACCCTCCATGGCGGACCTTGCTGGCGCCGATCTCGTGATCGAGGCTGCGACCGAGGATGAAACGGTCAAGCGCAAGATCTACGCCCAGCTTTGCCCGCAGCTTAACCCCGAAGCCATCCTGGCGACGAACACCTCGTCGATCTCGATCACCCGGCTTGCCGCGCAGACCGACCGGCCCGAGCGGTTCATCGGCATACATTTCATGAACCCGGTCCCGCTGATGAAGCTGGTCGAACTGGTACGCGGCATCGCCACCGAGGACCAGACTTTCGAAGCCGCGAAAACCTATGTGAAGCAGCTCGACAAGACGATCACTGTCTCCGAGGATTTTCCGGCCTTCATCGTCAACCGCATCCTGCTGCCGATGATCAACGAGGCGATCTACACGCTTTACGAGGGTGTCGGCTCGGTTGATGCCATCGACACCGCCATGCGGCTCGGCGCCAACCATCCGATGGGGCCGCTGCAGCTGGCCGATTTCATTGGCCTCGATACCTGCCTGTCGATCATGCAGGTGCTGCATGACGGATTGTCGGATTCGAAATACCGACCGTGCCCGTTGCTGGTGAAATATGTCGAGGCTGGCTGGCTCGGCCGCAAGACCGGGCGCGGCTTCTACGACTATCGCGGCGAACACCCCGTCCCGACGCGTTGATCCTTTTATCCGGAACTCAGGACGCCGCGGCCAGCGGCTTGGGCGTCTCGATGTCCTGCTTGCCTGCTGTCGCCTTCTTGTTCGGTGCCACCGAAACACAGCCTCGCCCGGCTGCCTTGGCGGCATAGCAGGCAGCGTCGGCCTGGGCGATGATTTCGTCGACCTCCCCGCAAT
>JBDSLV010000127.1:0-3037 GCA_039916205.1 Mesorhizobium sp. | reverse complement strand
CTGGAGCGGGCAGGGCGGCACGTCATCCGCATCTCCAAGCGCCTGCCGCTGACCGATGGCTATTTCGCCGACGGCAGCGATCTGATGGAAGCCGTGCACGGCCGCTACAGCCGCGTCGCCTTTCTCGAAGGCATCGGTTCGCTGCGTGGCCAGCACAACGCGCAGAACGCGCTTGCGGCTGCCGCCGCCTGTCTCAAGGTCGGGCTCGACCTTGGCGAGATTCAGTCCGGGCTGGAAAGCTTCCCTGGCCTGGCGCACCGCATGGAACAGGTGGGCCGCAAGGACCATGTGCTGTTCGTCAACGATTCCAAGGCAACCAATGCCGACGCGGCGGCGCCCGCGTTGTCGAGCTTTCCGCGCGTCTACTGGATCGCCGGCGGCCTGCCCAAGGAAGGCGGCATCGAGCCGTTGCGCGGCTTCTTCCCGCGTATTGCCAGGGCCTACCTGATCGGCGAGGCGGCGCCAGCCTTTTCGGCGACACTGGGCGAGGCGGTGCCTTACGAGATATCGGGCACGCTGGCTGCCGCGGTCGAACATGCCGCGCGCGATGCGGCCAAGGATGACAGCGGCGAGGTCGTGGTGCTGCTGTCGCCGGCCTGCGCCAGCTTTGACCAGTTCAAGAATTTCGAAGTTCGCGGCGAAGCCTTCAGGCAAGCTGCGAATGCTATCGAGGGTGTGAAACCCATCGGAGGGGCACGATAATGCAGAGCCGTCTCGACACAAGCCCGGTAGCAACCTGGTGGTGGACGATCGATCGCTGGTTCCTGGCGGCGTTCCTGTCGCTGATGGGGCTTGGCATCATCCTGTCCTTCGCGGCGAGCCCTGCTGTGGCCGAGCGCATCGGCCTCGACAGTTTCCACTTCGCCACAAGGCAGATCATTTTCACCGTGCCAGCACTTGGCGTGATGCTGGCCGTTTCCTTCCTTGAATCCCGGCAGATCCGGCGCATGGCGCTGGTCATGCTGTGCATCATGCTGGTGCTGATGGTGGCGGTGCTCTACATCGGCGTCGAGGTGAAGGGTGCGCGGCGATGGGTGTCGCTTGCCGGCCTGTCGATCCAGCCGTCCGAGTTCCTCAAGCCCGCCTTCGTCATCATGTGCGCCTGGCTGTTCGCCGAGCACAAGCGCCAGCCAGACATTCCGGGCAACCTGTTCGCCATGATGCTGCTGGCGCTGGTCGTCTCGCTGCTGGTGGCGCAGCCGGATCTCGGCCAGACCATGCTGATCACCGGCACCTGGGGTGTGATGTTCTTCATGGCGGGCCTGCCATGGCTATGGATCATGGCGCTTGGCGGCGCCGGCGTCGGCGGCGTGTTCGCCGCTTATTCCGTGTTTCCGCACGTTGCCCTGCGCATCGACAAGTTCCTGACCGGCGAGGGTGACACGTTCCAGGTCGACATGGGCCGCGAGGCGCTGATCAATGGCGGCTGGTTCGGCGTCGGGCCGGGCGAAGGCACGGTGAAGCGGGTCATCCCGGACAGCCACGCCGACTTTGTCTTCTCGGTCGCGGGCGAAGAGTTCGGGTTGATCATGTGCTTCTTCATCATGTCGATCTTTGCCTTCATCGTGCTGCGCGGCCTCAACTCGGCGCTGAAGGAGCAGGACGATTTCACCCGTTATGCGGTCGGCGGCCTTGTCACCGTCTTCGGCCTGCAGTCCGTCATCAACATGTGCGTCAACCTGCAACTGGTGCCGGCCAAGGGCATGACGCTGCCCTTTATCTCTTATGGCGGCTCCTCGCAGATCGCCATCGCCATCTCGATGGGCATGGTGCTGGCGCTGACGCGCAAGCGGCCGGAAAAGCGCAAGCAGATGGGCTTTGCCCTGTCGCAACGCGCCATGCCGGCGGAATGAGGCTGGATGTCCAAGGGGGTCATCCTTCTCGCGGCTGGCGGAACCGGCGGGCATCTGTTCCCGGCCGAGGCGCTGGCGCATGAACTGAACGAGCGCGGCTGGAAGGTGCATCTTGCCACCGACGACCGCGCCGAGCGTTTTGCCGGCCATTTTCCAGCTGCTGCCGTCCATCCGATCCAGTCGGCGACACTGGGTTCGAAAAACCCGATTGCCGTGCTCGCCGCCTTCTGGAAAATCTGGAGCGGGGTGCGCCAGGCATCCGCCATTATCCGAAGGATCAAACCCGATGCCGTTGTCGGCTTCGGCGGCTACCCGACCTTGCCGCCGCTTTACGCGGCGACGCGGCGCAAGGTGCCGACGCTGGTCCACGAGCAGAATGCGGTCATGGGACGCGCCAACCGGGCGCTGGCCGGGCGCGTTGATGCGATCGCCGGCGGCTTCCTGCCGGAAGACACGAGTGCGGCCGGCGCCAAGACGGTGACGACAGGCAATCCGGTCAGGCCGCAGGTGCTGGAGGCGGCCAAGACGCCCTATGCCCCCTCAAGCGGTGAACAGACGTTCCGCCTGCTGGTGTTCGGCGGCAGCCAGGGCGCGCAGTTCTTTTCCGATGCTGTGCCGGCGGCAATCGCGCTGCTGTCGGATGCACAGCGCAAGCGGCTCGTGATCACGCAGCAGGCCCGCGCCGACGACGTGGCGCGGGTGAAGGCCGCCTATGCGGCACTTGGCGTCGACGTACAGGTCTCGCCGTTCTTCACCGATATGGCTGCGCGCATCGCTGCGGCGCATCTGGTGATGTCGCGCTCCGGCGCCTCCACCGTCTCGGAGATTGCCGTCATCGGACGCCCGGCGCTGCTGGTGCCTTATCCGCATGCGCTTGACCATGACCAGGCTGCCAATGCGGCCGCGCTCGCGGCGGCAGGCGGTGGCGAGGTGTACGCGCAGTCTTCGCTTTCACCCGAACGCATAGCGGCTTTGATCGGCGGGCTTATGGATGATCCGGAGCGGCTGGTGGCGATGGCAGCGGGAGCGAAGTCCGTGGGCAGGCCCGACGCCGCGCGGTTGCTTGCCGACCTGACAGAGGCTATTGCGGCGAAAAAGACCGTTTCGGAATTCAGGAAGGAAACGCACGCATGAAGATGCCGCAAACGATCGGCCTTGTGCATTTCATCGGCATTGGCGGTATC